>JAFKGG010000065.1 GCA_017307915.1 Burkholderiales bacterium | reverse complement strand
CGGCATGGCGCTGGGCGGCGTGGCGCGCGTCTCGCAGGTGCAATTGCTGCAACTGTTCTTCAGCCTGATCTTCGCCGCCACGCTGGTCGGCGAACGCGTCGATGCGGCCACCTGGTTGACGGCCGGCGCCGTCATCGCGATCGTCGTGATCGCACGCGGCGCGCCGGTGCGCGTCGCCGCAACCGGCGTTCCCGCCGTTCGATGAACAGCCCAGGAGGGGCCGCCGAGCCACTGCCCGGCCATCAAGCTCGTTCGCGCCGCCGCGCGGGCACGGCGGCCGATTGATGGCGATCACCGCGCGGTTCGCCGCAGGCGGATCAGCGCACGGCATCCAGAAAGTGCATGTGGCGATGGTACTGGTCCAGGACGTCGTGGATGATCTCCTCCTTGCGCCAGCCCATGACGTCGTAGTCCTGCCCACCCTCGCGCAGGTGTACCTCGGCACGGTAGTACCGGTCCCCGTTCTTGTGCTTACGGCGCGGGTCCTCCAGCACGAACGATGGCGGGTTATACGGATGCGGGCGCACCGAGTAGAAGAAATCCGCTTCCTGTCCATGGCCCACTTCCAACCACACGCGGCCGTCTGCTCCGGTGTCCGTGCGCGCGGGCAGGCCCTGCTTTTGCAGTTCCGCCGCGACCTCTTCCAGCGCCGGGCGCACGTGGCCACGCAGGAACGAGAGCACCTCCTGCCGGCTCGGCTGATGCACGAGCGCACGCAGGCGGCCTCGCCAGTCCACCTCGATCATGGCTCCCGGCGCCAGGCGCGCCGTGCGGATCGCCTCGCGCTTGGCCACGTCCAGCCGCATGGCCCGCAGCAGGCCCACGCACGCCAGAATCATGACCACGGTGAACGGCAGCGCCGCGGCGATGGTGCCTGCCTGGAGTGCCGTCAGGCCGCCGGCGATGAGCAGGGCGATGGCGATCGCCCCCACCAGCAGCGCCCAGAAGATCCTCTGCCATACCGGCGATTCGCCGTCGTCCTTCGATGACAGCATGTCGATGACCAGTGCACCCGAGTCGGCCGACGTCACGAAGAACACGACCACCAGCAGCGTGGCGATGGCGGAGGTGCCCCCGGAAAAAGGGAGCTTCTCGAGGAAACTGTAGATCGCCACCGAGCTGTCGGCCGAGACCGCATTCATCAGATCGCTGGCGCCGTCGGCCATGATCATGTGCAGCGCGGCATTGCCGTAGATCGTCATCCACAGGAATGTGAAGCCCAGCGGCACCAGCAGCACGCCGATCACGAACTCGCGAACCGTGCGCCCGCGCGAGATGCGCGCGATGAACATGCCCACGAACGGCGACCAGGCAATCCACCAGCCCCAATAGAAAAGCGTCCAGCCGCCGATCCACTCGGTAGGCCGGTAAGCGTACAGGTTGAAGGTCATGCCGAACACGTTGGACACGTACATGCCGGTGTTCTGGACGAAGGCCTGCAGCAGGTGAACCGTCGGCCCCGTGACCAGCACGAACACCAGCAACGCCACCGCCAAGATCATGTTGAATTCCGACAAGCGGCGCACGCCACGGTCCAGGCCGGTGAAGACCGATACCGTAGCGATCGCGGTGATGCCGACGATCAGCGCCACCTGCACGGCACCTGCGACCGGCGTGCCGAAAAGATAGTGCAGCCCCGAGTTGATCTGTATGACGCCCAGCCCGAGCGAGGTAGCCAGGCCGAAGATCGTGCCCAGCACCGCGAAGGTGTCGACCGCATGCCCGATCGGCCCATGGATGCGCTCGCCGATCAGCGGATGGAGCGCGGAGCGGATGCGCAGCGGCAAGCCGTGCCGGTACCCGAAATAAGCCAGCGACAGCGCCACCACCGCGTAGATGGCCCAGGCGTGGATGCCCCAGTGGAAGAACGTGATGCGCATGGCCTGCCGCGCGGCCTCGACGGTCTGCGCATCGCCGACCGGAGGCTTCGCGAAATGCATCACCGGCTCGGCCACCCCGAAGTACATCAGGCCGATGCCCATGCCGGCTGCGAACAGCATCGCGAACCACGTGGTGTAGCTGTAGTCCGGCACGCTGTGGTCTGGACCGAGCTTGAGCCGCCCGAGGCTGCTGAAGCCCAGCGCAATGACGAACACGAGGAAGCCGGCCACCGACAGCACGGTGAACCAGCCCGCTTCGTTCGCGGCCCAGGTCTTCGCCGCCTCGAACAGCGCCTGCGTGCTTTGCGGCGCGAGAAATGACAACAACACCAGTATCAGCACCAGACCGGCGGATGGAAAGAACACTTGCGGCAGGATGCCGCCGGTGCGCGATTGCGGCTCCGATGCTTCGACTTGCTTCACTAGGGTCTCCTATCAAACTGATCTTGCTTTCGCCTCAGCCGGAGCAGGCATGCCGGTGATCCGCGCGTTCCTGCGATGGCGGCACCGGTGCTTCAGGCAGCGTGGGTGAACGGCAGAAGGCGGTACGAACGACACTTCGTGTCGAGCGCCTTCCCCGGGCACTGCGTTATCGTAGACCAAGTCACCCAGGCATCCGGCCGATCGGCGACACCTTCTTCAGCGAGCCCTGCGCATACGTAGCGCTTGCCATGGGCGCCCCAGGCCGGCAAGCGTTGACCGTGCGCGATGAGGGGTTTTTCGCCGAGGTCGATGCGATAGCCTACCTCCTCCCCGCCTCGTCGGGCCCCCCGTTCCGGGAGCGAGCGTCGGCTGGGCATGGTCGAATTTGTCGATGCCACCTGTAAAATGCTGGTCGGGTGTTAGCTGCATATCGCGGCGGGACAGGTTCATGCGTCGGTCGGGCCGCCACGCGGAGTTTCGACGACCATGCACCGCCATACCTCGCGGCAGGATCTGCCGCGCGCCCAGCTTCTGGCCGAACGCGCTTTCGCCACCCTCGAACGTTTCCTGCACATCGAAGCCGCCAGCGGCATCGTGCTGCTGATCGCCGCCGCCATGGCGCTGATCTGGGCTAATTCGCCGTTCGCCCACAGCTATCACGCGCTCTGGCATCTGCCGGTCTCTCTCGGCATCGGCGGCTTCACGTTCTCCCAGTCGCTGCACTTCATCATCAACGATGGCCTGATGACCGTCTTCTTTCTGGTCGTGGGCATGGAAATCCGCCGCGAAATCCACGAAGGCGCCTTGAGCAATCTGCGCCAGGCCAGCCTGCCGATCATGGCGGCGCTGGGTGGCGTGGCCGTGCCCGCGCTGATCTACGTGGCATTGAACACCGATGCATCGCGCCTGCAGGGCTGGGCCGTGCCCACTGCTACCGACATCGCCTTTGCCGTCGGCGTGCTCGCGCTGCTGGGCCGGGGCATTCCTTCCAACGTGCGCGTCTTTTTGCTGGCGCTGGCCATCATCGATGACATCATCGCCGTGCTCATCATCGCGCTGTTCTATTCGGGCGGCCTGGACCTGTCGGGCTTTCTCGTCGCTGCGATGGGCATCCTCGTGGTGCTGGGCTTCCAGCGCATGGGCATGGGCTCGGCCTTCGCCTACGTGCTACCCGGCGCCATCGTCTGGATCGGCCTGCTGATGACTGGCGCGCACCCCACGCTGGCCGGCGTGGTGCTCGGCATGCTGACGCCCGCGCTGCCGCTACCCACGCGCGAGCGGCCGCTGGACATGGTGGTGCGCGCGGCGCAGAAGCTGCGCGACCACGACGACGCCAAAGACGCACACCACCTGGCCGCACCGCTCAGGCAATTGCGGCTGGCCCAGCGCGAGCTGCTGCCACCTGTCGTACGCGTACAGACGGCGCTGCACCCGTGGGTGGCCTTCGGGATCATGCACCTATTCGC
>JAFKGG010000421.1 GCA_017307915.1 Burkholderiales bacterium | reverse complement strand
CCAAGGCCAGGCAGCCGATCCGGCGGCTGTGGCTGCAATCGATGACGCCGGCCGCCATCGGCTGGCATCCACTGGACATCGACGGCATCATCGCGCGCAGCGGCGCCGGCGCGGCCGAGGTGGCGGCCCGGCTGGTCGAGCTGGAGCTGTCCGGCCTGGTCGAACGCCGCTCCGATGGCCGCTTCGTACGCCGCCGAACAGAGTCGCCATGAACACCGCCCACACCATTTCTGTCAAGGAAGTCAAGCTGACTTCCCCTGGTCCCGCCGGGGCCCGGCTTGCATGCCGCGGCGAGGGCCACTTATGATTGGCGCCCTTTTCGGGTGCCGACCGCGCACCCGCGGCCAAGCCGCGGGCTGCCGGCCGCTACCCTTGCCGGTAAGCCCATGAGCAAAGCCCTGATCATTGCAGAGAAGCCTTCAGTCGCCGCCGACATCGCGCGTGCGCTCGGCGGTTTCACCCGTCAGGGCGACTACTTCGAAAGCGACGACTACCTGCTGTCGTCGGCCGTCGGCCACCTGGTCGAGATCGCCGCGCCCGAGCAGTACGAAGTCAAACGCGGGAAGTGGTCGTTCGCTCACTTGCCGGTGATCCCGCCGCATTTCGACCTGCAGCCGATCCCGCGCAGCGAAGACCGGCTTAAGTTGCTGACGCGGCTGATCAAGCGCAAAGACGTTGACCGCCTGATCAACGCCTGCGACGCGGGCCGCGAAGGCGAGCTGATTTTCCGCTTGATCGTGCAGCACGCCAAGGCCAGGCAGCCGATCCGGCGGCTGTGGCTGCAATCGATGACGCCGGCCGCCATCCGCGAGGCCTTCGCCCATCTGCGCGAAGACCAGCAGATGCTGCCGCTGGCCGACGCCGCGCGCTGCCGCTCCGAGGCCGACTGGCTGGTCGGCATCAACGGCACGCGCGCCATGACGGCGTTCAATTCGCGCGACGGCGGCTTCTATCTGACCACCGTCGGCCGCGTGCAGACGCCGACGCTGACCATCGTCGTCGAGCGCGAGGAACGCATCAAGCGCTTCGTGCCGCGCGATTATTTCGAAGTGCACGCCACCTTCCAGGCCGAAGCGGGCACTTATCAGGGCCGCTGGATCGATCCCGGCTTCAAGCGTTCGGACACCGACCCCGACGGCCGCGCCGAGCGCCTGTGGGAACGCCAGCGCGCCGAAGACATCGTCGCGCGCTGCGAAGGCAAGCCCGGCGAGGTTTCCGAAGAATCCAAGCCCAGCACGCAACTGGCGCCGGCGCTGTTCGACCTGACCAGCCTGCAACGCGAAGGCAACTCGCGCTTCGGCTTCTCGGCGCGTACCACGCTGTCGATCGCGCAGGCGCTGTATGAACGGCACAAGGTGCTCACCTACCCGCGTACCGATTCGCGCGCACTGCCCGAAGACTATCTGGGCACGGTGAAATCGACGCTCGGCGTGCTCGAAGACGACCGCAGCTACGGCCCGTTCGCCAAGCAGATCCTGGCCAAGGAATGGGTGCGTCCGAACAAGCGCGTGTTCGACAACAGCAAGGTGTCGGACCACTTCGCGATCATCCCGACGCTGCAGGCGCCCAAGCCGGGCGCGCTGTCGGATGCCGAGCAGCGCATCTACGACCTGGTCGTGCGCCGCTTCCTGTCGGTGTTCTATCCGGCCGCCGAATACCTGGTCACCACGCGCATCACGCGCGTCGAGGGCGAATCGTTCAAGACCGAAGGTCGCGTGCTGGTCAATCCCGGTTGGCTGGCCATCTACGGCCGCGAAGGCGGCACCGACGACACGCTGGTGCCGATCAAGCAGAACGAGATCGTGCGCACCATCGAGATCGTGCTACAGGCGCTCGCCACCAAGCCGCCGCCGCGCTACACCGAAGCCACGCTGCTGTCGGCGATGGAAGGCGCCGGCAAGCTGGTCGAAGACGATGAGCTGCGCGAAGCCATGGCCGAGAAAGGCCTGGGCACGCCGGCCACGCGCGCCGCGATCATCGAAGGGCTGATCGCCGAGAACTACCTGATCCGCGACGGCAAGGAACTGATCCCCACCACCAAGGCGTTCCAGTTGCTGACGCTGCTGCGCGGCCTGGGCGTGGCCGAGCTGACCGCGCCCGAGCTCACCGGCGAGTGGGAATACAAGCTGTCCGAGATGGAACGCGGCCGGCTGCAGCGCGAAGAGTTCATGAGCCAGATCGCCGACATGACGCGGCAGATCGTCGAACGCGCCAAGAATTACCAGGCCGACACCGTGCCCGGCGATTACGCGACACTGGCCACGCCGTGCCCGAAATGCGGCGGCGTGGTGCAGGAGAACTACAAGCGCTTCGCCTGCACGCGCTGCGATTTCTCGATCACCAAGATTCCCGGCGGGCGCCAGCTCGAAGTGGCCGAGGCCGAAGAGCTGCTGCGCGAGCGCAAGATCGGCCCGTTGCAAGGCTTTCGCAGCCGGCTCGGCCGGCCGTTCGCGGCGATCCTGAAACTCACCGACGAGCACAAGCTCGAATTCGATTTCGGCCAGGGCTCGGGCGATGACGAATCATCGGAGCCGGTCGATTTCGGCGACCAGCCCAGCCTGGGCCCGTGCCCGAAATGCAGCGCGCGCGTGTTCGAGCACGGCATGAGCTACGTCTGCGAAAAATCGGTGGGCCCATCGCGCAGCTGCGATTTCCGCGCCGGCAAGATCATCTTGCAGCAGGAAGTCGCGCGCGAGCAGATGAGCAAGCTGCTGGCCGAAGGCCGCACCGACCTGCTGCAAGGCTTCGTATCGTCGCGCACGCGGCGCAAGTTCAAGGCCTATCTGGTGCGCGGTGCCGACGGCAAGATCGGTTTCGAGTTCGAGCCGCGCCCGGCCAAGGGCGGCGCTGCCGCCGACAAATCATCGACCGCGAAGGGCGCAGCGGCACGCAAGTCGGCCGGCTCGGCGGGTGCCGAAGAAGCCGGCGCCGATGCGGTCGAAACAACGGCCGCTGCGAAGAAAGCGGGCGCCAAGACCACCAAGACTGCCGTAGCGAAGAAGGCAGCGGCGAAGACCGGCGCGGCAAAAACCGCTGCGGGTGCGACGGCGGGCTCGGCGACCGGCGCGACGGCGGCCAAGAAAGCGGCCGTGAAGAAAGCGCCGGCGAAGAAAGCAGCGGCCGGCAAGACGGCGGGCGCGAAGAAGACGGCTGCCGCGGGCAAGAGCGCGTCGCGCAAGGCGGCTGCGTAGCAGTCATCTCACGCGTGAGCCTGCCTCTGCGGCGTCTCGACCCCGCAGAGGCGCTCCGCACGCCCGATCCGGGCGCACTGGAGCCAGCCCCGGGGCGCTCACTCCGGCATGATCCCCGCCGCGCGAATCACCTTGCCCCAGCGGGCGGTTTCCGACTGCAAGCGATTCTTCAAGGCCTCCGGCCCGGCATAGGCGGCGTCGATATTCAGCGCATCGAGCCGCTGGCGCAACGCCGCCTGCGCCAACGCCTTTTCGGCGGCGCGCGACAGATCCGTCACCATCTCGGGCGGCAGCCCGGCCGGCGCGAACAGACCCCACCATGAAGTGACGTCGACGCCGGGAAAGCCCGCTTCGGCCGTGGTCGGCACCGCCGGCAAGGTCGAGGCCCGGCGTGCACCGGTCACCGCCAGCGCACGCACGCGGCCCGACTCGATGTGCTGGCGCGTGCTGCTGATGCCGGTGAACAGCATCGTCACTTGCCCGCCGATCACGTCGTTCAACGCCGGCCCGACGCCCTTGTACGGCACGTGCACGACATCGATGCCGGTGGTGGTGCGAAACAGCTCGGCCGCGATGTGCGGCGGATTGCCATTGCCGGCCGACGCATAGGTCAGCGTACCGGGCTTGGCCTTGGCCAGCGCAACCAGTTCCGCCAGCGTCCGGGCCGGCGTCGACGGGTTCACGACCAGCACCAGCGGCGCGGTCGCCACGGTGGCGATCGGCTGCAGATCGGCCACCGGGTCGTACGACAGGCGTTTGAACAGGCTCGGGTTCACCGCCAGCGCCAGATCGCCGAGCAGCAGCGTCGCGCCGTCGGCGGGTGCCTTGGCCACCGTCATCGCGCCGATGTTGGCACTGCCGCCGGCGCGGTTCTCGACGATCACGCTGCTGCCCAGCTCGGCACCGAGCGCCTCGGCCAGATGGCGGCCGAGGATGTCGGTGCCGCCGCCGGTGGCGTAGGGCACCACGATGCGAATCACGCGGCCGGACTGCGGCGCCTGCGCCACCGCCGCGCGATGCGATGCCGCACCGATCAGCGCGGCGCCGGCCGCGCGAAGCGCGCGTCGGCGCGCCATCACTGTCACTGGATTGCTCACGATATCTCCTCCCGTCTGTCGGTATTCAAGACGGCGCACTGTACCATAATCGAACTGCGTTCTAAAAAATGTACTGTTCTCGAACATAGTTCTATAATCCCCCCACCTCACCCACTCGACCGCCTTGCGCCGGCCGGCGCACGCGTCACGGAGAACCCAGATGACTTTCACCCCGACCGGACTCGATCACGTTGCCTACCGCTGCAAAGACGCGGTGGAAACCGCCGAGTTCTATACCAAGCTGCTCGACATGCGCCTGGTCGCAGCGGTCAGCGATTCGCACGTGCAATCGACCAAGGAACGCTGCCCGCACATCCACGTGTTCTTCGCGATGCAAGACGGCAGCTGCGTGGCCTTCTTCGAAACGCCCGAAGAGCCGCCGATGGGGCGCGACCCGAACACGCCCGCCTGGGTGCAGCACCTGGCGCTGCAGGTGAAGGATCGCGAAACGCTGCTGGCCGCCAAGGCGCGACTCGAAGCCGCCGGCGTTCAGGTGATCGGGCCGAAGGACGGCCACCTGTGCGTATCGATCTACTTCTTCGACCCCAGCGGCCACCGGCTCGAACTGACCAATCGCAAGGTGGTGCCCGACGAGCGCACCGAACGCGACGCCCACCGCATCCTGGAACGCTGGGCGCAGACGCGCCAACCCGTTCACGACGTCGAACTCGAACACAGCATCTGAAGATGACCGATTCCGCACACGCTTCGCTCGATACCGACGTCATCATCGTCGGCGGCGGCCCGGTCGGGCTCGCGCTGGCCGGCGAGCTGGGCTGGCGCGGCTGCCGCAGCATTCTGCTGGAGCAGTCCGACGGCATCGTCCACCACCCCAAGATGGACGGCATCGACCTGCGGGTCATGGAGTTCTGCCGACGCTGGGGGCTCATCGAGCAGATGAAGCGGTTTCCGTTTCCCGACAACTACCCGCAGGACATGGTCTACGTGACCAGCCTGGCCGGCTACGAGCTCGGCCGCGAGTCGTTCACCGTTCCTTCGGGCGGCGCCGAAATCCGCGGCGCCTCGCCCAGCCCCGAGACGCGCATCCGCTGCCCGCAGAATTTCTTCGATCCGATATTGCGCCGCTTCGCCGAATCGTTCGCCGGCAATTCGCTGCGCTTTCACGCACGCTACGTCGCGCATCAGCAAGACGAGCACGGCGTCAGCGTCGAATACCAGGAAGGCGAGAACGGCCCCGTGCGCCGCGTGCGCGGCCGCTGGCTGGTCGGTTGCGACGGCGCCAACAGCGTCGTGCGCGAGCACCTGGGCATCGCGTTCACCGGCGAAGGCATCCACAACTTCACCACCAACGTACTGTTTCGCTGCGCCGACCTGTTCGCGCATCACGACAAGCGCCCCGGCTACCGCTGGCTGTTCATCGGACCGGAAGGCGCCTACGGCACGATGTCGGCAATCAACGGGCGTGATGAATGGCGGGCGCAATTGTTCAACGATGAACGCCGCGCCCTCACCGAGGCCGAGATTCGCGCACGCATCGATCGCATGATCGGCCGCCCGGTCGAGTACGAGATCGTCTCGACGCTGAACTGGGTGCGCCGCGAGCGCGTTGCCGCTGCGTATCGCAAGGGCCATGCGTTCCTGGCCGGCGATGCCTGTCATGCCACCTCGCCGACCGGCGGCTTCGGCATGAACACCGGCATCAAGGACGCCGTCGACCTGGCTTGGAAGCTCGACGCGGTGATGAAGGGCTGGGCCGGTGCAAACCTGCTCGACACCTACGACCTGGAACGGCGCCCCTGCGGCGCGCGCGCGGTGCGCGAAGCCAGCGGCAACTGGCGCCGCATGATGTCGCCGGGCAGCAATCCCGGGCTGCTCGAAGCCTCGCGCGACGGCGCGCTGCTGCGCTACGAGGTCGGCCGGCGCTTTGCCGCCACCATGCTGCGCGAGTGGTACAAGCTGGGTATCGATCTCGGCTACACCTACGCCGATTCGCCGCTCGTCTACCCCGACGATCCGCGCGATGCTGCACAGCAGACCGCAACGATCGCGCTGGCCCCCGAACGCGGCGCCGCCGAGCCGATGTCGGGTTTTCTTGCCGACGGCAGCCCGATCAGCAGCGTGACGCTGCGCGAATGGCAACGGCTGCAGGTCCACCTGAGCGAAGGCAGCGAGGTGAACATCGAATGGCAGGAGCTGCCCGCCACCGAGGTGATGGTGTATCGGCCGACCAGCCGCCCGGGCGCGCGCGCGCCGCACGTCTGGTTGAGCGACGGACGCTCCACGCTCGACTGGTTCGGGCGCGGCTGGGTGCTGCTCAAGCTCGGCGCGGCTGCGCCAAATGACACCACCCCTTGGCTCGACGCTGCGCGTGAACGCAGCCTGCCGCTCGACGTCATCTGCTGCGACGAACCCGCGGTACGCGCCGCCTACCGCCGCGACTGGGTGCTGGTACGCCCCGACGGCCACGTCGCGTGGCGCGGCAACCTCGCCCCCGCCATCGGCATAGCGCCTCTGCTCGACCGCGTACGCGGTGCCTGAATCAGGAACCCATCTTGGACACCTTCATCGAAATCCCCGTCAAGCCCGGCGGCTTCATGGAAAGCCAGAGCGGCATCCAGCGCCGCAATCCGAAGATCTTCTGCCGCCTGGTCGCCCCCGATGCCGGCGCCGACACCGTGTTCGTGCTGGTGCACCCGACCAGCAACTTCCACAGCCATTACCTGACCAGGCCGCTGGTCGAGCGCGGCGCAGCGGTGTTCCTGGTCAACACGCGCTACGTCGCCAACGACACGATGCTGCTGATGGAACGCGCGATCCAGGATCTGGGTGCCGGCATCCGCTGGCTGCGCGGCCGCGGCTATCGCCGCATCGTGCTGATCGGCAACTCCGGCGGCGGCTCGCTGGCGTCGTTCTACCAGCAGCAGGCCGAGCGCCTGACGATCAGCGATACGCCCGACGGCCTACCGATCGATCTGCAAGCGGACGACTTGCCGCCGGCCGACGCGATCGCGCTCACTTGCGCACATCCGGGGCGCGCCGAGCAGCTGCTGACCAAGATCGATCCGTCGCTGCTCGACGAGCGCAATGCCGATCTGCGCGATCCCACGCTCGACATGTATGAAGCATCGAACCCGCCGCCGTATTCGCCCGACTGGGTCGCGCGCTACCGCGACGCGCAGCACGCGCGGCTGGCGCGCATCACGGCCTGGGTACTGGCGCGGCTGCGCCAGCTCGAAGCGGGCTTGCCGATCGAAGTGGCCGACGAACCGTTCCTGATCCATCGCACGCAGGCCGATCCGCGGCTGCTCGATCTGGCGCTCGACGCCAATGACCGCAAGCAGGGCTCGATCCAGGGCCAGGCCAGCCACGCCAATGCCGCGGCCAACGGCCTGGCGCGCCTGTGCACGCTGCGCTCGTTCCTCAGCCAATGGAGCCCGGCACACACGCGCGCCAACGGCCCTGCCTGCCTGGCGCAGACCTCGGTGCCGGTGCTGGTCGTCAATCACACCGCCGACCAGACCACCTTTCCCAGCCACCATGCGCAGTGGGCCGCCGCCGCCGGCTCGCGCGGCACGCTGCACGATCTGCGCGGCGCGCCGCACTATCTCGACGACAAGCCCGAGCTGCTCGGAACGCTGTCAGACTTGCTGATAGACTGGGGCAAACGACACTGACCACTGCCATGCCGACGCGCCGGCAGCGTTCGTCATCGGCTGGCGCAACGGCCCGCACGACGCACGCAAGGGCCGCGCCCCATCACGATGCCCCGGAGAGACCCCCTCGACACCAGCCCGATCGCCTCGGTCGAGCGTGCCCTCGAAGTGCTCGATGCCTTCGAAGCCGGCCCCGGCTCGCTGACGCTGACCGAGCTCAGCGAACGCACCGGCCTGTATAAAAGCACCATCCTGCGCATCGCCGAAACGCTGGCCACGCGCGGCTACCTGGTCAAGGAATTCGACGGCACCTACCAGATCGGGCCCAAGCCGTTCCGGCTCGGCGCGCGTTACCAGTCGAGCGTCATTCCCACCGAATGGGTGCTGCCGGTGCTGCGCGATCTGGTAACGGCCACCCGAGAAAGCGCCGCCTTCAACGTACGCTACGGCGAGCACCGCGTGTGCCTGCTGCGCGTCGATTCGCCGCACCTGATCCGTGACCACACGCAGCCCGGCGACATCCGGCCGCTCGGTCGCGGCGCGGCGGGCAAGCTGATGCTCGCCTTCGATCAACTGCAGGATCCGCAATTCGACGCCGCGCGACGCGAGCTGATCTTGCACAGCTACGGCGAGATCGAAGCCGACATGGCCGGCATCGCGGTGCCGGTATTCGGCGCCGACGGTCGCCTGCGCGGCGTGCTCACCGTCAGCGGGCCCAGCGGCCGTTTCACCAAGACCGCGGTCAAGGGCATCGAAGAGGCGCTGTGGTCGGCGGCGATCAGCCTGACCGCGCGCATCGGCGGCGACGTGGCGCGCTTCGAAACGGCGCGACGCGCAGCGAAGAAGCCAGGGCGGGCGTCGGCGCAGCGCTGAGGCCAGGCAGCTATGCCAGCATCGGCGGCACCGGCTCGGGAGCCCGGCCCAGATGGCACAGGCTTGCCCGGCAAGCCAGCTGGTCCAGATCGTTCGCCCCCAGCATCGCAAGATCGCGATCGATTTCCCGCTTGAGCAGGTCGATGGCATGCGCAACGCCGGCCCTGCCGGCAGTGGCCAGCGCGAAATTGAACGGCCGGCCGATGAACACGCAGCGCGCTCCGAGTGCGACAGCCTTCAGCACGTCACTGCCACGGCGCACGCCGCCGTCCAGCATCAGCGGCATGGCGCCCGCTCGCCCCAGGCAGTCGCGCAGCATGTGCAGCGGGCTGACCGCGCCGTCGAGCTGCCGGCCGCCGTGATTGGACAGGATGACGCCGTCCATGCCCAGTCGGCGCGCGGCATCGACGTCGTCGGGGGCCAGCACTCCCTTGAGAACGAGACGCCCTTTCCAGCGTTCGCGCATGTCGGCCAGATGCGACCAAGCCAGCGTATCGCGTTCACCGAAATCACGACTGGCCGTGCGGGAAAAAATCGGCGCCCCCCGCTGCGCGAACGAGTTCTCGAAATACGGCATGCCTCGCTTGGCAAGCGTCCGCAGCAGCGTGCCGAACAGCCACCTCGGGCGCGTGGCAACATCCATGCACAGCCGCAGCCCGGGTCGCAGCGGCGTCGTAAAGCCGGTGCGCACGTTGTTCTCGCGGTTGGCGGAAACCGGGATATCGACGGTGATCACCAGCGTCCGGAATCCCGCGGCATCGATCCGCGCCAGCATTGGCCGGTAGCTTTCCGGATTGCCCTTGACGTAGGCCTGGAACCAGGTGTGCGGCGCATGCCGGGCGATTTCCTCCATCGGGATCATCGATGCGCCGCTGATGATGCAAGGCACGTCGGCATCGCGCGCCGCGCCCACCATGTTCAGATCGCCCTCGAAGCAGGAAAGGCCGAGCAGACCCATCGGACAGATGCCGAACGGACTGGCATAGGTCTTTCCCAGCAGGTGGCGACGCGTATCGCGCCCCGACACGTCGGTAAGCGTGCGGGTGATGAACGCATACTGCCTGAAGGCATCTGCGTTCATGCGAAACGACAGATTGTCCTCGACCGCTCCCTGGACATAGCCGAAGATCGGCCGCGGCAGCCGCGCCCGGGCGGCCGCCTCGAAATCGTTCAGGCACAGGATCTGCAATGCCAGGCGCTCAGGGCTCATCGTGCCGCCATGCGATGGTGGATGCCGAAGCCGTCACGCTCAGCGCTTGCCGAGCAACTGCCGCCACCAAGCTCGCAACACCATGCCGAGCAGGCGCCATGCGCTGAGCGCCTCGGCCGGCTGCCGCGCGCCGGCCGTCGCAGCGGATGCAGACGATGCGCTCGATGCCGATGACGCGGGCAACGCAGACGATGCGGCCGCCCCAGGCGATGCAGACGCCATCGCCGCGCTCGCGGCAAGATCCTGCGCCAGCCTGGCGGAAAACTGCCGCATGATCTCGCGGCCCAGCGCCACGCCGCCGGTATTGGCGAACTGCGCAATCACGCCGCTCAGCTCCGCCTTGGACGAGATCTGCACGCGGCTGCGCGGCGGCCCGTCTGCGACCCGCGGCGCCAGCGCCTCGATCTCGAACAGCGTGTGCGCCTTCACCGCCGCCGAGCGCGCCGGATTGATGCCGCCGCCGATGATCGTGCCCCGATAGGCAAGCGGTTCGAAGTCGCAGCGGACCTTGCCGCTGAAACGAAGCTTCTTCGGACCGAAAGCGATCGTCATGGTGCCCAGGTATTGGCCCTCTTCATCCTGGCCCGTCATCTCCAGACCCGGGATGCAGCGCGCAACGGCCGGCACGTCGGAGAACTTCCTCATGACGGTGTCGCGGTCGGCGTCCAGCTCGAAACTGTCTTCGAATTCCATCGTTCAGATCTTGCGCAGGGACGGCGCCTGGTTCTCGATGCCGAAATGCAGTTTCAAGTAGGCATCGGTCTTGATGCTGGGCGAAACGCGAACGTCGATGACGAACAAGGAATCGCTGGCCAGCGATCGGCGCATCGCGTCCGCGAATTGATCCAGGCGGGTGACGACGGCACCGTCGCCGCCGAAGGCGCGCGCCACCGCCGCGAAGTCGGTCGTGTCGGACCAGCGCGCCAGCGAGTCGTCGAGCCCCTTGGCCTTGAGCTTGTGAACCTCGGCGCCATAGCCCAGGTCGTTCCATACGAGCACGGTCATCGGCAAGCGATAGCGCGCCGCCGTCTCCAGCTCCTGAAGGCTCATCAACAGGCTGCCGTCACCATCGATGACGATATGGCGGCGGCTCGGTTCGGCCAGCGCCGCGCCCAGCCCGATGAACAGCGTCTGGCCGATGGCGCCCATTTGATAGGAGTACAGCGCATCGACGCCATGGGGCAGCGCCGTATACATCATGAAGAAGCCCCAGTAGTGCCCGACGCCAACGACGACCCGCGCGTCGGCCGGTATCAAGCCGGAAAGCTGCCGCGCCAGTTCGCGCGGATCGATGCCGTCGGTGGGCAGCGCCGGCGCCGGATACGGCTGGCCCAGCCGCGCCAGCGTCTGCGCATTGCGTGCGCCTTCGCGCGCCTGGCCCAGCGCCGAGCATGCCTCGTGCAAGGCTCGCGCAGCCTCGCAGGCATCACCGGCGATGTACTCGGCACTAAGAAACGGCAGCTTTTCCGGCACCGCGACGCGATCGATGAGCACGACCTCGGCGTCAGGGAACAGCAGGCCGCCTTCGGTCGTGAGATAACCGAGTTCCGCGCCGAAGCCGACCACCAGATCGGCCTCGGCCATCAGATCCTCGGCCGGGCGGCTGGAATAGGTGCCGACGATGCCGAGGTCGAACGCGTCGTCGCTGAACAGCCCCTTCGCCTTGAGCGTGGTGGCCAGCAGGCAGCCCGCTTGCGCGGCAAGCCGCCTGATCGGCTCGCGCGCGCCGGCTTGCCGCGCGCCAAGGCCCGCGATCAGCACCGCTTGCCGTGCCTGCATCAAACGCCGGGCCAGCGCATCGATGGCGTCGCGCGGTGCAGATGCGATCGGCGGCTCGGCGCCGATCGATGCCGGCACGTAGTCGAAACCCCAATCCAGGCTCGCATCGAGCAGATCCACCGGAATGCCGAACACGACCGGCTCGCGCCGCACGCGCGCCCAATGAAAGGCTTGCGCCATCTCCTTGGCGACGTTCGGCAGACCGCTGGCGCGAAGGTAGCGGATGCCGCAGGATTCGACGAAAGGCGCGTGATCGAAGTGCTGGATGTTGGTGGTGTCGCTGCGCGCGAAATCCCCCACGATGAGCACCAGCGGCGTGCGATTCCTGAGCGATGCAATCAAGGACGTGGCGGTCTGCGTCAAACCCGGCCCATAGGTCACGGTTGCCACGCCGGTCTTGCCGGTGGCGCGAAAATATCCATCCGCCATGGCCACCGCGGCGGCCTCGTGCCGCGCGGAACGCAGATCGATCCGGCCTTGCGCGCCAATCGCCGCCCACAGCGTCATGTTGCCGTCGCCCATGACGCCGAACATGGTCTCGCAGCCTTCGTCGATCAGGGCCGACGCAATGCCTTCGTACAACTTCATCGCTTTCTTCCCGGTTGCCGGGCATCGCGCGCCAACGCGATGCCTTGGCCTCGTTACTATTGAATCTTGATGTTCGATGCCTTGATCACGCTTTCCCAACGCTTGATTTCGCTGTCCAGGTAACGGGCGAATTCGGGTCGCGAAGGCTGCGTGAACGGAAAGAACCCCGCATCGAGCAGCTTCTCGCGCGTCTCGGCGCTGTTCAGCGCTGCGTTCAGCGTGCGATAGAGCACATCGAGCTTCGCTGCTTCGGTGCCGGCCGGCGCGAAGATGCCGTGCCAGTTCACGGCCTGCAGCTCCGCATAGCCTTGTTCCACCGAGGTGGCCACGTCGGGCAGCGACGAGCTGCGCTCCGTATGGAAAGTGGCGATGCCCTTCAGCGTACCGTTACGGATCGACTGCAGCACCGCCGGCAGATCCATGACGACGGCATCCACATGCCCTGCCATCGTGTCGGTCACGGCCGGGCTCGCGCCTTTGTAGGGAACGTGCAGAAAGTTGCCGCCCGTCTTGAGCTTGAGCTGCTCGATGGTCAGATGCGGCAAGCCGCCGTTGCCGGAAGAAGAGATCGTGACCGGACGGCGCTTCGACAGCTCGACCAGTTCCTTGATGCTGGTGGCCGACAGCTTCGGGTTGATCGCCAACACCTCGGGCGTGAAGGCCACCGAAGAGATGCCATCAAAACTCTTGCGCGGGTCATAGGGCGTGGTCGTCAGCAAAGGAGCCATGACCAGCGGGCTCAGCCCGGCCAGCGTCAGCGTGTAGCCGTCGGGGGCTGCCTGCGCCACGAAATGCGTTCCGATGGTGGCGTTGGCGCCGGCCCGGTTCTCGACCACGATCGGCGACTTGAGCTCTTTGCGCCATTGGTCGGCCACGATGCGAGCCACGATGTCGGTCGAGCCGCCCGGCGGAAAGCCGAGCACCAGCCGCACCTGCCGGTCAGGATAAGCGGCGGACTGCGCCGAAACACCCAGCGATGCGGCCAGGCCGAGGACCGCGCTCGCACCCAGCAGGGTGCGCCGGACGAGCGATGGGACGGGATGCTTGGTCATGTCAGGTCTCCTCTAACGATGGTTGGACGGGCAAGCCCGCCGTGCACCCTGCTTACGGTCGCCGGTCGCGCCCTGCATGGGGCAAGCGGCTTCCGAAGGCAGGTGGATCAGTACCGGTTCACTGCGGGCCGGCGGCAAGCAGCGACGTCAGCGCGCCGACGTCTTGCAGTTCCTCGACGGTCATCACGGCCTCGGCAATGGAGCGCGCGCGCGCTTCGCCGAGCACCGGAACCACCAGGTGATCGAACTTGGCTCGCAGTTCGAGATCCGACATCGGGTTCTGGATGGAGCCCTTCGGATAGTCGATCTGCGAACTGTGCTGCGAGCCGTCGTCCATCGTCACCGTCATGCGGCACGACACGCCGCGCGGCAAGCTGTCGTCGACGACGAACTCGACCATGCGCGAGAGCTTCAGCAGCAAAGGCTCCTGAAGCCTTTCGTCTCGATACTGCGCAAACAGCGCCTGGCCATCGTGCAGCGCCACGGCAACCGAATAAGGCAGGCTGACCTGTGCCTCGTGATAAGTCTTGGGCGTGGCGTTCTGGTGGTAGTGCGCCCAGTCGGGGTGGCGAGCCATGACGATGCGGGCGATGCGACCGAGGTCCGGCGCATACCGGCGCCGGATTTCCAGCGCGCAATCAATGGCGTTGTGGATCGGCCGCGCGCAGGAGTACGGCTTGAACTCGATGTCCAGGCGGTAGCGCTCGCCCAGCCCTTCGATCATGCGTTGCGGCTGGTTGGTATCGGTAAAGGCAGCGAGAAAGCCGCGCTCTCCATCGAATATCGTGGCGGCGCCGGTGAAGCCGAACTTCGCCAGCATCGCCGCCGTGATCCCGCCTCGCGCGGCCGGGCCCGGATTGAAGCGCTTCTGCATCGAGGGCCCGTACATTTCCATCAGCCCGCCCGATTGCGCGCCTGCCAGGCCCAGCGCGGAAACGGTCTGCTCCTGCGACAAGCCATGCAGCCGCGCAGCAGCCACGGTTGCGCCGAAAATGCCGCAGGTCGGCGTGGAGTGGTAGCCGCGATTGCGCAGCGAATTGTTCGCCGCATTGCTGACGCGCTCCATCATCTCGCAGCCGCTTGCCAGCGCGACGAGCAGCTGCCGGCCATCGGCGCCGACCTGCTCCGCGGCCGCCAGCGCCGCCGAATACACCGGTGGGCTGAAGTGAAAGAGCGCCAGCACGTCGATGTCGTCGAGCTCGACGCTATGTGACGCGATCGCATTGGCGAACGCCGCATACAGCGCCGGCACCCGGCCGGCATGGCCGATCAGCGTCGCTTCGGCACGACCGTCAAGGCTGCGGGCCAACTCGGCCGCTGCCTTGCCGGAGCCGGTGCGGCTGCCCGCGACCGCCACGCCCAGGTAGTCGAGCAGCAATCGCTTGATCGCGTGGATATCGTCGGAATGCAGTTGCTCGAAACGCAGCTCGTCGAAACGGCGGGCGAGGGCTTCCGAAAGGGTGGGGACGTGCGTGTTCATGCCTTGACTCCAGGCAGGCTGGCACCAGGCGGCCAGCCGCGAAGGGATGGGTGATGGGTTCAAGCCGCCGGCTGGCGGGCGTCGGACAGCGCGGCCAGAAGCGGCGCAAGCCCGGCCGGCCGGTCGACCGCGTCGGCCAGCTCGATGAGCTGCGCCACGCGGCTTTCCGGCAGCACCGCGCCGGCAATGGCCCGGAACTTGCGCTGCACATCGGCCGCGCTCAGCGGGTTTTCCGGACTGCCTCGCCGATTCAGAATCTCCAGCGAATGCTGCTGACCCGCCTGGGTCGTGACGCTCACCCTGGCGGCATGGCGAAAGGCCGGCCCCATGGCGTCGATCTCAGGATCGGCATAGGCCTCGATCCTGCGTATGAACGCAAGCAGCGCCGGGTCGGCCAGCCGATCCTGCCGGTACTGTTCGACGAAGGCCTCGCCGTCGTGCGCGATCGCGGCCAGGCTGTAGAACAGATTCATCTGCGCGGCGGTGACGCCCTGCGCCTTGTATTCCCAGGCGCAGTGAACGAAAGTCATGTGGCTGACACCGACGCGCACACGGGCGATATCGTCGGGGCGCAGCCGATGCGTCTGCATCAATGCATGCAACGCGTCCAGGGCGGCATGGATGCTGGTGACCGATGCGTGGGGTTTGTAGCCGATCTTGCCGGCCTCCCAGGTGCTGCCCAGCCCCTCCAGCAGGCGCGCCGGATTGGGATGTTCCGAGTAGGTGCTCAGGTAGCCGCCGTAGCCGGCTTCGAGCACGTCGGTGATACCGGTGAAGCCGCGCTGCGCGAGTTGCGCCGCATAGACCCCGCTTTGCGCGGCGCGCCCGGAATGCAGGCGCTTGACCATCGCGCCTTCCTGCGCCGCCATCAATCCGCCAGCCTGCGAACCTGCGGTGCCGAAGGCATGCACGGTCTGTTCGGCGTTCAGATCCAGCAGGCGAGCGGCCGTGGCTGCGGCCACGAACACACCCGAAGATCCCTGCGGATGGAAACCGCGAAAGAACAGGCTCATGGTGGCTGCATTGCCGACCCGCGTGCCGATTTCGTAGCCCGCGACGATGCCCGTCAGAAACGCGCGACCGTCGACGTCGCCGCGCGCCTGCGCAATGGCCGCGGCCACCGGCAGCGCGATCGAGCCGGGATGCAGAATCGATTCCTTGTGGATGTCATCGAGCTCGAACGCGTGCCCGGCCGTGGCATTGACGAGCACGGCACCGGCCACCGAGCTGCGCCGGCCGGTGCCGAACAGGCTGGCCACCGGAGCGGCGCCTTCGGCTTGCACCATGTCGAGAACGTGCCGGGTCCAGGGCAGCGTCATTCCGAACAGGCAGCAACCGATGCTGTCCAGCAGGCTGACCTTGATCTGCGCGATGACCGCGGCGGGAATGTCTTCGTAGCGCAGCGCGCTGCTGAATCGCGCGAGGCTGCGCGTCGCGTCGGGCAAAAGTGGTGCTTGGGAGCTGCTCATTTCAGAGTTCCGATCCCGGCAGGGATCACGTGTCCTTGTGTTGCGAATGCGTCCAGTGCGCTGTCACGCGGCCCTATCAATAGAGAGGCTGCGCATCCAGACGCACCGCGATGCCTTGCAGTGCCGCAGACGCAGCCGGATAGCGCTGCATGACCAGTGGGTCATGGCCGGGCACGACGTGCTTGTCGGAATCGGCGAGTTCGCGCAAACGGCGATAGCCCTGGATCGCTTCGCCGACGTTGAACATCGTCGTGAACACCCGATCGTTCTCGAAGTGCTCGTAGAAATGGCTGCAATCGGAAGCCAGCACGACCCAGCCGCGCCGCGTATGCACGCGCACGCATTGCAGCCCATGCGTATGCCCGCCGATTCGATGAATCGACACGCCGGGGGCCAGCTCGGCCTCGCCGCGATGGAATCGGACGCGGGCCTGGTAGACCAGGCGCACCATGCCTACGACTTCATCGATTTCGTAGCCGTGATTGAACTGTCCATGGCACATGTGCCGGCCGGTGGCATAGGCCATCTCGTCGTCCTGCAGATGGAAGCGCGCCAGCGGAAAGCGATCGAAGGTGCCGATGTGGTCGTAGTGCATGTGCGTGACGATCACGTCGCGCACTGTCGCCACGTCGACGCCCAGCATCGCGAAGCACTCGGACGGATGACGCAGGAAGGTCCGGCCACGCTGCGCCGCAACCTCCGGACCGAAGCCGGTATCCACCACGAAGCTGGCCGATTCGTGACGCACCAGCCATACGTAGTAGTCCATCGACGTCTCGGCCTCATGGGGGTCGCCGCCGATGAAGTAGCTGCGCCGCGGGGCAGCTCGCGTCGCATAGCGAACGGCATAGACCTCGTACTCGGGAATCGCTGCCATGGAGTGGCCGTGCTCTCGCTCTTTCCGGTTGCTCAGATAGCGAGTGGCAGTCTAATAGTTGACCTACATGGCATCAATAATGCGAAAATAAAAATACTGATGAAAAATTTTCACAAATTGGAGCCATGGAGAACCTGAACTTCATGCGCGTGTTCGTGAAAGTCGGCGAAACGCGCAGCTTCACGCAGGCAGGCAAGCAGTTGGGTCTGACCGCCTCGGCGGTCAGCAAAGCGATCAGCCGGATGGAGAGGGAGCTGGGCGCCACCCTGCTGCAACGAACGACGCGTTCAGTCGGCCTGACCGATGACGGGCGGCGCTTCTTCGAGCACTGCCGGGAAATCCTCGCCGACATCGAGCGTGCCCGGCATATGCTCGATCAATCGAGCAGCTCTCCTCACGGCACGCTGCGGCTGCACATTCCCATCGGCTTTGGTCAGCGCGTGATCATGCCGGCACTGCCCAAGTTCCTGGAAAGCCACCCGCATCTGGTGGTCGATGCCGAGTTCAGCGACCGCAGCGTCGACATGGTCTACGAAGGCATCGACGTCGCGGTCGTCATCGGCGAGCTGGCCGACAGCCGCCTGATAGCGAGACACCTGGGCGACTTGAGCTTCATCGTCTGCGCGTCACCCGAATATCTCGCGCGCCATGGCGAGCCGCGCAGCCCCGACGACCTGGCGCATCACCACTGCTTGGCTTATCGGCAGATGCATACCGGGCGCTATCGCGAATGGCAGTTCCAGAAAGACGGCAAGCCGATTCACAAGGCGCTGTCCGGCCGCTTCAACGTCAACAACTCGCACGCCTTGATGGAAGCGGCCAAGTCCGGCGTCGGCATTGCGATGACCAGCACCTTGATCGCCGGCGATGCACTGCGCAGCGGCGAACTGAAGCGGCTCATGCCCGACTACGATTGCCTGGGGCCGCCGGTCAGCGCGGTGTATCCGGCCTCGCGCTATCTGGCCCCCAAGAGCCGGGCGTTCATCGATTTTCTGGTGCGCATCGTGGCCGAACACGGCGATGCGGTATGACCCATGCTCAATATCCGACCAGATACGGATTGAAGCCCCCGCGCCTGAAATCGGTTTCCTGCATCAGCATATCCAGGCCGAGGGTGCCGACGTCATCGGCCACCGGATCCAGGCTCGGGTTGGTGGCTTGATAAAAGATCTTGACCCAGCCGCCGCACTCGCTGCAGGTCTCGGCCTTGACCGTGGCTTCGGCGGTTTGCACCGAGCGATAGCTGATGCCCTTGGTCGAGCCGCAGCACAGGCATTTCACGCGCACTTCGTTCCACTGCGTGGCGCAGCCGGCGCAAACCGCGTAACGCACGTTCTCGACACCCTGCCGCCCCATCACCAATGAGCTGACCGGCCGGCCGCCGCAGGCCGGGCACAGGCCGACGTGCACCGGCACCAAGGCCTGCGCATCGAGCGTGGCGGCCAGGCGCGCCAGATGAACCTGCACGGCCGCGGCGGCGAACAGATGCGGCGCGGTCTCATCAACCGGTATTCGATCGCCGAGCACGTTGCCCAGCAGCAGTCGCCGCTCGCCTTCGCCGGCAGCGCCGACGGCGTTCAGGGCCTGCTGCGCCGGCTCGGGCATCGCCAGCTCGGCCGCTGCATCGAGCGAGGCCCGTAGCGTGGCAGCAAGATCAGCATCGGCCGCCAGCGTCGTGCGGTCGATCGGCGGCATCGCGTTACGCGCGGCTTCGGCGGCGTGCGCCGGCGCCAGCGTCGCGACCGGCGGCAGCGTCGCGGCAAGCCGCGCCTGCCGCCGCGACAGCTCGGCCAGAAAGCTCAGGTAAGGCGCCAGCTCGCTGGTTTCGGCCAGAAAGGCGAAGCGGCGCGCACGCGCCTGGAACAGCGCGACGGGCTGCGGCAGAAAAGCCAGCGGCGGCTTGGGCACCCCACCGATGAAAGCGGGATCAGGCTGAACGCCATCGGTCATGGATTGGATGATGCAGGCAGGCGCCGGTTCACTTAAGAAGCCGTCGAGCCGCGCCGGCGCGCCGCCAGTTCACGCAGCCATTTGCGATGATGCCGATAGGCCCAGCCGCCGGTCACGGTGCCGCGCGTCATGGCGCGGATCGTGCCGCGCGTCCAGATCGCCGCATAGACGTGGAGGATGAACAGCAGAATCATCCCCACGGCGGCCAGCGCATGCACCGCCAGCGCGACGCGCCGCGCGGCAATCGTGACCAGGTCAGGAAAATACTGCTCCCAGACCATGAAGCCGGTGGCCGCCAGCGCCACGATCAGCACCGCCATGCCCCAGAACACCAGCTTCTGCCCGGCATTGTATTTGCCGAGCTCGGGCAGGCGCTCTTCGTTGCCCTTGAGCACGTCGCCGAGCCGGCTCGTCCATTGCGCATCCTCGCGCCGGAACAGGTTCAGCTTCCACAACTGCACGAACATCGGCAGGAAACTCAGCACCAGCACCACGCCCACGATCGGATGCAGCCAGCGTGCGGTCTGGCCATCGCCGAACAATGCGGTCAGGAAAAACAACGAGGGATGGAACAATGCAAAGCCCGAGAGCAGCAGCACGATCACGCAGGCTGCGGTGATCCAGTGATTGATGCGGGTGAAGCCGCGATAGCGGCTGACCTGCACCGGCCGCGTCGTCTCGATCACATCGCCGCGGGCCGAATAGATGCGCTTGTCAGCCATCACGCCTCCTCGCCGCGATCGCGGCCGGCCTCATCGACCAGTTGTTGCGCCGCCTGTTCTTCGTGGGCGCTGACCTCGTTGCGGCGCGAGAAGATGCCATGCAGCGCCGCGCCCACCGCGGCGATGCCGATCGCCGCCAGGCCCACTGCCTTGGCCGGCCCCTTCCAGCCCTGCACCACCGACGAGATGCGCGGATCATCGGGCAGGCCGGCATACAGCGAAGGCTTGTCGGCATGATGCAGCACGTACATCACGTGCGTGCCGCCCACGCCCTTGGGATCGTAGAGACCGGCCTGATTGAAGCCGCGCGACTTCAGATCCTGGATGCGTTCTTCGGCCAGCGCAACCATCTCCTCCTTGGGACCGAAGGTGATGCATTGCGTCGGACAGGCCTTGGCGCAGGCCGGCCCCTGCCCCATCGCCACCCGATCCGAGCACAGCGTGCACTTCGTGCTGACGTGAGTGGTCTTGGAAATGCGCGGAATGTCGAACGGACAGCCGGCCACGCAATAGCCGCAACCGATGCAGTTCTCGGAGATGAAATCCACGATGCCATTGGAATACTGCACGATCGCGCCGGGCGCCGGGCAGGCCTTCAGGCAGCCCGGATCCTCGCAATGCATGCAGCCGTCCTTGCGGATCAGCCATTCCAGCTCATTCGTTTCCGGGTTCTGATACTCGGTGAAACGCATCAGCGTGAACATTTCCGGCGTCAGGTCGTGCGGGTTGTCGTAGACGCCGACGTTGCTCTCCAATTCGGGCTGGGTGTCGTTCCATTCGACGCAGGCCGATTGGCAGGCCTTGCAGCCGATGCACTTGGAAACGTCGATCAGCTTGGCCACTTGCGTCAGCCGCCGTTGCGGCGCCGGCACGTTGGGCGTGGCCGAAATGCGCACGACGTCGCTGGGCAGCAGGTTCGAAGACAAGGGCTGCACCGGCGGGTTGGCTGCCGCCGTGACCGGTTGAGGTGCTCGTTCCGTCATGTCGCAACCTCTGTGGCGGGTTCGATGTTGACCAGGAAGGCCTTGAACTCGGGCGTCTCGATATTGGCGTCGCCCACGAACGGCGTCAGGCTGTTCGGGCCGAAGCCTTTGCGCGCCGCGCCCATGAAGCCCCAATGCAGCGGAATGCCGACGATGTGCACCGTCTTGCCGTCGCATTGCAGCGGACGGATCCGCTTGGTCACCACCGCCTTGGCCCACACCTGGCCACGCTTGCTCCACACCCGGACCCGGCCGCCCTTGACGATGCCGCGCTCGGCGGCCAGCTCTTCGCTGATCTCGACGAAGAACTCCGGCTGCAAGGTCGCGTTGACCTTGTTGTGCTTGGTCCAGAAATGGAAGTGCTCGGTCAGCCGGTAAGAGGTCGCCACCAGCGGGAACTCGTCGCGATTGCCGAGCTGTTCGAGATCGCCGGGGAAGATCCGCGCCGCCGGGTTGCCGCGCAGCTTGTCGTTCAGCACGTTGGCGATCGGGCTTTCGAACGGCTCCATGTGGGTCGGGAACGGCCCATCCTTCATGCCCTTGCGCGAGAACAGACGCCCCGCGCCCTCGTGCGTCATGATGAACGGCATCACCGTTTCCGGCTTGGCCGTGACCGCCACGTCGGGCACGTCGAAGCCCTCCCAGCGCTCGCCGTTCCATTCGATCAGCTTGCGCTTGGCATCCCAAGGCTTGCCTTGCAGGTCGGCGGAAGCGCGGTTGTACAGAATGCGCCGGTTGGCCGGCCACGAGAACGCCCAGTTCGGGTACAGGCCCATGTCGCCCGGGTCGCTGTTGTCGCGCCGGGCCATCATGTTGCCCTGCTCGGTCCAGCAGCCGGTGTAAATCCAGCAGCCCGACATCGTCGAGCCGTCGTCGCGCAGCATGCCGAAATTCGGCAACTGCTTACCGGCCTCGATCAGCACCTTCGTCGCGTCGGCCGGGTCGTACAGCGTCTGTAGCGCGCGGCCGTTCATCTCCTTGGCCAGCTCCGCCGGCGAGGGTTCGTGCGGGTCTTTGTACTCCCACGCCAGGTTCACGATCGGATCGGGGAACGGACCGCCTTCCTTGCGATACAGCTCGCGCACGCGCAGGAAGATGTTCGACATGATCCAGACGTCGGACTGCGCCTGCCCCGGCGGCGTCGCGCCGGGCCAGTGCCATTGCAGCACGCGCCCCGAACTGACCGTGGCACCTTCGTCTTCGGCGAAGCAGGTGCTGGGCAATTCCAGCACCTCGGTCTTGATCTGTGCGGAATCGACGTCGTTGTAGATGCCGTGGTTCTGCCAGAAGTGCGCCGTCTCGGTCTGCAAGGGGTCCATCACCACCAGCAGCTTCAGCTTCGACAAGGCCTCGGTCAGCTTGGCCCGGTTCGGAAACGACAGCAGCGGGTTGAAGCCCTGGCACATGTAGATGTTCACCTTGCCGCTCTTCATCATGTCGAAGAACCGCAAGATGTCGTAGCCCGGCACGTCCAGCTTGGGCAGATAGTCATACCCCCACTGGTTGTCGGCGCTGGCGGCATCGCCCCACATGGCCTTCATGAAACTGACGAAGAACTTGCGATAGTTCTGCCAGTAACTGGTCTGCCCGGGCCGCAAGGGCTTGTTGCCGCGCGTGGCCATATAGGCCTCGAGATCGGTCTCGCCATCCTTGGGCAGGGTCAGATAGCCCGGAATCAGATCCGACATCAGGCCGATGTCAGTCAGCCCCTGGATGTTCGAATGCCCGCGCAGCGCATTGACGCCGCCGCCGGGCATGCCGACGTTGCCGAGAATGAGCTGCAGCATCGCCATGCCGCGGATGTTCTGCGCGCCTTTCGAATGCTGCGTCCAGCCCAGCGCATACAGCGAGGTCATCACCTTGTCGGGCGCCGAGCATGCCGCGATCGCCTCGCAGATCTTCAGGTAACGATCCTTGGGCGTGCCGCAGACCCGCTCGACGAATTCGGGCGTATAGACGTCGACGTGCTGCTTGAGCAGGTTCCAGACGCAGCGCGGATCCTGCAAGGTCGGATCGACCTTGGCGAAGCCGTCATCGCCGATCTGGTATTCCCAGTCGGTCATGTCATAGGCGCGCTTGCTCTCGTCGTAGCCGTTGAACAGCCCGTCTTTCCAGCCGAAGCCGTCACGCACCAGGAACGCGGCGGTGGTGTAGTTCTTGACGTATTCCCACTGCACCTTGTTGTTGGCGATGCAATAGCGGAGCACGCCCATCAACCACGCGATGTCCGAGCCCGGACGGATCGGCGCGTAGTAATCGGCCACCGACGCCGTGCGGTTGAAGCGCGGATCGACCACGATCAACTTGGCGCCGCGATGCTGCTTGGCTTCAGTCACCCATTTGAAACCGCATGGGTGGGCTTCGGCGGCATTGCCGCCCATGACGATGACGAGATCCGTGTTGCGGATATCGGTCCAGCTATTCGTCATCGCACCACGGCCGAACGTCGGAGCCAGACTGGCTACCGTGGGGCCGTGTCAGACGCGCGCCTGATTGTCGAAAGCCAGCAACCCCATCGAGCGCACGGTCTTGTACGTCGCCCATGCCGTCTCGTTGGTGGAACCCGATGCCGCCAGGAAGCCTGTCGTCAGCCAGCGGTTGACCGTCTGCCCCTGGGCGTTCTTGGCGACGAAGTTCGCATCGCGATCGTCTTTCAGGGCGCGGGCGATCTTGTCGAAGGCGCCGTCCCAGGAAATGTCTTCCCAGTGATCCGAGCCGGCTCGTCGATAGCGCGGCTTGGTGGCGCGGGTCTCGGACTTGACGAAGTCCTTCAAGGCCGCGCCCTTCGGACAGAGCGTACCGCGGTTGGTCGGATGGTCGGCGTCACCCTCGATGTGGATCAGCTCAGCCTTCTCGCCGGCACGGTAGTCGCCCTTCGAATACAGGATGACGCCGCAGGCGACCGAACAGTACGTACAGATATTGCGGGTTTCGGTGGTTGTGGCCAGCTTGAACCCACGTACGTGGGCGGCCGTTGCGGCCTGGGCTGCGCCGAATCCCATGGCACCGAGCGTCGTTGTCGCCGCAGTGCCCCCCGCCGCCCGCTTCAGGAAGCTGCGACGAGATTGGTCCACAGTCATGAGAGCTCCTCCATC
>JAFKGG010000064.1 GCA_017307915.1 Burkholderiales bacterium | reverse complement strand
TGACAGCGCCGCAAGCATGCAGCAGGTCGCCGACCAGGTCACGATCGCTCAAGCCGATCAGCGGCATCGACCAGACCTGCACGAACACACGCACCGGCGGGCGTTGGGAGAAGCGCGAGCGCAACAGTGCCAGTTGCCCGGCGAAGCGCCGGGCCGCGGCGCGCGCCGCCTCGGCCTCGGCGACCGAGCCGAAATCGCCGAAACGGGCCAGCGCGCGGCCGACTTCGTCGAGCGAATGCGGCTCGGACACGAACACGCGGATGCCGACCGCCTGCAGGCGCTCGAGCAGCGCCTCTCGCGTGCCCGAGCCCCAGACCACCACCAGATCGGGGCGCAGCGCCATCAGCCGCTCGATGTCGGGCTGCGGCTGCACCGCCAGCTTCGGCAGGCGCGCCGCCTGCGGCGGGAAATCGCTGTTGCGATCGACCGCGACCAGCCGTTCGCCCAGGCCGGCGGCGAACAGCAGCTCAGTGGCATGCGGCGCCAGCGACACGATGCGCGCCGGCGCGCCGGGCAGTTCGATGCGGCGGCCCCAGTCGTCGATCAGTACGCGCGGGGCGGCGCGGGCGGCTATTTCCGCGGCCGCCGACGCGGCGCTCACAGCCGATATTGTCGCGCCGGCCGTACTCCCCGCGCTTCCCGCAGTCGCAGCGCGGACCTCCGCGACGCCAGCAATGCCAGGCAATGCGGCAGCCAGCCCCAGCAGCAGGCGCGCCGCAAGTGACCCGCCACGCCGCCGCCAGCCGCTTGCCATGCGCTGCCCCACCCGCTCAGCGCATGGCGTAGCGCACGCCGACGAACAGCGAGCGCGGCGGCGCACGATAGCCGAATACCGTCTGGTATTGCTTGTCGGTGAGGTTGCCGGCGCGCGCGAACAGCTCCCACTGGCGGCTCAGCTCGTAAGAGGCCCAGGCATCGACGAACAGGTAGCCGCCGAGCCGCTGGCCTTGCGTGTCGAAGCGCCGCGCCTGCGCCACCGCATCGGCGCCGAGGCGCCAGCGGCCTTCGCGCCAATCGACGCCGAGCACGCCGTAGCGCGGTGCGCGACGGACCAGCTCGTCGGTGCCGCGCCCCGCGTCGCTGCCGTCGTCCATCGAACCTTCGGTGTGCTGGAAGGTGGCGCTAGCGCGCACATTGAACGCGCCCAGCGCGCGCCGAGCTTCGAGCGTCAGGCCGCGCACCTTCGCCTGCGCCAGATTGCGCGCGATGAACATCGAATCGAGTTCGATCGCCTGCTCGATGCGGCTGGCGAAAATGGTGGCGCGCGCCAGATTGGCACCCTGGCGATGCTCCAGCGCGATCTCACCGCCGCGCGAGTGCTCGGGCTTGAGCAATGGGTTCGGACCAAAGGCGTTGTACAGATCATCGAAGGTCGGTGCGCGAAACGCCGTGCCGTAACTGGCGCGCAGCAGCCACTGCGGCGTGAACTGCCAGCCCCAGGCCAGCGCGCCGGTGGTCTTGCCGCCCACCGATTCGATGTGGTCGCGGCGCAGCGTACCGCGCAGCAGATGGTCGCCGAACTGCCGCTCATAGCCGCCGAACAGCGAATGCGTACTGCGATCGTCGCGCGCATAGACGAAATCGCCGCGCGTCACGCCCTCACCGTCGATCTTCTGCTCCAGCGTCTCGGCGCCGAACAGGAAGCGCCCGCCGCCGGCCTCGACCGTGTTCTGCCAGCTCAGCGTGCGCGAGTCGGTGCGCGGCGCAAAGGCATAGGAGCCGGCCGTGTAGTCGATCGCGCTCTGGCCCAGCCGCAGCTCGGTCTGCCAACCGTCGAGCACGCGGCCGCGCGCGAACAGCGACAGCGCGCTGCTGCGATACGACTGCCAGGTATCGGCCGGCGCCGAGAAGGCGCTGTCATAGAACACCTTGCCGTCGCTGACCAACAGGTTGCCGCCGATCTCCCAGCGCGTCGACAGCTTGTGCGACAGCGACGCGGTGAGCGAATGGTTGCGATGGCCATCGCGGTCGGGTTGGAAATCGAAGCTGCCCGGCAGCGTGGCATCGAAGCCCGAGGTGCGCTCGCTCGATGCGTGCAGCGCGAAACGCGTATTTTCATTGGCACCGCTGATGCCGCCCTGCACCTGCCGCGTGCCGCGGCTGCCCACGCCGGCCGAGAAGCTGCCGCGCCAGCCCGGCTCGCGCGCTTGCCGCGTGAAGATCTGGATCACGCCGCCGACCGCGCCCGAACCGTACAGCGCCGACATCGGACCGCGTACGATCTCGATACGCTCGATGGCGGCCAGCGGCAGGAATTCGGGCAGCGCGCCGCCGCTCAACGGGCTTTCCAGCCGGATGCCATCGACCAGCACCAGCGTCTGCGAAGGCTTGGTGCCGCGCATGAACAGGCCCGATACCGTCCCCGCGCCGCCGGTCTGCGAAATCTCGATGCCGCCATAAGCGCGCAGCAGCTCGGGCAGCGTCGACATGCCGGCGTCGCGGATCTGCTGGGATTCGATGACCGTGACGTCGGCGAGCGCGCGGTCGATCGTCGTATCCATCCGCGTGGCGGTGACGACCACCGGATTCAATGCAATTTGTGCAGCAACGGGAAACGAGCCGGCCGACAGTACGCCGGCAAGCGCCACGGACGTGGACCATCTGGACATGGAAACTCCTGTGCGCCTCGCCCACCGCAAGACGCCGGTTTATCGTGGAACTGGCGCCGCAGTGCGGCGCCCCTTGCTCACGGCCGGTTTCCGGGCTGCAGCGTCGAGACGGCGACGCCCGGGGCATCGTGCCGTTCGCCTGCGCACCGCCTTCCCAGAGGGCTAGCCATGACGACGGCCGCCGTTCCAGTGGCGATCAGGTGCGCAGCCGCCCGCGCGAGTGGGCGGCGCTGCTTACCGTTGCGGGGGCAGCACAGCTTGGCCGCGGCAGCGAGCCGCGGTTTCTGTTTCCCGTTTCAGCGCGCATCGGAAGATGCGCGGCACCGTAAGCGATAGGGATTATAGGCCGGCCGAGCGGCCTGAAACGGCCGCTGCCGCATGCCGGACCGCTCAGCGCATGGCCAGCGGTGCCGACGGCAATCCGGCCAGCGACTGCATCACGATGCCGGGCGTGAGCAGCTCGGGCAGCAGCCGCGGCTGCGGTTCGCCGGGCCGATACAGCAGGTACAGCGGCACGCCGCTGCGATTGAAACGCGCCAGTTCAGCCGTGATGGCCGGATTGCGGTTGGTCCAGTCGGCGCGCAAGCGCAGCACGCCAAGCCGGGCCATCTCGCCGGCAACCGCTTCACGGTCGAGCACCAGGCGCTTGTTGACCTGGCAACTGACGCACCAGGCCGCGGTGAAATCGACGAATACCGGGCGGCCTTCGGCCAAGGCCTGATCGACGCGCTCACGCGACCAGGGCTGCCAGCCGGATTCGGCGGCGCCTGCCGTGCCTGGCGCACCCGCGATGCCCGACGCCGCCGGTCCAGCCGCCTCAGGCGCCGCCGACACCGCGACTTCGCCGCCGGAGCCCCTATCGGCAGTGGGCCAGGCAATCCACAACGCCGCCACCACGCCCAGCACCGAGACCAGCGCCCCCCAGCCCCGCCAAGCCGACGAACCCTGCTGCACGAATCGGCCGTAGGACCATGCAGCCAGGCCAAGCAGCACCGCGCCAATGGTCAGCGCCAGCACGGCATCGATGCCGACCTGCTGGCCGAGCACCCAGGCCAGCCAGGCCGCCGTCGCATACATCGGAAACGCCAGCGCCTGCTTGAGCGTTTCCATCCACCGGCCGGGCCGCGGCAGCCAGCGCAGCCAGGCCGGGAACAGTCCCAGCAGCAGATACGGCAGCGCCATGCC
>JAFKGG010000420.1 GCA_017307915.1 Burkholderiales bacterium | reverse complement strand
AGGCTGACCTGTTTGCCTTCGGACGGCCGTTCATCAGCAACCCCGATCTGGTCGAACGATTGAAGAGCGGCGCACCGCTGGCGCAGCTCAACCCGGCCACGCTCTATGGCGGCGGCGCGGCGGGCTACACCGACTACCTCACGCTGGCCGAGGCCAGCACTCGGAAAAAAGAATGACCTTTCATGAAAGCCTTCACCATCGACCGCTACGGCAAGAAAGAAGTCGGCCGTATTGCCGAAGTACCGGAACCCGACCTGCGGGATGACGACGTTCTGATCCAGATCGACGCGGCAAGCGTCAACCTGCTCGACGTCAAAATCAGGAACGGGGAGTTCAAGCCCATCCTGCCCTATCGCATGCCCCTTGTGCTGGGCCACGACGTGGCCGGCACAGTCGTCAAGGTCGGCCCGCGCGTGCGCAGGTTCAAGTTGGGCGATGAAGTCTATGCACGGCCGGATGATTTCCGGATTGGCACCTTCGCCGAATACATCGCCGTCAAGGAAGGGTCGCTGGCGCACAAGCCCGCCAACCTCAGCATGGAGGAAGCGGCCTCCATCCCGCTGGTCGCCCTGACGGCCTGGCAGGTGCTGGTCGAAACCGCCAGCCTCAAGAAGGGGCAGAAGGTATTCATCCAGGCTGGCTCCGGCGGTGTGGGCACCATCGCCATCCAGTTGGCCAAGCATCTGGGGGCATTCGTCGCGACGACGACCAGCACCCGCAACGTCGATTGGGTCAAGGCGCTGGGCGCGGATGTCGTCATCGACTACATGAAGCAGGACTTCGCCACCAAACTGCGCGACTACGACGTGGTGCTGAACAGCCTTGGCAGCGACGAGCTGGAGAAATCGCTCCAGGTGCTCAAACCGGGCGGCCACCTCATTTCCATCTCCGGCCCGCCCACGCCAGAGTTCGCGGCCGACCAAAAGCTCGCCTGGCCGCTGAAGCAGGTTCTACGCCTGTTGAGCCACGGCATTCGAAAAAAGGCAAAGCGGCGCGGCATCCGCTACACCTTTGTCTTCATGCGGGCAAGCGGGAGTCAACTAGGTGAAATCAGTTCTCTGATTGAGTCCGGCGTCATCAAGCCGGCCGTGGATCGAATATTCCCATTTAACTCGGTAGCGGAGGCTTTGGCTTACGTTGAGACGGGACGGGCGAAAGGCAAGGTGGTCATCAAAGTGAAGTAATGAAACGTGCGAGTGGATGCGGTGCTGACCGGCCTCGGAATCGTCTGGCTGCCGGAAGCCCGGGCTACGCATTCTGTAACAGGGTCTGGAAACTCTCTCGCCGGCCCGAGGCGGTTCTCAAGCTCCCGAAGCTGCTGCAAGCGCCTGCGTAAGCGCTTCATCGGCTCGCTGGGCGGCTTCTGCATCGCCGTGGTCCGCTATAAGCTGAGTCAACTGGCGCAACTGCGCAGCGCTCAAGCCGACCCGCAAGCTGGCCCGCATGTGCGAACGCAACTGCGCCTCCACGCCGGGTGTCGCGGCCAGCGCGCCCACGGTGGCCAGCTCGCGGCTTTGCCAGTCGAGGTTGTCGCGCTCGAAGATGTCGCCGAACAAGTGGGCTTGCAGAAACTGCTTGATGGCGGGTGCGAAGTCGAACACCGGGCCTTGCACCGGCCCGCCGGAAATCTTCATCTGGTTGGCTTCGCCTATCGCGATCAGCGCATCGCCCGTGGGAATGGCGCGGCCGGGTTCGCGGCCCGGCGCGTCCTCGATACCGCGTTGTTTGCGGGCCTCCACTACCTTGATCAGCTCGCCCAGCGCGTTGAGGCTCTTGGGGAAGCCAACGTAGGCATAGAGCTGCACCAGCACTTCCCTGGCTTCGTTGATGGTGAGGCCCGCGTCCAGCCCTTGGTTCAGGGCAGCATCGAGTTTGGGCATGTTGCTGGCGGCCATGGAGGACGCCATCAAGGGAATGGCCTGCTGCTTGGCGGATAAGGTGTCCGAGGCCCGTTGGGTATTCGTCATGGCGTTTGTCTCCTGGGCGCCTGGGGTCTGTGCGGCGGTGGCGCCGGATGCCACCGTCGGGATGAGCATCCACGTAACGATAAAGCACTGAGCGAGCGTCGTATCGGCTGCACGCCAAATCTAGGGGCGGCCCAACCCAGGCGCCAGCCGATCGTTGAACTTCGCCGCCGCCATTGCTCGCCTGGAGGGATCAGTGAATCCAGGTCTCGGCCACCCGTCGCCGCATCTGCCGGTAACGAATACGCAGATCATCGACCAGCGGCCGTAGCGAGATCATCACCAGTATGGCCGCCAGGCCGATCGTGGTGGTATAGCCGATGTATTTGAAACCGAGCGCGCCGATCAGGCCGCCGGCGAAGAACATGGCCAGCAGCAGCGCCAGCAGGCGCAGCTTGCGGCGGTTGGCGACGACGCGTTCGCCATCGCGAAAGCGGTTGATGTAGACCAGTTTGCCCAGCTCGATGCCGATGTCGGTGATCAGGCCGGTGACGTGCGTGGTGCGGATCTCGGCCTTCGAGACCTTGGTGATCAACGCATTCTGCAGCCCCATGATGTAGCACAGCACCAGCACGGTGACCGGCAAAAGCAATGCCACGTGCAGCGCCAGACTGCTGCCGAGCAGGCCGAACATCAGCAGGAACGCGGCTTCGATCAGCAGCGGCAGCGAATACTGGCTGCGCAGCCGCAACCCGCGCGCCCAGTGCACGAGGATGGCCGTGCTCATCGCGCCGGCGGTGAACACGCCGATCGCCGCCAGCCCGGCCAGCGCCGGCAGCCACTGCGCCAGCGCCAGATTGTCGGCGGCAGACGACACGATGCCGGTCATGTGCGAGGTGTATTGGCCGACGGCCAGGAAGCCGCCGGCATTGGTGGCCCCGGCCACGAAGGCGAGGGTGGCGCCCAGGCGCGAATTGGTCGAGGGAGTGCGGTGGACGGCGGTCCACCGACGCACGATCGGCAGCAAGGAACAGGCTCCGTGACGGCAGGCGCGGCGCGCATCCGGGACGGATGCCGATGGTAGCGGCGCCGGCATGCCGCACCTGGGACGCCAGCGCCGGCGCCGATCATACCGTTTGGAGCAGTGGGTGCAGGCGGCGCCGGCTTTCTGCACCGATGGCCAGGCCGCTGATTGTGTCGAACGGGCTCGTTGCCGGGCCTGGCGCCGGGCCATAATGCGGCTGCGATGCCACAGTCCACCATGCATCCGCCGCGCGGGCGGCTTATCGACAGAGTCAGGGCAACGCTCGAACGCGACGGCTATCCGCGCTTGCAGATGCTCCTGCTGGTGACGATCACCGGCGCCGCTGGCTTCGTCGCCTCCTATGCATTGCTGCGACTCGGGCTCACCGAGATGTGGCTGCGCTATCTTGCGGCATTCGGGCTGGCGTATCTGGCATTTCTCGCGCTGCTGGGTTTGTGGCTGCGCACCTGCGCTTCGGATTACGTCGACGTGCCCGATCTGCTGCCCTCGCGCGGCAGCGGATGCCACGATGCCTTCGCCGGGCAGGGCGGGCAGTTCAGCGGCGCCGGTGCGAGCGGCAGTTTCGATTCTGCCGAAATCGCGGGGCAGGGCGGAAGCAGCGCATTCGAAGCGGCTCGCCTGGACACCGCGGCAACGGCCGAACCCAACGGCGCGGCGTCGATCGGCGATGGCCTGGGCGGCATCGCCGATGCAGACGAACTGGCGATCCCGCTGGCGGTACTCGGCTTGCTGCTGGCTTTTGCGTTGTCGTCGCTGTGGATCGTCTATTCGGCGCCAATCCTGTTCGCTGAGCTGCTGGTCGATGGCGCGCTGGCGGCGAGCCTGTATCGTCGATTGCGCGGCATCGATGCACGGCACTGGATCGAGACCGCCGTTCGGCGTACAGCGATGCCGTTTGCCGCTGCCGCGGTGGTGACGGCCCTGATCGGGTTCGGCATGGCCCAATACGCGCCGGGCGCGCATTCGGTCGGTGACGTGCTGGCGCAGGCGAAGTCGGCGAAATGAGAACGTTCAGGCCATCGGCGGCATGACCAGCCGGTCGCTCAGTCCCGGACGCCCGGCCATTTGCTCGATCAGTCGTTCCAGCGTCACCGGCCGGCCGAACAGATAACCCTGCGCCTCGTCGCAGCCGACCATCTGCACGGCCTGGTACTGGGCACCGTTCTCGACGCCTTCGGCCAGCACCTTCAGACCCAGCGTATGGCCCAGCGACGTGATCGCTTGCAGGATCGTCTGGTCGGCCGTGTCGCCGCCGATCTCGCAGACGAACGAACGGTCGATCTTCAACCGGTCGACCGGCATCACTTTCAGATACGCCATGCTGGAATAGCCGGTACCGAAGTCATCGACCGACAGCGATACGCCTAGTGCCTTCAGCCTGCGCAGGATGTCGAGGAAGCGCGAAGGGTCGTCGGCCACGCAGCTTTCGGTGATTTCCAGGTCGAGCGCGTGCGGTGGCAGCCGGGTGTCGCGCAGCGCGGTCTCGACGCTGCGCAGCAGGTCGGTATTGCGGAACTGCCGCGGCGAGACGTTCACCGACACCGGCATCGGATGGCCGAAACGCTCGGCCAGCGCCAGGCCGGCGCGGCAGGCGGTCTGCAACACCCAGTCGCCGAGCGGAACGATGAGCCCGGATTCTTCGGCCGCCGGAATGAACTCGGCCGGCGTGACCGGCGGGCCGTCCTGCGGCTGCCAGCGCAGCAGCGCTTCGACGCCTAGCCATTCGCCGTCGGCGACGGCGACCTTCGGCTGGAAGTGCAGGAAGAATTCATCACGGGCCATCGCGCGGCGCAGGCGGCCGACCAGATCGAGGCGGCGCGCCACCGCGGCGGCCAGCTCGGGCGTGAACACGCGAAACGCATTGCGGCCCGAGCGCTTGGCCTCGTACATCGCCGCATCGGCGTGCTTGAGCAGTGCGTCGGCGTCGTCGCCGTGCTCGGGATACAGCGCTACGCCGATGCTGCAAGTCACCGAGATCTCGCGGTCTTCGATCTGCTGCGGCGTGACCACCTGGCGAAGGATGCGCTGTACCAGCGACGGGATCGCATCGGGCTTGTCGATCTCGGTGGACAGCACGACGAATTCGTCGCCGCCGACGCGCGCTACCGTGTCGCTACGGCGCATGCAGCCGACCAGCCGCTCGGCGACGCGGCGGATCAACGCGTCGCCGGCGACATGGCCCAGCGTGTCGTTGACGTCCTTGAAGTGATCCAGGTCGAGAAACACCACGGCTAGCCGACGGCCATGGCGCTGCGCCACGCCGATGGCCTGTTGCAAGCGGTCGCGCATCAGCTCGCGGTTGGGCAGGCCGGTCAGCGGGTCATGCTGGGCATGGTGCGCGATCTGGGCCTCATAGGCCTTGCGTTCGGTGATGTCTTCGACGGTGCCTTCGTAGTACATCAGCCGGCCGTCGCCGTCGCGCACCGCGCGCGAATTTTCCGAGATCCAGATGATCCTGCCGTCGCGGCGGCGCACGCGCGATTCGAAGTCGCGCACCTGGTGATCGCGTTCCAGCGCCGACACGAAGCGCTCGCGCACGCCGGGGTCGACGTACAGGCCGTCGCGCACCAGGTTGAAGTGGGCGGTCAGCGCCGCCGGCGACTCGAAGCCGTAGATGCGCGCCAGCGAAGGGTTGGCGCGCAGGTAGCGACCCTCGGCGGTGGTCTGGAAGATGCCTTCGGCGACGTTGTCGAACAGGTCGCGAAAGCGCTGCTCGGCTTCGATCAGCGCCTGTTCGTTGCGCTTGCGCGTGGTGATGTCCTGGATGAAGCCTTCGATCAAGTGCGCCGTACCGTCGTTGCCGAACACGCCGTAGCCGCGGTCCCAGACCCAGCGCACTTCGCCGTCGGCGCGCAGAATCCGGTATTCGACGTCGAAGCGGCTGCGCTCGGCCAGGGCCTGCTCGATGCATCGCCGCACCGTCGCCCGGTCTTCGGCAAGGATGAGTTCTTCGATGTGGACGCGGCGGTTCAGCTCGAGATCGTCGACGCTGTAGCCGGTCAGGGGCTCGCAGCCGGCGCTGACGAACTCCATCGTCCAGGCGCGGTCATTGCGGCAGCGATAGACCATGCCGTCGAAATGCTCGATCAACTGTAAGAGCAGGCGGTCGCCGGGAACGGGTCGGGTCATTGGAAAGGATAGCGGGCGCGGCGCATGGGGCATTGATGATTGTCGGTTCAACGCCTGGGCCAAGGCAGAGCCGGCGCGCCAGGCGGTCGCCGGGCTGCGACGAATGAGCGGTCGCGTGCGACCGGCGGCGAGCGCGCCGGGGGGCTGCGGGGCCGGCGCGCTCAGCGCAGCAGCGGTTTCAGCGCCGGCCAGACGTTGTCGAGCATGCGCGCCTGCGCCGTCTCGTTCGGATGGATGCGGTCGGCCTGGAACAGCTCCAGCCGTTCGCCGATGCCGTCGAGGAAGAAGGGCACCAGCGCCGCCTTCTCCTGATCGGCCACGCGCTTGAACACGGCGCTGAAGGCCTCGGCGTAGGCGCGGCCGTAGTTGGGCGGCATCGCCATGCCCAGCAGCAGCACGCGCGCACCGGCCCGGCGCGACATCTGCGCCATGCTGGCCAGGTTGCTCTCGAGCGCGGCCAGGTCGAGGCCGCGCAGGGCATCGTTGCCGCCCAGTTCGATGACCACCACGGCCGGCCGATGGCGTGCCAGCAATTCGTTCAGGCGGGTGCGGCCGCCGGCGCTGGTCTCGCCGCTGATGCTGGCATTGACCACCTGCCAGGGCGGGCGTTGCGTTGTCAGTCGCTCGCCCATCAATGCGACCCATCCCGAGCCGCGGCGCAGGCCGTACTCGGCCGACAGGCTGTCGCCCAGCACCAGCAGGGTGCGTGGGGCGCTGGCCGCGGCAGCGCCTTGCGCGGCGGCGGTGCGCGCGCCGCCAGCCGTTAGACTGGGCGCCGCGGCCAGCAATGCGATACACCAGCGGCGCCGGGCGGCCTGCCGCGAACGATGGACATCAAATGGAATTCGATTCATGCAAGCGATTATCGTCGAGCACCTGAGCAAGCGCGTCAGAGACGCTGACGGCTGGTTGACCATTCTGGACGACATCTCGTTCAGCGTGGATGCCGGCCAGACCGTGGCGATCGTCGGCGCCTCGGGCTCGGGCAAATCGACGCTGCTCGGCCTGTTGGCCGGGCTGGACCTGCCCAGCGCCGGCGACGTGAAGATGTTCGACCAGTCGCTGTTTGCGCTCAATGAAGACCAGCGCGCCGCCTGGCGTGCGCGCTCGCTGGGTTTCGTGTTCCAGTCGTTCCAGTTGCTGCCGCAGATGACGGCGCTGGAAAACGTGATGCTGCCGCTGGAGCTGGCCGGCGCTGCCGATGCCGCGCCGCGTGCGCGGCAACTGCTCGAACGCGTCGGGCTGGCCGATCGGCTCGGCCACTATCCGAAGACCTTGTCGGGCGGCGAACAGCAGCGTGTGGCCTTGGCGCGCGCTTTTGCGCCGGCGCCCAAATTCCTGTTCGCCGACGAGCCCACCGGCAGCCTGGATGCTGCCACCGGCCAGCGTGTCATCGATCTGCTGTTCGAACTCAATCGCGAGGCCGGCGCGACGCTGGTGCTGGTCACGCATGACAATGAGCTGGCGCAGCGCTGCGGGCAGCGGCTGACGCTGCACGCCGGGCGCCTGGAAGAGACGGCGCCGGCCTCGGTTTGAGGGGCCTTAGCCGACGCGCTGGGCGCGCGCCTGGCGCAGCCGCTGCAGCAGCTCGCGCAGCGGAGCCGACTGCGTCGGTGCCGGCAAGGCGGCCTCGGCCTCGATCTGCGGTTCCAGCTCGGTGGCCATTAGCTTGCCCAGCTCGACGCCCCATTGGTCGAACGAATCGATGCGCCACAGCCAGCCCAGCGCAGCCATCTTGTGCTCATACAGCGCCAGCAGCGCGCCGAACGAGAACGGATCGAGCCGCTGCATCAGGATGATGTTTGACGGCCGGTTGCCGGGGCAGCTTCGGTGGACGGCCAACGGATCGCGCGCCGAGCCGTTGCGGGGCTGCGCAGCCGCACTGCCATCGTCGCCGGTGCGCCCCAGCAGCAGCGCCTCGCTTTGCGCCAGTGCATTGGCCAGCAGCCCTACCGAGCGCCGTTCAGGATCGTCGCCATCGGGTACCACGACGATGAAATCGACCGGATGCGCCATCGGCCCCTGATGCAGCGCCTGGAAGAACGAGTGCTGCGCGTCGGTGCCGGGCTCGCCCCAGATCACCGGTGCGGTCGGCGTCGTGATCAAACGGCCGTCGCGGTCGACGCGCTTGCCGTTGCTTTCCATCTGCAGCTGTTGCAGATAGGCGGGCAAGCGCCGCAGCGCGTCGCTATAGGGCACCACGGCCTCGGTGCCGGCGGCCAGCGCCAGCGTGTTCCACAGCGAGACCAGCGCCAGCAGCAGCGGCGCATTGCGTGCGGGCGGGGCTTCGGCGAAGTGGCGATCCATCGCATGCGCGCCGTCGAGCAGGCGGCGGAAATGCGCCGGCCCGATCATCAGCATCACCGGCAGGCCGATCGCCGACCACAGCGAAAAGCGTCCACCCACGCCGTCGGGAAACGGGTAGATCGCCTCGTCGGCCAAACCGAACTCGCGTGCGCCCGCGGCATTGGCGGTGACGCCGGCCCAATGCCGCTGCAGGCGCTCGCCTTCGATACCGGCCTGCGCGAACCAGCGCCGCACCGCCTGCGCATTGCGTGCCGTTTCGACGGTGCGCCAGGATTTCGACGCGACGATGACCAGCGTGGTGGCCGGATTCAGATCGACGGCCAGACGGGCAAAGACCTGCGGATCGACGTTGGACAAAAAATGGCAGCGCAGCCGCGGATGCGCGTAGGCGGCCAGCGCCTCGCAGGCAAGCTGCGGCCCCAGATGCGAGCCGCCGATGCCGATGTGCAGGATGTCGCTGATCGGGCGCCCGCTGGCGCCGCGCCAGCGGCCCGCACGCACGGCATCGGCGAATGCCTGCATGCGCTGCAGCGTCTGCCGCGCCTGGGCGCGATCGGCATCCGGGGCGGCGGTATCAGTCGTATCGGAGGAATCAGCGGCATCGGTGGCGGCATCGCCGAGGCCGCTTGCACCGCTCTCCGCGCGGCCCGATCCGCTCACGCCTGGCTCGCGCATCATCACGTGCTGCACGGCACGGCCTTCGGTGAAATTCACCTTGTCGCCGCGATACATGGCGTCGCGCTGCGCGGTCACGTCGGCCGCTTCGGCCAGCGCCAGCAGCGCATCGAGCCCGGCCAGCGGCAGCGCGTTGCGGCTCAGATCCAGCCACAGGCCGGCCGCTTCGACGCTCAGGTCGGCCAGGCGCCGCGGCTCATCGCGCAGCAACTGATTGATCGGCCGTTCGGCGGCGCGCGCAGCGGCATCGGCCACCTGCTGCCGGGCACGCTGATAGGCGTCGAGAGCGCTCATTCACATCCTTCGTTCAGGCCGGCCAATACGTCGCGCGCCAGCGCGGGCAGGTCGGCCGGGTTCAGTCCGCCGCTCCAGCGGCGCCGCGCCTGCCAGCGGTCGGCCGCCGTGCCGTGCGTCCAGGCCGCCAGGCAGGCCGCCGCTGTGCAATCCATACGCTGAGCAAGCAATGCGCCTGCCAGCCCGGCCAATACGTCGCCGGTTCCGCCGCTGGCCAGCGCCGGACCGCCGGCAGCGATGATCGACCAGGCGCCGCCCGGATCGGCAACGATGCTGCCCGCACCCTTCAGCAGCACCGTGCAGGTCAGCCGCGCGGCCAGCGTCTGTGCGGCCTCGATGCGATCGGACTGCACGGCGTCGGCGGGTACACCGAGCAAGCGCGCCGCTTCCAGCGGATGCGGCGTGAGCAGCTTGGGTGCCGTCGAGTGCGCCAAGGCCTGGGCCAGCGCCTGATCATTGGCAATCATTGTCAGCGCATCGGCGTCGACGACCAGCGCGCGCGCCTGGGCGAGCGCCTGCGCCAGACGAGCGGCGGCCGGCGGCGACGCACCCAGGCCACAGCCGATCACCACCACGTCGAACGCGCCAAAGGCAGGCTCTTCGGGCGCCACCATCAACTGCGGCTGGCCGGGGTCGAACAGCGGCCCGCCGGGCGAGCCGATCGAAGTCTTGCCGGCGCCGAACGCCTGGGCGCCGCGTGCCGCCAGCAGGGCGGCGCCGCGCAGGCCGGTGTCGCCGCCATAGACCAGCACGTGGCCGAAGCGGCCTTTGTGGCTGTCGCGCGGTCTTGTCGGCAGCGTGGCGGCGGCAGCAGCGGCGTCGAACAGACGGCCGTCGTGCCGCTCGGCAGCGATGTCGGTCGCGATGTCGAGCGGCGCAACGAGCACGCGGCCGACGTGGTCGAGCGCCGCGCCCGTGTGGAGCCCTGGCTTGTCGGCGATCATCGTGACCGTGGCCTGCGCACGGATTGCAATGCCGCCCGTGCCGCCGATCACGGTGCCGCGGTCGGCATCGATGCCGCTGGGTACGTCGACCGCCACGACCGGCAGCTCGCGTTGCCGCACGGCGCGCGTGATGGTGGCGGCCATGCCTTGCAGCGGCCGCGTCTGGCCGATGCCGAACAGGCCATCGATGATGATCGGCGAATCGGACAGCGCCTGCTCAAGAGCGGTTTCGTCGTCGCCGGCCGGCGTCGGCATCAAGCCCGCAGCCGCGCACTCGCGCCAAGCCGCGGCGGCATCGGCTGCTGCAGCAAGGGTGGGTGCCGTCGCTGCCAGCGACAAGGCTCGGCAGTCGAAACCCCATTGCCGCAGCCGTAGCGCAGCCAGCAGTGCGTCGCCGCCGTTGTTGCCTGGCCCGACCAGGGCCAGGATCGGGCGCCCCGGTGCCAGGCTGCGCGCCAGACGGGCGGTGGCCTGCGCTAGCGCGTCGGCCGCGCGCGCCATCAGCGTGCCGGCAGGCAGCCGCGCCAGGGCACGTGTTTCGATGTGCCGGATCGATGCGGTGGTGAACAGCTCGGACATGCGCCGAACGATATCACCGTGCCGGCGCGGCCCCTCGTGCCACACGTCGGTGCGCGGCGGCCGGCGCGGGTCGCGATTCTGGCGCCCCCGGCCGGCATCGCGCGCGCGGCCTCGTCATGGATACAGCCCACGCTGCTCGCGCGCCGCCAGCACTCGCGAGCAGGCGACCACGAAGGCAGCGGTGCGCAGCGGGATCTTCAACTGTGCGGCGGTGTCGCAGATCTGCTCGAAGGCACCCAGCAGGATGCGTTCGAGCCGCGCGTTGATTTCGTCTTCGCTCCAGAAGAAGCTGCTGAAATCCTGCACCCACTCGAAATACGAAACGATCACGCCGCCCGCGTTGGCGATTACGTCGGGCACCACGGCGATGCCGCGATCGTGCAGCACGCGGTCGCCGCTCTGCGTGGTGGGGCCGTTGGCGCCTTCCACGACTAGCTTGGCGCGCACGCGCTGCGCGCGTTCCTCGCCGAGCTGGCCTTCCAGCGCCGCCGGTACCAGGAACTCGCATTCGACTTCCCAGAACTGTTCGTTGTCCAGCGGCTCGGCGCCGGCAAAGCCGGCTACGCCGCCGGTCTCGGCGACGTGCGCGGTCAGCGCCGCCAGGTTCACTCCGTTTCCGTTGTGAATGCTGCCGGTGTGATCCTGCACGGCAACCACCCGCGCGCCATTGGCGGCGAACAGCTCGGCCGCCACCGAGCCGACGTTACCGAAACCTTGCACCACGACACGCGCATCGGTCAGCGCCAGCCCCTGGCGGCGCGCCGCCTCGCGCGCGACCAGGAACACCCCGCGGCCGGTGGCGCGCACGCGGCCGAGCGAGCCGCCCAGCGGGATCGGCTTGCCGGCGACCACGCCGGTGACGGTGGCGCCGACGTTGGCCGAATAGGTATCCATCATCCAGGCCATGATCTGCGCATTGGTATTGACGTCGGGCGCGGGAATGTCGCGATCGGGGCCGATGATCAGGCCGATTTCGCTGGTATAGCGGCGCGTGAGCCGTTCCAGCTCCTGCCGCGACAGCGTCGCCGGGTCGACGCGCACGCCGCCTTTGGCGCCGCCGTAGGGCAGGTTGACGGCGGCGTTCTTGACCGTCATCCAGGCTGCCAGCGCCATCACCTCTTCGAGGTTGACGGCCGGGTGAAAGCGTACGCCGCCCTTGCCGGGGCCGCGCGACAGGTTGTGCTGTACGCGATAGCCCTCGAAATGCGCCACGCGCCCGTCATCGAGCATGATCGGGATGTCGACGATCAACGCGCGCTTGGGCCGGCGCAGCGTCTCGATCCAGCGCGCCAGCGGGCCCAGGTAGGGCGCCACCTGGTCGACCTGCGCAAGGTAAGTATCCCAGGGACTGCCCGGCATGGGCTCGATGAAGGACAGGTTGCTCATGAGCGGCGCACCTCCATGCGTGTTCGAGTGATGGATAGCGTCCGACTGTACGCCGCCGTCAGCCCGGCCTTGGCCAAGACCGGCCGGGCGGCGGGGCCAAGACGGGTAGGGTGGTGGGACCGAGACAGGCAGCGTGCTGCGACCGCCTCCGGGGCGGCTGACCCACCCCCGCCTACTATAATGACGGCTCTTCGCCTCGAGTCATCCCCATGCCCGCGTATCTGACGCTACCCGGCCAGCCGGCGCTGTCCGACTTTCGTCTCGCCCGTCTTCTGGAACAACTGCGCCGTGTGGACGCGCGCGTGGCCGGGCTCACCGCGCGCCATCTGTATCTGGTCTGGAGCGACGCCCCCCTGACGCCCGATGAGCGCGCCCGGCTGGCGGCGCTGCTGGATGCCGATACGGCCGCCGCCGCGCCCGCCGGCCAGCCGCTTTGGGTGGTGCCGCGCATCGGCACCGTGTCGCCTTGGGCCAGCAAGGCCACCGACATTGCGCATAGCTGCGGCATGCACGGCATCCGCCGCATCGAGCGCGGCACCGAGTTCCGCGTCGAGCCGCGCCAGGGGCTGCTGGCCGGTCTGGTCGGCCGCACGCAGTTCGAGCCTGCGCAGTTGAGCGCGCTGGCCGCCGGCCTGCACGATCGCATGACCGAAAGCGTGCTGCTGGAAGCGCCGCAGCCAGAGGCGATCTTCGCCTCGCTGCCTGGCAAGCCGATGCAGCGCATCGCGGTGGCCGCCCGCGGCCGCGACGCGCTGCAGGAAGCCAACCGCGAACTGGGGCTGGCGCTGTCCGACGACGAAATCGACTATCTGCTCGAAGCCTTCGGCAACAGCGGCCGCGACCCCACCGACGTCGAGCTGATGATGTTCGCGCAGGCCAATTCCGAGCACTGCCGGCACAAGATCTTCAACGCCAACTGGACCATCGACGGCGAGCTGCGCGATGAAACGCTGTTCGGCATGATCCGCAGCACGCATGCCGCGCACCCGCAGGGCACGGTGGTGGCCTATGCCGATAACGCCGCGATCCTCGAAGGTGGCCCGGCCGAACGTTTTTATGCCGGCGTGGCCGAAAACGGCCGCTACGGCGGCCATGAACGGCTCACGCACAGCTTGCTGAAGGTCGAGACGCACAACCATCCGACCGCGATCGCGCCGTTTCCCGGGGCTTCCACCGGCTCGGGCGGCGAAATCCGCGACGAAGGCGCCACCGGCCGTGGCGCCAAGCCCAAGTTCGGGCTGACCGGCTTCACGGTGTCGAACCTGCACATCGAAGGCTTCGAGCAGCCGTGGGAAAACGCCCACGACGTGACCCGGCCGCTGCCCGCCGACGCGCAGGCCACGTCTGCGCCGCGCTACGGCGTGCCCGAGCGCATCGCCACACCCTTGCAGATCATGATCGACGGCCCGCTGGGCGGCGCCGCGTTCAACAACGAATTCGGCCGGCCCAATCTGCTCGGCTATTTCCGCACCTACGAACAGAACGTGGGCGGGCGCGTGCGCGGCTATCACAAGCCGATCATGATCGCCGGCGGCGTCGGTGCCGTCGACGGCACGCATACCGGCAAGAACGATCTGCCGCCGGGCAGCCTGCTGATCCAGTTGGGCGGCCCCGGCATGCGCATCGGCCTGGGCGGCGGCGCGGCGTCGAGCATGGGCGCCGGCTCGAACACGGCCGAGCTCGATTTCGACTCGGTGCAGCGCGGCAACCCCGAGATGCAGCGCCGCGCGCAGGAAGTGCTCGACCGCTGCTGGGCGCTGCAGGATGGCAACCCGATCCTGTCGATCCACGACGTGGGCGCCGGCGGCCTGTCGAACGCGTTTCCCGAGATCGTGCACGGCGCCGGCCGCGCTGCGCGTTTCGACCTCACCAAGATCCCGCTCGAAGCCTCGGGCCTGTCGCCAGCCGAGATCTGGTGCAACGAGTCGCAGGAACGCTACGTACTGGCGATCGCACCCGATTCATTGGCGCTGTTCGATCATCTGTGCCGGCGCGAGCGCTGTCCCTATGCAGTGGTCGGCAAGGTCAGCGCCGACCAGCAACTGGTAGTGGCGCTCGGCGAGGGCGACAGCCCCGAAGACGTCGCGCAGCGCCCGGTCGACATGCCGATCGAGGTGCTGCTGGGCAAGCCGCCGCGCATGCATCGCGACGGCGTGCACCGGCCGCGGCAACTACCGGCCATCGACGTGGCCGCGATCGAACTGAAGGATGCGATCGAGCGCGTGCTCGCGCTGCCGACGGTGGCCAGCAAGTCATTCCTGATCACGATCGGCGACCGCACGGTGGGCGGCATGTCGTCGCGCGACCAGATGGTCGGCCCCTGGCAGGTGCCGGTGGCCGATTGCGCGGTCGGGCTGGCCGATTATCGCGGCCATCGCGGCGAGGCGCTGTCGATGGGCGAACGCACGCCGTTGGCGGTGATCGACCCGGGCGCCTCGGCGCGCATGGCGGTGGTCGAGGCCGTCACCAACCTGGCCGGCGCACCGATCGAGGCGATCGACCAGATCAAGCTGTCGGCCAACTGGATGGCTGCGTGCGGCGAGGCTGGCGAAGACGCCGACCTGTTCGATGCGGTCGAGGCCTGCGCGGCGCTGTGCCGCACGCTGGGCATCTCGATCCCGGTGGGCAAGGATTCCTTGTCGATGCGCACGGTATGGCGCGATCCGGCCGATGCATCCGATGCACCGCCGCGGCAGGTCAGCGCGCCCACGTCCTTGATCGTTACCGCGTTCGCGCCGGTCACCGACGCGCGCCGCGTGCTGACGCCGCAACTGGCGCGCGACGTCGATTCGGTATTGATCCTGGTCGACCTGGGCTGTGGCCGTGCGCGGCTCGGCGGCTCGGCGCTGGCGCAGGTCACGCAGCAGATCGGCGGCGATGCGCCCGACCTCGATGATCCCGAGCTGCTGGCACGCTTCTTCGCCACCATGCAAAGGCTCAACGCCGACGGCAAGCTGCTGGCCTATCATGATCGTTCCGACGGCGGGCTGCTGGCCGCCGTTTGCGAGATGGCATTCGCCGGCCGCTGCGGTGTGGCGCTGAACCTCGATCTGCTGACCATCGATCCGCATGCCGCCGACTGGGGCGACTACAAGATCCGCCCCGAGCAGGTGTCGGTACAGCGCAATGAGCTGACCTTGAAGGCGCTGTTCAATGAAGAGGCCGGCGCCGTATTGCAGGTGCGTGCCGGCGAGCGCGACGAAGTGATGCGCGTGCTGCGCGAAAACGGCCTGTCGCAGCACTCGCACGTGATCGGCAAGCCGCAGGCCAAGCAGTCGATCGACATCTACCGTGATGGGCGCTGCGTCTATGGCGCCGACCGTGCCGATCTGCAGCAACGCTGGAGCGAAACCAGCTATCGCATCGCATCCTTGCGCGACCACGTCGACTGCGCGCGCGAAGAATTCGAATCGATTGCCGACGACGCCGATCCGGGCCTGCACGTGCGCTTGAGCTACGACGCATCGGACGACGTGGCTGCACCGTACATCGCACGCGGCGCACGGCCGCGCGTAGCGATTCTGCGCGAGCAGGGCGTCAACAGCCAGACCGAGATGGCGGCCGTGTTCACGCGCGCGGGCTTCGAAGCCTTCGACGTGCACATGACCGACTTGGCCGAAGGCCGCCACAAGCTGGCCGACTTCCGCGGTCTGGTGGCCTGCGGCGGCTTTTCGTATGGCGACGTGCTGGGCGCGGGCAGCGGTTGGGCCAAGGCGATTCTGTTCAATGCCGCGCTGGCTGAGCAGTTCACGCTGTTCTTCGCGCGGCCCGATACCTTCTCGCTGGGCGTGTGCAACGGCTGCCAGATGATGTCGCAATTGAAGGCGATCATCCCCGGCGCCGAGCACTGGCCGCGCTTCCTGCGCAACCGTTCCGAGCAGTACGAAGCACGCTTCTCGCTGGTCGAAGTGCTGGATTCGCCGTCGGTTCTGCTCGCCGGCATGGCCGGCAGCCGCATGCCGATCGCGGTGGCGCACGGCGAAGGGCGTGCCGAGTTCGCTTCCGACAATACCAAGCGGCAGGCTCGGGCTGCGTTGCGCTACATACGCAACGACGGTGCGCCCGCCGATCGTTATCCGGCCAACCCCAATGGCTCGCCCGACGGCCTGACCGGCTTCACCAGTGCCGACGGCCGCGCCACGATCCTGATGCCGCATCCCGAACGCGTGTTCCGCACGATCCAGATGAGCTGGCGCGATCCGTCGCTCGGCGAGGATTCGCCGTGGATGCGGATGTTCCGCAATGCGCGCGTTTGGGTGGGGTGAAGCGTGCCATGTGGTTGTGCGGCTTGTCGTTGATGCGTTTGGAGTGTGCCGGGGGTCGGCGTGCGCAGAGTTGGCGCAGCGCGGCAGGCGGTGATGGGGGGCGGGCGGTGACCGCGGCGGCCCACCCTGCGGGCGGGCTGCCCTGCGCTGCTCGCCTTGGGGCTGCGCGGCATGACTCGCGGAGCTCGCGAAGCGAGCGCAGCGAGTCATGCCGCGGGGCCAGTCTTCCGAGTATCGCAGGGCACCCCCTGCAAAGCAGGGGGCAAGCGGTTACCCTGCCGCCGCACCTCGCCCACGCCTTTGCCCGCCCCAACCGAAGCACGCAAAGAACGACCGCGATCTCGCTCGACAACCACCCTTCGAGCAATCCCGGCCTTTGCAGTAAAGCAACCCACATAAAGCAGTGGCCCGTACCGCGGCAACCACTGCCATCGCCGGCCGCACCACGCGCCATGGAATCCTGAGATGCTCTCTACCGTCAACATCACAATGCAGTTCGGGGCCAAGCCCCTGTTCGAGAACGTCTCGGTCAAGTTCGGCGAAGGCAATCGCTACGGCCTGATCGGCGCCAACGGCTCGGGCAAATCTACCTTCATGCAGATCCTGGGCGGCGACCTCGAGTCCAGCGGCGGCCAGGTCGTGCTCGACCCCGGCGTGCGCCTGGGCAAGCTGAAACAGGACCAGTTTGCCTATGAAGACGTGCGCGTGCTCGACGTCGTCATGATGGGTCACGCCGAGATGTGGCGCGCGATGACCGAGCGCGACGCGATCTACGCCAACCCCGAGGCCAGCGAAGACGACTACATGCGCGCCGCCGAACTCGAAGCCAAGTTCGCCGAGTATGACGGCTACACCGCCGAGTCGCGCGCCGGCGAACTGCTGATCGGCGCCGGCATTCCGATCGAGCAGCACAACGGCCCCATGCGCGAGATTGCGCCCGGCTGGAAACTGCGCGTGCTGCTGGCGCAGGCGCTGTTCGCCAACCCCGACGTGCTGCTGCTCGACGAGCCGACCAACAACCTCGACATCGACACCATCCGCTGGCTGGAAACGGTGCTGAACGATCGTGACTCGACGATGATCATCATCTCGCACGATCGGCACTTCCTGAATGCCGTGTGCACGCACATGGCCGACCTGGATTATGGCGAGCTGCGCATCTATCCGGGCAACTACGACGACTACATGCTGGCTTCGGCACAGGCGCGCCAGCGTCTGGTGGCGGCCAATGATCGCGCCAAGGAACGCATCTCTGAATTGCAGGAGTTCGTGCAGCGCTTTGCCGCCAACAAGGCCAAGGCGCGCCAAGCCACGTCGCGGCAGAAGCTGATCGCCAAGATCCGCAGCGAGGCGGTCGAGGTCAAGCCCTCATCGCGGCAGAATCCGTACATCCGCTTCGAGCAGGCCAAGGTGCTGCACCGGCAAGCCGTCGAGGTCGAAGGCCTGGGGCATCGCTATGAAGGGGCGGCCGAGCCGGTGTTCCGCAGTTTTTCCACGATCGTCGATGCGGGCGACAAGATCGCCATCGTCGGCGCCAACGGCGCCGGCAAGACCACGCTGCTGCGCTGCCTGGCCGGCGCCGCGCTGGGCGGCCTGGCGTCCAGCGAAGGCACGGTGAAGTGGGCCGAGAATGCCGACGTCGGCTACATGGCGCAAGACGTCTACCCCGATTTCGAAACCGACGATACGCTGACCGAATGGATCAGCCGCTACGCCAAACCCGGCGACGACGACCAGACGCTGCGCAGCGTACTGGGCCGGCTGCTGTTCTCGGGCGACGATGTGCGCAAGCAGGTCAAGGTGCTGTCGGGCGGCGAGAAGCACCGGATGAGCTTCGGCCGGCTGATGCTGGGCCGGCACAACGTGCTGATGCTCGATGAGCCGACCAACCACCTCGACATGGAATCGATCGAGTCGCTGCAACTCGCACTGGAAAAGTTCAACGGCACGCTGCTGCTGGTGTCGCACGACCGGCAATTCGTCGATGCGGTGGCCACGCGCGTCATCGAGGTGCGCGCCGGCGGCGTCATCATCGATTATCGCGGCGGCTACGAAGAGTATCTGGCGAGCCAGGGCATCCAGTAAGGGGCCGCGGCAACCCGGCAAGGAGCGGGCTTGGCGCACATCCTCGTCATTGAAGACGATCCGGTGATCGGCGGCAACGTCTGCGACTTCCTGCAGGCGCGCGGTCACGAGTGCGACTATGCCGCTGACGGCTACATCGGCCTGTCGCTGGCCGCGCAGCAGATGCCGGAGCTGGTGGTGCTCGATCTGAACCTGCCGCGTCTCGACGGCCTGACCTGGTGCCGCCGCTTTCGCGACGAACTGGGTGGCAGCGCGCCGGTCATCATGCTGACGGCGCGTGACGAGCTGGATGCCAAGCTGGCCGGTTTCGATGCCGGCGCCGACGATTATCTGGTCAAACCGTTCCAGCTCGCCGAGCTGGCCGTGCGCGTCGGTGCGCTGCTGCGCCGGGCGCAGGGCGCGGCGCTGGGCGGCACCCTTCGCCACGGGCGCCTGGAAATCGATCGCGGCGCGCGCAGCGTGCGCGTCGACGGCGTGCTGCTCAAGCTGCCGCCCAAGCCGTATCGTCTGATCGAGCTGTTGGCCGAGCGTGCCGACAAGGTGCATACGCGCGAAGAGATCGAACGCGTCGTCTGGGGTGAGACGCAGGCCCATGCCGAAACGCTGCGCACGTTGGTCGCAGCGACGCGGCGTGCCTTTACGGCGGCGGGTCTCGATCCGATCGAAAACCTGCACGGCCACGGCTACCGGCTGCGGCGCTCGTGAACGCCGAGCGCGCACCGACCGCCGCCGGGTCGCCGCGACCTTCGCTGCGCCGCCAACTGACTTTCGTGTTCTGCGGCCTGGCCCTGCTGATCGCGGCGGCCCAGGCGCTGCTCGTCTACGGTTCGGGCTATCGGGCCGAGGAGATGCTGATCGATCGCATCGTTGCCGAGCAACTGACGATGAGCATGGCCGCGTTCCGGCGCGACCCCTCGCTGGCGCAGCCCAATACGCCCGACATGGAGTTGTACGTCGCCGATGAGGGCGACGACGCGCCTTTGCCGGATTTCCTCAGAAAACTGCCGCGGCGACCCGGCAGCTATGAAATCTTTCCCGGCGGTGGTGTCGAGTATCACGTGGCGATCGACCACGCCCAGGGGCAGTGGTTCTATCTGGTCTATGACGTCGCCGAGCACGAACAGCGCCAGCATCAGGTGGCGATCGTGCTGGCCGCATCGGTGGTGGCGATCGGCTTGCTGGTGCTGGTGCTCAGCCACTATCTGGCGCGCCGCCTGACCGGCGACCTGGAACGCCTGGCCGATGCGGTGCAGCCCGCCGCCACCGAACGGCCGCTGGTCGCGCTGGCGCATCACGAAGAATCCTGGCGGCTGGCGGCCGCGCTGGACGACTATCGCAGCCGGCTCGACGAGGCCCTGCGCCGCGAGCGCGTATTCTCGGCAGCAGCCAACCACGAGCTGCGCACGCCGCTGATGCGGATCAGCAGCGCGCTCGACCTGCTGCGCAGCCAGCCGCTGGATGAACGGACGAGACAGTTGCTGCAGCAGATCGCCGACAGCCAGACCGAGATGGCGATGCTGACCGGCGGGCTGCTGCGCGTGGCGCGCGGCACCATGCAGTCGCATGCAGCACCGGTGGTGCTGGCAGCGCTGGTCGATGAGGTACTGGCACATCTGGGGCAAGAGGCGAGGGCACGCTCGATCGAGCTGCGGCATGCGATCGATGCGGCCGCGTGCATCGATGGCGATCGTGCCGCCTTGTGGATCGTGCTGACCAATGTCGTGCGCAACGCGATCCGACACAGCGGCGCTTCGCGCATCGACGTCGATTGGCGCGAGGGCGTGCTGCAGGTGCGCGACGACGGCCACGGCTTCGATCCGCAGCACGCGACGAACGATCGCCAGATGATGGATGCCGATGCGCAAGGCGGACTCGGCTTGGGATTGACCATCATCGAGCGCATCTGCGCGGCCGCCGCTTGGCCCTTGTCGGTCGACAGCCAGCCCGGCCGCGGCACCAGCGTGTCGATCACACTGAATTCTCACGCGTTCGGCGCGCAAGCCTCACTCGACCTCTGACAGGATCGCGAGTCCGTCAAGGAGGACGCGATGTCGAGGCGTTTCCGATCGCGCGGGTCGTTGTCGCATCAGGCGGCGTATCTCGCGGTACTGGTGTTCTGCGGTACCTGGCTGGTCTCGGGATTCGCGCGCCTGGGCTCTTATCCGCTGCCGGTGCTGTTCACGGCGCTTGGCGTGGCCGGCCTGCTGCTGGCCCGGCTGCTGGTGCGCTTATGGCAATTGCGCGCCGGGCCGGCCTGGAACAGGCGGCAACGAACGTTGGCGGTATTTGCTGCTGCACTGGGGATGGTGTTGGCGGGGCGTGCCGGGCTGGCCTTGACGGCTTCGTTGCTCGCGCCGCGGCTGCAATGATCGGCTGGCTAAGTTTTGATCGCGCTGACGGGGCGACCGGGCGCGTGGCGGCGGGCAAGAGTATCAGTACCGGCGCCGAAGCAGGTGCGGGGCCAGGCCCAGGTGCGAGCGCGCGTGCGGGTGCAAGCGTGGGCGTGGGCGCAGGCGTGGGCGTGGGCGCAGGCGTGGGCCCGCAGCGCTTCCCGGCAATGTGGATCCTGGCCGGGTTCGCCGTGGCGGCGCTGGCATTGCTTGCGCTGGAGTTCACCGACGTCGACATGCACCTGCAACGGCTGCTGTATGACCCGCTTGGCGCGACCTTCGTCTGGCGCAATGATGCGCAGATCGAGTTCTGGCTGCATCACCGGCTCAAGCAGTTGCTGTACCTGCTGCCGCTGCTGGCCTTGTCCGGCTGGTGGCGGGCGTGGCGGCTGTCAGGCCGGCGAGGGCAGCGGCGGCGGCATGGGCAAGCGGATGTGCAGGCTACTGCGGCGCGGCGCAGCGTGCGACGCTGGCGTTATCTTTTCATCGCCTTGCTGGCTGCACCGCTGATTGTCACGGTGACCAAGGATCTGACCAATCGGCCTTGCCCCTGGGACGTCGTCGAGTTCGGCGGGCAGCAGCGCCATCACGGCTTGTTCGTGCCTGCGCCGCCGGACAGCCGCCGCTTGGCGTGCTTTCCGGCCGGCCATGCGTCGGCGGGCTTTGCGCTGTTCGCGTTTGCGCTGGCGGGCGGTTGGCCGGGTTTGCTCACACCGATGCGGGCCGGCTCGGCTCGAGGCTGGTGGTTGGCAGGGTTGGCGTTGGGACTGTCGATGGGCGCCGTGCGCATGGCTCAGGGCGCCCACTTCATGTCGCACGTACTGTGGTGTGCCTGGCTGGTGGGTTTGGTGCAGTGGGCCTTGGCGCGGTGGCTGCTGGAACCCGGCGATGCGGCGCCGTGCAGCGCCCGCACCGCAATCCATTGCGTCAAGCCACCCGCGGCTTGACCTTCGACGCGGCCAGCTTCGCATTGGCACGCGCCGTCTCGGCGTCGCCGGCGCGTGCCAGCGCCACGCCCATGCGGCGCTTTTCGAACGACTCGGGTTTGCCGAACAGGCGCAGGTCGCTGCCCGGTACGGCCAGCGCGTCGGTCACGCCGTCGAAGACCAGCGCACCGGCGTTCACGCCGCCGTAGATCACGGCGCTGGCGCCGGGCGTGCGCAGCGAGGTGTCCACCGGCAGGCCGAGGATGGCGCGCGCATGCAGCTCGAATTCCGATTGATGCTGGCTGATCATCGTGACCATGCCGGTATCGTGCGGCCGGGGGCTGACTTCCGAGAACCAGACCTCGTCGCCGCATACGAACAGCTCGACGCCGAAGATGCCGGTGCCGCCCAGTGCATCGGTGACGCGGCGTGCGATGTCGCGCGAGCGTTCCAGCGCCGCGGCGCTCATCGGGTGCGGCTGCCAGCTCTCGACGTAGTCGCCGGCTTCTTGCAGATGGCCGATCGGATCGCAGAACTGCGTGCCGATGGTGCCGTCGGCCGCGCGGGCGCGCACGGTCAGCAGTGTGATCTCGTAATCGAAGCGGATGAAGCCCTCGACGATGATGCGGCCGGCATCGACGCGGCCGCCGCTGGCCGCGTATTGCCACGCAGCCTCGACCTCGTCGGGCCCATCGATCTTGGATTGGCCTTTGCCCGATGAGGACATCACCGGCTTGATGACGCAGGGATAGCCGATGCCGGGCGTCGACGCATCGCCGTCGATTGCCGCGCGCAGCGCTTCGAGGCTGTCGGCGAAGCGATACGGGGAGGTCGGCAGACCGAGTTCTTCGGCGGCCAGGCGACGGATGCCTTCGCGGTTCATCGTGAGCCAGGCGGCACGCGCCGTCGGGATGACCGTGGCCAGCCCCTCGCGCTCGATCTCGATCAAGGCGGGCGTGGCCAGCGCTTCGATCTCGGGCACCACCAGTGCCGGGCGTTCGCGTTCGATCAGCTCGCGCAGCCTGGCGGCGTCGGTCATGTCGATGACGTGGGCGCGATGCGCGACCTGCTGGCCGGGCGCGTTCGCATAACGATCGACGGCGATCGTCTCCACGCCGAGCCGCTGCAGCGCGATGATCACCTCCTTGCCCAGTTCGCCGGCGCCCAGCAGCATGACGCGGGTGGCAGCGGGGGAAAGCGGGGTGCCGAGCGGGCGGAAAGCGGGATCTTGCATGTCAGGCCGACGGGATGAAATCCGGATCGTGCTGATGCTTGCGCTCGAAACGGATGAAATTGTAATAGCCGCACTTGCGGCCGTTCGGATAATCACGGCACACGCCGGGGCGCGCGGCATAGATCGTACATCGGCGTTCGTCGGTGTCGAAGAAGCGACAGATCGAACCGTAGATGTGGTCTTTGTGGTGACGCAGGATGCGCTCGTCGACGCCGTCGGCGCGATAGCGGCGCGTGAACTTGCGTTCGGCTTGCTCGATCGTCAATCCGAAGTGTCGGGCCAACCGCGCCAGGTCGCGGTCTTCGACCTCGATGCGTGGATAGCTGCAGCAGTACCCGGGGCACTTCGAGCAGTCGTAGGTGATCTTGGCGGGCGTTTTAGGCATGGTGCGCAGTGTAGCGCGGTGGCTAGTCGCTTTCGCGGGCGCGAAGCATGCGCTTGACGAAACGCGCCGGGTCGATCGCGCGCAGCAGCTCGCGTTCCAGCGGCAGCGGGGCGCCTTCGATCATCGCCGGCAGCAGCACGCCGGCCAGCGTGGCCCATAACAGACCCCGCGAGCCGAATGCGAACGCTGCATACAGGCCGCCGGCGCGCGGCAGCGGCAAGCGGTCGTTGCGCAGCAATTCGGCGGCCGCGCGGCACGCTGCGGCCTCGTCAGGCAGTTGGCCGATCAGCGGCAGGCGGTCGATCGCCGCGAAGCGCTCGCCGAAGCCGGCGGTGCACGCGTGCGCTACCCATTGCGTGGCGTCGCCGTCGATCATCGCGGCAAGCTTGTGCAAATTGTCCAGGTCGGCGCTGGGCGAGGGGGCCGCGTCGGCGCGCGGGTCGAAGCTGGCGCCGATCAGGATGTCATCGCCCAGCGGCGCTGCATAGGCCTCGCCACCGAGCACGCAACGCAGCGAGCCGGTTTGC
>JAFKGG010000063.1 GCA_017307915.1 Burkholderiales bacterium | reverse complement strand
GCCGTACCGCCTGGGCGCGCGATCTGTCCTCGCCGTCGGGTTTCGATCTCGACGGCCGCCTGCTGGTGGCGGTCGACGACCGGGGCGAGGTGCATGCGTTCTCGCGCAGCGGCGCCAGCGTCTGGCGGCAGGACAAGCTGCGCCAGCGCACGCTGTCGGCGCCGCTGCTCGCTGCGCGGCAGGTGATCGTCGGCGACGGACAGGGGCTGTTGCACGCGCTGTCACGCGACGACGGCGCGCTGCTGGCGCGGGCCAGCACCGATGGTTCGAAGATCGTCGGCACGCCGGTGGCCGCCGCAAATCTGGCCGTGGTGCAGACCACCGCCGGCGCGCTGTACGCGGTTCGCGCGGACTGAGGCCATGGCACGACTGCCGGTATTGGCGCTGGTCGGGCGCCCCAACGTCGGCAAGTCGACGCTGTTCAACCGCTTGACGCGCAGCCGCTCGGCGCTGGTCGCCGACGTGCCCGGGCTGACGCGCGACCGGCAATACGGTCGCGGCCGCTACGGCGAGCATCCGTTCATCGTCATCGACAGCGGCGGCTTCGAGCCGGTGGCCAAGAACGGCATTGCCGCCGAGATGGCGCGGCAGACGCGCCAGGCGGTGATCGAGTCCGACATCGTGGTGTTCATCGTCGACGGCCGCGAGGGGCTGACCCCGCACGATCGCGAAATCGCGCGCGAACTGCGCCGCACCGCACGCAACGTGCTGCTGGTCGTCAACAAGACCGAGGGCATGCCGCGCGAGCAGGTCGCTGCCGAGTTCCACGAGCTGGGGCTGGGTACGCCGTACGCGATCTCGGCGGCGCACGGCGATGGCGTGCGCGATCTGGTGGAGCTGGCGCTCGAGCCGTTCGTGCCACACGGTGGCGAGGAGGGCGGCGAGGAAGGTGATGAGGCGCTAGGTGTCGAGCCGGCGTCGGGCCCGGTCGATGCAGGCGATGCAGGCGATGAGCTTGCCGCGGGCATCGCCAACGAGGCTGCCGTCGAGATCGAGGGCCGCGCCGTCGAGATCGAGGAGGGTGCCGCAGCCGCCGAAGGCACCGGGAATGCGGCCGGCTCCGGCCCCAATGCTGCAGGTGCGGCCGGCCCCTCTGCCGCCGCGGCCGAACCCGGCGCCAAGCCCGCTCACACCACTCCCCGCCGCGTCCGCGTTGCGGTCGTCGGCCGCCCCAACGCCGGCAAATCCACACTGATCAATACGCTGCTGGGCGAAGAGCGCCTGATCGCCTTCGACCAGCCGGGCACCACGCGCGATTCAGTCGCGATCGACTTCGACCGCGCCGGCAAACCCTACACGCTGATCGACACCGCCGGTCTGCGCCGCCGCGGCAAGGTCACCGACATGGTCGAGAAGTTCTCGATCGTCAAGACGCTGCAGGCGATCGAAGACTGCAACGTCTGCGTGCTGATGCTCGATGCCAGCGAGCCGGTATCCGATCAGGACGCCACCATCGCCAGCTATATTCTGGAAGCCGGCAGGGCCCTGGTGATTGCCGTCAACAAATGGGATCTGGCCGATCACGAAATGCGCCAGCGGCTGAAGTCTGAACTCGACCGCAAGCTGTACTTCCTGCGCTTTGCCAAGGTGCACTTCATTTCGGCGCGCGAAGGCTTCGGCATCGGCGCGCTGATGCGCTCGGTCGACGACGCCTACCAGGCAGCGATGAGCAAGTTGTCGACGCCCCGGCTCACGCGCGCGCTGCACGAGGCCGTCGAACGGCAGGCGCCGCCGCGCCGTGGCCCGATCCGCCCGAAGCTGCGCTACGCGCATCAGGGCGGGCAGAACCCGCCGATCGTGGTGATCCACGGCACCTCGCTCGACCAGGTCTCCGACGGCTATCGCCGCTACCTGGAATCCTGGTTCCGCGACAAATTCGGCTTGGCCGGCACGCCGATGCGGATCGAGTTCCGCACCGGCGCCAATCCCTACGCCAACCCGCGCTGACGCGCCGGCCGTCGGGCAGTTGGCGGCCGGAACCACTAGAAATCTCGGCGATCGGCCCAATTTGCGATAGAGTTGACGACGCGGAGGCGCGGACGTCATCGTCGTCGATGGGGCGAAAGACCCCGAGTACGGCCAATACACCAACAAACCGGAGTCGCCATGAGCAACAAAGGGCAGCTACTACAAGACCCGTTCCTGAATCTGCTGCGCAAAGAGCACGTGCCTGTTTCGATCTATCTGGTCAACGGCATCAAATTGCAAGGGCAGATCGAATCGTTCGACCAATACGTGGTCCTGCTGAGAAACACCGTCACCCAGATGGTCTACAAGCATGCGATTTCCACGGTCGTGCCTGGCCGGGCCGTCAACTTCCATCAAGAAAGTCCGGAAAGCTGAGCGCTAATTCGCAACCCCTTTCGTGCCTGCTGATCGGCGTCGCCCTGGGCGGCGCCGCCCGCGCCGATGATTCGCTCGACGAGCTGGCGGCGCTGGCCGCATCAGCGGGCCTCGCGCCCACCGAGCGGCGCGTCGTCAGGCGTGCGCGCCCCGATGCGGCGCTGTTCATCGGCAGTGGTAAAGCCGAGGAATTCGGCGAACTGATCAAGACGGCCGGCATCGAGGCCGTGCTGTTCGACCACGAGCTGTCGCCGGTGCAGCAACGCAACCTCGGGCGGCTGTGGAACCTGCAGGTGCTCGATCGCACCGACCTGATTCTCGATATCTTCGCGCAGCGCGCGCGCAGCCACGAAGGCAAGCTGCAGGTCGAGCTGGCGCGCCTGGAACACCTGTCGGCGCGGCTGGTGCGCGGCTGGTCGCACCTGGAACGGCAGCGCGGCGGCATTGGCGTGCGTGGCGGCCCGGGTGAGAAACAGATCGAACTCGACCGCCGCATGCTGGGCGTGCGCGTCAAGCGTCTGCGCGTGCAGCTCGAACAGCTGCGCAAGCAGCGCCGCACGCGGCGCCGCGCGCGCGATCGCCGGCCGGCGTTCACGATCTCGCTGGTGGGCTATACCAACGCCGGCAAGTCGACGCTGTTCAACCGGCTCACCGGCGCCGGCACCTATGCCGCCGATCAGTTGTTCGCCACGCTCGATACGCTCACCCGCAAGCTGCGCCTGTCCTCGGGCGTCGAAGTGGTGATCTCCGACACGGTCGGTTTCGTGCGCGACCTGCCGCACCAGCTGGTCGATGCCTTCACCGCCACGCTGGAGGAAACGGCGCAGGCTGACCTGCTGCTGCACGTGGTCGATGCCTCGGCGTCCGATCGCGACGAGCAGATCGAACAGGTCGACCGCGTGCTGGCCGAGATCGGCGCGGCCGACGCGCCGCGCATCGTCGTGCACAACAAGATCGACCGCTGTGGCAGGCTGCCCGGCATTACGCTCGACCGCTATGGTAGGATCGACCGCGGCGATGGCAGTGCGGTGACCGGTGCCGGGATGGACGAGCTGCGCCGGGCCATCGAACAGCGCGTCGACGATTGGCGGCAGCGGCTGGCCGAGTCCCGCGACGGCGCAGCCGATGCGCACGACGACGAGATTCTCGACACGGGCGATGCGCCCGCAGCAAGCTCATACCACGGCACGCGCCACGTGGCCTGAATCCATCCATTTTTTTCCTTCCGACTATGTGGAAGTCTGTCCGCTCGATCTTTTCATTGAATGACCCCGGTTGGGGGCGCAGCGGCGGTGGCGGCGATCAGCGCCCGCCGCAGCGGCCTGGTGGCCAGGACGGCCCGCCCGATCTCGACGAGATCTACCGCGATTTCAAGCGGCGCTTGAACGGCATGTTCCGCCAGGGCGGCGGCTCGCAGCCGCCCAGCGGCGGTGGCGGCGACAATTCCTCGATGAAGGGGGCCGGCG
>JAFKGG010000062.1 GCA_017307915.1 Burkholderiales bacterium | reverse complement strand
AAGCGACACGCTCGACCAGGAGATCCGCAACCTCAAGACGGAACTGGAACTGCGGCGTGAACTGGCGAACAACTCACCGATGGCCATCATCCAGCGCCACGGCACGCGCGCCGCGGGCTCCCGTGGCGTCTATGAAGGCGATCCTGTTCCCGACCGTCTCGATCGGCTCCAGAAGGGCAATCCGGGAGGCAATCCGTGAGCCCGATGCGTTCGACCTGGCTGCACCCGCACTGGTTGCTCGGCCGGCGCGTGGCGAAGGTGCTGCTGTGGACGGTCGTGATCGTCGCCGCTGCCGTGGGCGCCAACATCGTCGGCATCTACCTCGTCGGCAGCGTGGCCGGCTGGGAGCGGTGGCTGGTGGCCGCGGCTGGCTACTTCCTGGTGTGGCGGCTGTGCCTGTACGGCGCGACAACCTACGGCTGGGTCTGGATGCGCCGCCGGCTGCTGGCGCGCGAGAACGACGCGCAGGCACGGCGCCGCCTCGTGCGCAGCGAGATCGCTGGCGTCGTGGCGATCGTGGCGCTGGAAGCCAGCCTGCTGATGCAGGGCTGAGGGGAGATTCGGGCCATGACGCTTTTCACGACCGACTACCTGGAGTACTACCTCACCCTCGTGTCTTGGATCGTTAACAACGGCATCTGGGCCGTGCTGGTATCCAGCGGGGTGTTTGCCTTGCCGTTTGTGGCGATCGTCATCCAGGAATGGCTCAAGGCCCGCGCCGAGGGCGCCGACGAAGGCAACAAGGGTGTGCTCTCGGCTGCACGCATCGAGAATCGCGTCTTCGTGGCGATCGTGGTGGTGATGTTTGCGGGCATCCCGTTCATCGATGTGGACTTGAACACGATCCAGTACGACACCTCACGGTCCGCGCAGTGCCAGGTCAGCGTACCGCAGCCCACGAATACCGGCTGGTCGCAGTCCTTCAGCACCCTCAACAACCAGTCGGCGAAAGTGCCGGTCTGGTGGGGCTTCATGCACTCGCTCTCGCGCGCTATTACGGGGGCCTCGGTGGCGGCGATTCCGTGCGGGACAGACCTGCGGCAGATGCGTATGGAAATCGACGCCACGCGCATCGATGACCCGGTACTGGCTCAGGAAGTGGCGGACTTCACGCACGACTGCTACGGGCCGGCGCGTGCCAAGCTGTTCATGCAGCGCCCGAACCTCAATGAGGAGCAGATGCACGACGTGACCTGGATCGGCTCACGCTTCTTCACCGACACAGCCGGCTACTACGACAACTATCGCTCCAGCACGCCGCGCAACGACTGGCCCTACGACAGCACTCGCGATGCGGGGCTTGCGCAGGTTGCGAGCGGCGGCGGCTACCCGACCTGCAGGCAGTGGTGGGCCGACGGCAGCAACGGCCTACGGGCACGGCTGTTGGGACAGGTGGACCCCAGCCTGATGACCCGCCTGGCGGGCTGGGCCGGGTTCCTGAGTCGCGCCGAGGTGGACGACTCGGTAATCCGCGCTATCGCGTCCCCGCGGCAGCAGAAGCTGAACCAGGGCAGCGTCTATACGGACTATGGCGGCCAGATCGACAAGAGCTTGCCGAACATCATCACGCGCGCCGCCGGCGACGTGGGCATGGCGGTCGGGGGAATCGCCGCGTTCCCCGCCATGGACGTCGTTCGCCAAGCGCTCCCAATGGTGCTGGCACTGCTTAAGATGGCGTTAGTTATCTGCATTCCGCTGGTGCTGGTCGTAGGCACCTACGACCTGAAGACGGTCGTGACCGTCAGCGTCGTGCAGTTCGCGCTATTCTTCGTGGACTTCTGGTTCCAGCTCGCACGCTGGGTCGATAGCACCATCCTCGACGCGCTCTATGGGTGGGGCTTCGGATGGAACCGGCCGCACACCAACTTCGATCCGCTAGTGGGGCTGAACAACGCCCTCGGGGATCTGTTGCTGAACTTCATCCTGGGAACGATGTTTATCGTGCTGCCTGCATTCTGGGTCGGAGCACTTGCCTGGGCCGGCGTTCGGGCGGGCAACATTGCACAGATGATGGCGACGTCAACCGATGGAGCCAAAGCCGCAGGAAGCAAGGCCGTCAACAAAGTGGTTTAGTCATCGTCGTCCTGCCCAGGATCTACGCGCGTCTCGCCACGATATAGACCATAGCCAGCCCAGCCCATGCGCCATTCTGTTTTCTCTTCGTCATCGTCATGGGACAAGTTGCCAGCAGCTCGCGCAACCATCACGACGAACACAAGCAGCAGCGCCAGCCCGAACGAGGAATAGAGCAACACGCCCAGCGCAGCCAGCTTCACCGCCCACAGCAGCGCAGTGGAAGCCGCAGCAGGTACTCCCTTGGCGGCCAGCCAGCTCGACACTCGCCGTTCGGCGCGCACATAACCCTGCCAGCCGCGGCCAAGCCAGCGGCCCAAGCGTTCTGCGGTACTGCTGCGGGGACTCGTGCTCATGATCGTCACCTGCCTGTTTGCCTTACATGGTTGCTCCAGTGTGCGCCGGTGGCCACCCCATGTGGCCAGCAATGCGGCATGCCTGCTGTCGGGTTCCAATCTTCAGGGCCAAGGCTGATTAGATTTATACATCAAATTCACCTATGAGGGGAATTTTCGTGCATCTACCTGTCCGGCCTGGTAAACGATTAGATCGTGTCGTATATTTAACCCATGAGTGGAAATACACGACATCAGGTAATCAAGCGGGTGCTGACGGGACTCCCCCGGGGCGCACCGTTCGACCTCGCCACGCTCGAATCCTTCGGTGTGTCGCCCCAACGGGCGGCCCGCTACGCGGAGAGCGGCTGGCTGGTGCGCCTGGCCCACGGCGTCTATGCCTTCCCGAACGACGACTTCGACGTCAGTGGCGCCCTGCGGTTCCTGCAGCAGCAGGTCGCCGGCCTGCATGTGGCGGGCAAGAGCGCCCTGGCGCTGCAAGGGATACGGCACAACCTGGCTACCCAGGAGACGCTGGTGCTATGGGGTGATGTCCGCTTTGCGCTGCCGGCGTGGTTCACCACCCGGTTTCCGGCGCGCTACGTCAACGCCAAGCTGTTCGACTGGCCCGATGATGCGCTCGCTGGCAGAACCCTGCACACGCCACCAGGGCAAGCGAATGGGTTGCAGGTCGCGGTGCCAGAGCGAGCCGTCCTGGAGCTGCTCTACGAAGCTGGCACGCGGGAGAGCCTCGAAGAGGCCCGCAACCTGTTCGACGGCCTGCGCTCGCCGCGCAAGGAGGTGCTCGGACACCTGCTGGCCTGCTGTACCAGCGTCAAGGCCGTGCGTCTGTTCCTGGCCTGGGCACGAGAAACCGCCGTCGTCGATGTCGATGCGCTGCTAGCGCAGTACCCAGCACGCACCGGCAGCACCAAGCGTTGGATGAGCCGGCTCGATGACGGCACCTTGCTGAGCCTGAACCCTCATGGATAAACACTACGCCGATACCGTTCGCCTGTTGCTGAACATCGCTCCCGACGTGTTCGACAATGACATCTTCGCCATGAAGGGCGGCACAGCCATCAACCTGTTTCTGCGGGACACGCCCCGCCTTTCGGTGGATATCGATGTGGTCTATCAGCCCTGGCAGACGCCGCGGGACGAGGCGCTACAGGCGATCAATCAGGAGCTAGCGGCCATCGCGCAGCGTGTCGAGCGCTTGGGTGTGCAAACCCGCCTGATCCACAGCAAGGATCTCGGAGACACCAAGCTGATCGCGGAGAACGAGAGCAGCCAGGTGAAGGTCGAAGTCAATGTCGTGTTCCGCGGCACTGTACTGCCCGTCGAGCGCCGTTCGCTGAGCGCCCGGACCAGCGATCTGTTCGGCATCGAGTTCGAGGTACCGATCCTGACC
>JAFKGG010000061.1 GCA_017307915.1 Burkholderiales bacterium | reverse complement strand
CGCGCAGCGCGCCTCGTACTTCTGACTCGCGGCATCTGTTTGAGCGGAGCTCGCGAAGCGAGCGCAGCGAGTCATGCCGCGGGGCCAAGCTTCCGAGCATCGCAGGGCACCCCCTGCGCAGCAGGGGGCAAGCGGTTACCCCGCCATCCCACCTCGCCCACGCCTTCGCACGCACCCATCGAAGCAACCAAAGAACCCATCGGAGCAACGTAAATGATCGCCCCCCCCCTCACCGGCCGCCACGCCCTGGTCACCGGCGCGGCGCGCGGCATCGGTGCCGAGATCGCGCGCGCGCTGGCCGCCGACGGCGCGGTATTGACGTTGCTGGGCCGCAAGCTCGACAGCCTGAAGGAACTGGCCGCGCAGCTCCCCGGCGGCCCGCACCACGCCGTGGCCGCCGACGTCTGCGACGAAGCCGCCGTGGCGCGCGCCTTCGACGAAGCGCGCGCACAGGCCGGCCCGGTGCAGATTCTGGTCAACAATGCCGGCCAGGCCGAGAGTGCGCTGCTGCACAAGACCTCGCTCGAACTGTGGAACCGCATGCTGGCCGTCAACCTGACCGGCAGCTTCCTGTGCGCGCGCGCCGCGCTGCCCGACATGCTGGCCGCGCGCAGCGGCCGCATCATCAACATCGCCAGCACCGCCGGGCTGGTCGGTTACGCCTACGTGTCGGCCTATAGCGCGGCCAAGCACGGCGTGATCGGGCTGACCCGTTCGCTGGCGCTGGAAACGGCGCGCCGCGGCATCACGGTCAATGCCGTGTGCCCCGGTTATACCGAAACCGATCTGCTGCGCGACAGCATCGCCAACGTCGTCGCGCAGACCGGGCGCAGCGCCGAGCAGGCGCGCGCCGAATTTGCCGCCGGCAACCCGCAGGGCCGCATCGTGCAGCCCGCCGAGGTGGCCGACGCCGTGCGCTGGCTGTGCGGCGATGCCGCGGCCGCGATGACCGGCCAATCGATCAGCGTCTCTGGAGGCGAGGTGATGCCGTGATGATCAAGACCGATACCAGCCGCGCCCTGCTGCACGAAGCGCAGGAGCTCGGCCACGAAGCGCGACTGCAGTCGCATGATCATGCTGCGCTCAAGCTGTGGCTGCGCATGCTGGCGTGCACCACGCAGGTCGAAGCCGAGATCCGGCGCCGGCTGCGCGCGCAGTTCGGCATTTCGCTGGCGCGTTTCGACTACATGGCGCAGCTCTACCGGCATCGCGACGGATTGAAGATGAAGGCGCTGTCGCGCTTCCTGATGGTGACCGGCGGCAACGTCACCGGCCTGACCGACGAACTGGAACGCGACGAACTGGTGACGCGCGAAAGCGATCCCAACGACCGGCGCGCCTGGCTGGTGCGGCTCACGCCGAAGGGCCGGCGCATCTTCGAAACGATGGCGGCCGAACACGAGCGCTGGATTCTCGAATTGTTCGGCGGTCTGGACGAAAAAACGATTCAGCAATTGCACCACTCGCTCGGCGTATTGCGCGTGCACCTGGTGCAGATGGATAAATCCGAGGAGAACGCCTGATGAGCAGTTCGAACAAAGCGGTCGATCCGGCCTTGCAGGCCGGCAACCGCATCGAAATGGCCGGCTATGCGGCCGAGCACTTTCACTGGGCCGTCGACAACGGCGTGGCCGTGATCACGCTGAACCGGCCCGAGCGCAAGAACCCGCTCACCTTCTCTTCCTATGCCGAGCTGCGCGACACCTTCGGCAAGCTGAAGTACGCCAGCGACGTGAAGGCGGTGGTGATCACCGGCGCCGGCGAGAACTTCTGCTCGGGCGGCGACGTGCACGAGATCATCGGCCCGCTGATCGACCTGCCCGCGCCCGACCTGCTGATGTTCACGCGGATGACCGGCGATGCGGTCAAGGCCATGCGCACCTGCCCGCAGCCGATCGTTGCCGCGGTCGATGGCGTGTGCGCCGGCGCCGGCGCGATCCTGGCGATGGCTTCCGACCTGCGCATCGGCACGGCGCGCAGCAAGACGGCGTTCCTGTTCAACCGCGTCGGCCTGGCCGGCTGCGACATGGGCGCCTGCGCGATACTGCCGCGGATCATCGGCCAGGGGCGCGCTTCGGAGCTGCTCTATACCGGCCGCTCGATGAGCGGCGACGAAGGCGAACGCTGGGGCTTCTTCAACCGGCTGGTCGAACCGCAGGCGCTGCGCGACGAGGCCGTGAAGCTGGCCGCGAATCTGGTGCAAGGGCCGACCTTCGCCAACGGCATCACCAAGACGATGCTGCATCAGGAATGGACGATGACCATCGAGCAGGCGCTCGAAGCCGAAGCGCAGGCGCAGGCGATCTGCATGATGACGGAAGACTACAACCGTGCTTATCGCGCGTTCGTGGCCAAGCAGAAACCGAAGTTCGAAGGCAACTGAAAGCGGAGCCGCACGGTGAGTGATACCGATTATCTACGCTGGCCGTTCTTCGAAGAGCGGCATCGCGAGCTTGCCGCCGGGCTGGACGCCTGGGCTGCCTCGCATCTGGGCGAGCATGGCAGCGAGGACCGCGCCAGCGTCGACGCGCATTGCCGTGCGCTGGTCAAGGCGCTGGGTGCCGGCGCTTGGTTGCGCCACGCGGTGGCCGGCAGCGCCTATGGCGGCGCCGGCGAGGCCATCGACACGCGCGCCATCTGCCTGATCCGCGAGACGCTGGCGCGCCATTCGGGCCTGGCCGATTTCGCGTTTGCGATGCAGGGGCTGGGGTCGGGCGCGATCAGCCTGGCCGGCACGCCGGCGCAGCGCGAGGCCTATCTGGGCCGCGTGGCGCGCGGCGAAGCGATCGCGGCATTCGCGTTGTCGGAGCCTGATGCGGGTTCCGACGTCGCAGCGATGAGTTGCGCGGCGCGCGCCGACGGCGACCACTACGTGCTCGACGGCGAGAAGACCTGGATCTCCAACGGCGGCATCGCCGATTTCTACGTCGTGTTCGCGCGCACCGGCGAGGCGCCCGGCGCGCGCGGCATCTCGGCGTTCATCGTCGATGCCGGCACGCCCGGCTTCGAAATCGCCGAGCGCATCGACGTGATCGCGCCGCATCCGTTGGCCAGGCTGCGCTTTGCCGACTGCCGCGTGCCGGCCACGCAGCGCGTGGGTGCCGCCGGCGAAGGCTTCAAGGTGGCGATGCGCACGCTCGACGTGTTCCGCACCTCGGTGGCCGCTGCCGCGCTGGGCTTTGCGCGCCGTGCGCTCGACGAAGGCCTGGCACGCGCCGTCAGCCGCCGCATGTTCGAACGCACGCTGGCCGACTTCCAGTTGACGCAGGCCAACCTGGCGCAGATGGCCACCACCATCGACAGCGCCGCGCTGCTCACCTATCGCGCCGCCTGGCAGCGCGACCAGGGCCGGCCGGTGACGCGCGAGGCCGCGATGGCCAAGATGAGCGCCACCGAAGGCGCGCAGCGCGTCATCGACATGGCCTTGCAGATGTGGGGCGGGCTGGGCGTGGTCAGCGGCCAGCCGGTGGAAAAACTGTATCGCGAGATCCGCGCGCTGCGCATCTATGAAGGCGCGACCGAAGTGCAGCAACTGATCATCGCGCGCGAACTGCTCAAGGGCGCACAGGCATGAAACTGTTCCAACGCGAGCGGATGATCCGGTTTTCCGACTGCGATCCGGCCGGCATCGTGTTCTTTCCGCAGTACTTCATCATGCTGAACGGCCTGGTCGAAGACTGGATCGAAGACGAGTTGCGGCTCGGCTATCGGCGGCTGGTCATCGACCGCGGCGTGGGTCTGCCCACCGTGCATCTGGAAACCGACTTCACCGCGATCAGTCGCATGGGCGATCGCGTCGTGCTGTCGCTGGGCGTCGAGCGGC
>JAFKGG010000060.1 GCA_017307915.1 Burkholderiales bacterium | reverse complement strand
GCTGTTCGCAGCGCACGCCGATCGGGCCGCCATCCGAGAGAATGCGCTTCGGGCCGCGGGCGAAGCCGCAGATTTTGTCCGCGGTCTTGCGGCTGATCTGCATCCGGAATTCGCCGGCGCGCTTCACCGAATCGATCGCGTCGGCCGGCAGCCGGATCGCGACGCTGCTGTTGCCGTTGATCGCATACACGTTTTCGATGCTCATCTTGCTCTCCCGGTCGGGTCGCACCGCGCGCCCCGTTTGAATAAATGTATTTCAAATAATCGGCTGGCGCAAGTATTTTTTGTATTCGATTTAATTGCTGGAAACCCGATATCACGGCGGCGGCTTGATCCCGTACTGTCCCATCAACCGCTCGATGTCGTCGTCGGTTCCCGGCTCTCGATCGTGCTGTAGGCAGCCGAGGTTGGGAAGCGGCTGGCGCCGGGGTCTGCGGCTGCCGACACGGCCGCACACGGCGGACAGGTATGCATAGTCGTACGACATGAAGTGCCGGCACGTGAAGCAGCCGCCGCGTACGGGCGGCGGCACAGCAAACGGCCCGACGGGATCGGCCCGAACTGCGATCCAGACGTAGCCACCCCGCGGCACGCACTCGGCAGCGAATTTGATTGCCGCGCGCCCTCGATCGGGAACGTCGACCTCGATGGTTGCTGGATGCGTCCCGTGGCCGGGCGCAGGCAGTCGCTTTGCCGCCGCGCGAACGATGGCCACCGGGACGAGAGGCAGGACGCCGGAGGGTAGGTGCTGCTGGTCATGCATCCAGCGATTGTGCGCTGGATCGGCTGACGAGCACCTCAGATCACCGGTGTGCTAAATTCCGCCCCCGATGCCCGGCGCGGCGGGCTATCGGATTCGCAGCCATCTATAACGGTGCATGCGGGTCTCCGCAACCAATTTTTGAAGAGCAAAAAGCCCGCTGCTGAAGCGGGCTTTTTGCATTGTCTTCGCAGCAAGCGGCTCGACCTGGCGGCGGGCCGATCGAACAACAGCTCTCGACAGGAGACGATCCATGCATACGCCCACCTGGTTCATCACTGGTTGCTCCACCGGCTTTGGCCGCGAACTGGCGCGCACCGTGCTGGCGCGTGGCTGGAACGCAGTGGTCACGGCGCGCGATCCGGCAACGGTGGCCGACATCGTCGATGGCCACGAGACGCGTGCGCTGGCGCTGCGGCTCGACGTCACCGATTCGGCCCAGGTCGCGCAGGCCGTGCCGCAAGCGCAGACGCGCTTCGGCGCGATCGACGTGCTGGTCAACAATGCCGGCTATGGCTATCGCGGCGCGGTCGAAGAGGCCGACGAAGCCGACGTGCGCAAGCTGTTCGACACCAACTTCTTCGGTCTGGTGGCGCTGACCAAGGCCGTGCTGCCCGGCATGCGCGCGCGCAAGCAGGGCTACATCGTCAACATCTCATCGATGGCCGGGCGCACGTCGTTCCCGGGTTCGGGCTTTTACTCGGCATCGAAATTTGCCGTCGAGGGAATGTCGGTGGCGCTGCAAAAAGAAGTGCAGCCGCTGGGCATTGGCGTGATGGTGGTCGAACCCAGCGGTTTTCGCACCGATTTTGCCGGGCGCTCGCTGCACCAATCGCGCAGTGCGATTGCCGACTACGCAGCCACCGCCGGCGTGCGGCGCAAGGAAAACATCAGCACGCATGGCACGCAGCCCGGCGATCCGGTGCGCGCGGCCGAGGCGATCATCGGGGCGCTGCAGTCGCCCACGCCGCCGTTCAGGCTGGTGCTGGGTCGCATCGCGGTGCAGAACCTGCGCGCTGAGCTGCAAGCCCAGGGCCGCGAGATCGATGCCTGGGAAGAAGTGGCGGTCAACGCCGACCATCCGGGTACTGCTTGAGCGCAGAAAGAAGGGCGGGTAAGCCGCGCTGACGGCGCGGTGACACCTGCGGGGCCGGCCCACCGATTTGGCTCGGCTCGCCCGGCGCAAACCAACGTACCGCACACTTGGCGCTGCGGTGTGCCTGTGGGATAGTTCGCTGCCCGCCGGCCCCATAACGATTGCCATCGAGACATGACCGTCATCACCAATATCGAAGACCTGCGCGTGCTGGCGCAAAAGCGCGTGCCGAAGATGTTTTACGACTACGCCGACAGCGGCGCCTGGACGGAAAGCACCTACCGCGCCAACGAATCCGAATTCCAGAAGATCAAGCTGCGCCAGCGCGTCGCGGTGAACATGGAAAACCGCAGCACGCGCACCACGATGATCGGGCACGAGGTGGCGATGCCGGTGGCGATCGCCCCCACCGGCCTGACCGGCATGCAGCATGCCGACGGCGAGATCCTGGGCGCGCGCGCGGCCGAGAAGTTCGGCATTCCGTTCACCTTGTCGACGATGAGCATCTGCTCGCTCGAAGACATCGCGGCGAACACCCGCGCGCCGTTCTGGTTCCAGTTGTACGTGATGCGCGATCGCGATTTCATCGAGCGGCTGATCGATCGCGCCAAGGCGGCGCGCTGCTCGGCGCTGGTGCTCACTCTCGATCTGCAGATCCTGGGCCAGCGCCACAAGGATCTGAAGAATGGCCTGACGGCGCCGCCCAAGCCGACGCTGAAGAATCTGCTGAACCTGATGACCAAACCGCGCTGGTGCATGGGCATGCTGGGCACGCAGCGGCGCACTTTCGGCAACATCGTCGGCCACGCCAAAGGCGTGGGCGACATGTCGTCGCTCAGCTCATGGACGGCCGAGCAGTTCGACCCGCAACTGAACTGGGGCGACGTCGAATGGATCAAGCGCCGCTGGGGCGGCAAGCTGATCCTCAAGGGCATTCTGGACGTCGAAGACGCGCGGCTGGCGGCGCAAAGCGGCGCCGATGCGCTGGTGGTCAGCAACCACGGCGGGCGTCAGCTCGACGGCGCCTTGAGTTCGATCGAGATGCTGCCGGCGATCGCCGACGAAGTCGGCTCGCGCATCGAGGTATGGATGGATGGCGGCATCCGCAGCGGGCAAGACGTGCTCAAGGCCTGGGCGCTGGGCGCGCGCGGCACCATGATCGGCCGCTCGTTCCTGTATGGCCTGGGCGCGATGGGCGAAGAGGGCGTCACGCGCTGCCTGCAGATCATTCACCGCGAACTCGACCTGACGATGGCGTTCTGCGGCCATACGCAATTGCGCGGCGTCGACCGCAACATCCTGATTCCGGGCACCTATCCGAGCGGTGAGCAGGCACGCGCGGCGGCGGCGCAGCGACCCGCCGCCGCGCTGCCGCTCGGTCAGGCGCAGGCCGGTTGAGCGCGGGTGATCGAACCGATGTCCGAACCTGGGGCTATGCCTGAACGATCGTTGCTGCCCTTGTCGGCAATCGAAGTGCGCGTGTTGGGCGTGCTGGTCGAGAAGGAACGCACTGTTCCCGACACCTACCCGCTGAGCCTGAACGCGCTCACCGCTGGTTGCAACCAGAAGACCAGCCGCGATCCGGTGATGTCGGCCGGCGAAGCCGAAGTGCAGGATGCGATCGATTCGTTGCGGCGCGCGTCGCTGGTGATCGAATCGAGCGGCGGGCGCGTGATGCGTTATGCGCACAACGTGAAGCGCGTGTTCGAGCTGCCGTCGGAAGCAGTGGCGCTGCTGGCTACGCTGGCGCTGCGCGGCGCGCAGACGGTCAGCGAGCTGCGCATCAATTGCGAGCGGCTGCACCGCTTTGCCGACGCATCGTCGGTCGAGGCTTTTCTGGACGAGCTGGCAGCGCGCCCGGCTGGTGCGCTGGTGGCGCAGCTGCCGCGGCAGCCGGGTACGCGCGAGACGCGCTGGGTGCATCTGCTTAGCGGGCCGGCTGCCGTGGCTTCGGCCATGGCGGCGATGCCTTCGTTCG
>JAFKGG010000059.1 GCA_017307915.1 Burkholderiales bacterium | reverse complement strand
CGAGCAGCGCACGGCGGGCCTGATGCTGCGCCCGCGGGCACGCTATCGCGGCTGATCGCCGGCCGCAACGACAACCTCGTCTACGCACTGCGCGGCCAGGATCGAAGCTGCCGCATTCGCTTCGAATCCTTTCAGGATTAATCGATTCGATTCATTAATCCTAGAAGAAAATGAATTGGAATAGTTGAATGGCGGTTTCTAGACTGAGTGTTCTCTGATCATCAGGAGGAGCACCCGTGTCAGACGCCGTCCCACAGAACGAGGACAGGTCGCCGCTGCCTGTCTATCGTAACGAACAGGCATGGTATGGCCGGGACATGGCCAAACGCAGCGATTGGATCCATCATTTCAGCGCCGCCGAGTTGGCCGAGTTGCACGAAGTGACGATGGCGGCGGATGCCAGCGGCCGCGATCTGACGGAATTCACGCTGCAGGATTTTCCGCTCCCTGCGTTGCGGCCGACACTGATGGCCGCGCAGCGCGAGCTGTTGCGGGGTCGGGGTTTTCAGGTGTTCCGTGGCGTACCCGTCGAGCGATACACGAAGCGGCAGGCGGCGATCCTCTATTGGGCGATCGGATTGAATCTGGGTGAGCCGGTATCGCAAAACGCGGCCGGGCACTTGCTCGGACACGTCACGAATTCAGGCCTGAACTATGCCGATCCAGAGGTCCGTGGCTACCAGACCAAAGCCCGTCTTGCGTATCACACCGACAGCTCCGACGTCGTCGGCTTGCTGTGTCTGAAGAAATCCAAATCGGGCGGCCTGTCTTCGATAGTCAGTTCAACCACGCTCTGGAACGAGCTGGTCGCCAGACAGCCCGCCATGGCGCGGATTCTGATGGGCAATTTCCACCGGACGCGTTGGGGGGAAGTTCCAGCGGGTAAGAACCCCTGGTGCTCCAATCCGATCTTCGCGCCTTGCGACGGCTACATGGTGGCCTCTTATGTGCGCAGTGCGATCCATAAGGGCCAGAACATCCCCGGCGTCCCCAAGCTGACTCCCGCACAGATCGAGGCATTCGATTTTCTGGATTCACTGGCCATGGATCCGGAAATCCACCTCGACATGGAGTTAGAGCCGGGCGATATTCAGATAGTCTCCAACCATTTCATCCTGCATTCGCGCACGGCGTATGAAGACCATCCGGAGCCGGAACGGCGACGCTACCTGATGCGGCTGTGGCTCGCATGTGCCGATGGCCCGGCGATTCCAGCGAGCATCACTGAAAGGCTTGGGCTGACTGCCAGTGGCCGCCCAGCAGGAATTACTGTCCCAGGAGTGGTGCCGATAGCTCCCGTAGATATTCATTGAGCTGCCCCCTAGAGAAGAGCCAAGGAGCTGATACATGAATCGTCGGCAAGCTGCAGTAGCTCTGTGTGCTGCGTTGTTTACTACTGGTGCTGCTGCGCAGGCAGAACCTAATTATCCGAAAAAGGCCATTACTATCGTCGTACCGTACGCACCTGGCGGCGCGGTAGATATCGTGGCGCGAATCTACGCAGAACACATGACCAAATCGCTGGGTCAGCCAGTGATCGTGCTGAATCGCCCTGGGGCAAATGCGAATATCGGCCCACAGGTCGTATCCAAGGCGGCGCCTGATGGCTACACCTTGCTTGCCAGCTCCTCCGCGCTGCAGGTGAACCCACTGATCGAGAAGGATGTCGGGTTCCGCCCGAGCGACTTCGTGCCCATCGTGCAATGGGCCCGAGCCGCAAGCGCGTTCGTGATTCCCCGCACCCTCGGGATAAACGACCTGGATGGGTTCATCAGGTACGCCAGGGCCAACCCTGGGAAGCCCTATACCTTCTCGGGTGCGGGCAGTACACAGGCTATCGCGCGCGACACGCTGCTGCACAGCGCGAAGCTGGATATGTTGCCGGTCCCTTATAAAGGAGGGACGTCTTGGATGACCGATCTGGTCGCCGGCCAGCTCGTGCTGGGGGTTGCGCCAATCGGCGTCATCACTGGAGCGGTACGCGACGGCCAACTGACCGCAATTGCAGTATCCAGCTCGGAACGCTCGCAATTCCTTCCCGACGTCAAGACATTGGCCGAGTACGGCTATCCGGAGGCGGGCTCGGTTAGCTGGTATGACTTGCATGCACCGGCAGGAACGTCGCCAGTGGTGTCTGCCAAGATTTCGGAAGCAGTCCGTCTGGCTGCCGCCGATCCTGCCGTCATCAATCGTATCCATGCCGGTGGCGCAGAGCCGACATGGATGGATTCGAAGCCGTTTGAGGCGTTTCTCAGGGAAGAGCTGAAGCTGACCGAGCGCTATGTGCGGCTCATCGCGCCCAAGAACTGAGCACAGCTCGGTATGTACCGCGCGCGCTGAGTGTCGTGCGCACGGTGCTACAGTCGACCCCTAGTACCAGGCGACAGCGTGGGATCTTGCGGGCGAGCTGCCTAATCGCCCGCCTGGCCGGCTTGACCTATGGAACCGGTAGGGGCAGGCGATGAATGTGACGCTGCGTCAGCTCAGGCTCTTCGTTACCGTAGCGGACGAATTGAATTTCACGGCAGCCGCGAGCCGAAGCAGCATCACGCAATCTGCGTTGACTGCGGCGATCCGGTCACTTGAACAGGCTCTGGGGCTGCGACTATTCGATCGATCGACACGCAAGGTTCGACTGACCGAGGAGGGTGTGACCCTGCTCGCCGTCGCAAAGCGCCTACTCGAGGATTTCGATACCTCATTGACAGGCGTTCTGTCCATGGTCGAACGTTTGCGCGGTCACGTCTCGCTCTCCTTGACCCCACCTTTCCTGGCTTATGTCGGCACTCCTGCGCTGATACGCTTGTCGCGCACCCATCCTGGAGTCACCGTTCGCTTGGCGGACTATCCGGAGGAGAGGGCGGTACCGGCCGTGCTCGCCGGAGCGCTTGACTTCGCAGTCTGCGGTATCGTGGATCGTCATCCGGATATTGCGAGTATCGTGGTCGCGCGGGATGCGTTTGGCGTAGTGAGCCGCGTTGCCAGCCGGGATTCGTCCAGTCGGCCGATCCGATGGGACAGTTTGGACGCCAGCCACTACGTCACGCTGTCGAGCAGCGGCGCGATACGCAGACAGCTGGACCGATACAGGCCCGAGGGTGTCGATCTGAGCCGCTCGCGTTATGAGGTGGCGTCCGTGCACGCCCTGCGCATGCTGGTGCTGGAAGGAGTGGGGTTCGGGATCATTCCCGCCATGACGGCTGCAACCATGCAGTCGGACTACGATCTGGACTTCCGGCTTCTGCAGCCGGCGCTTTTTCGTGAACTACACATGATCAAGCGACGTGGCAGGCTGCTATCGCCGGCAGCGTCGGCGCTGGTCCGTGAATTCATCCCTGGACTGGCGGCGCTGAACGCACTGAAGGGCGTCGAGATACCGGCCACCCCGGAAGAGGTGCAGCGATTCATCCTCGCCTAGCGTGCGCTTAACGGGGAGAGAAAAGAATGAAAGAAGGTCGGGAAATCAAATGGGGTGGGAAAATCCGGGCAGTAACGGGGTGTTGTCAGCCGCTTACGAAAATTCCGACGCCTACTGCGGGGCGACGTGGCGGCCGCACCCGATCTGAACCTGACTCAGGGCGTCGTGCAGTCGCTGCAGTCAGGCACCGGCGGTACGCCGCTGATCGTGCACACGACCGCGATCGCGAGGGGTAACTCGGGCGGCCCGCTTGTCGACCGCTGCGGTCGGGCCGCCGGCGTCAATACCTTCATGAACATCGACCAGCGCGAATCGGCCAAGATCCACTACGCGATCCGCACCACGCGATGAATGGTTTCGTGCAGGCGATCGGTGCGGCGCCGCGGTTCGATGCGCGGCGTTGTGGGGCGGCGAGGTGAAAGAAGCCGAGGCGGTCACC
>JAFKGG010000058.1 GCA_017307915.1 Burkholderiales bacterium | reverse complement strand
TCAAACTGGCACGCTCGATCGACGAGGTGCGCACGCTGTCCGGCCAGATCCTGGGCATGCAGCTGAAAACGCACCAGACCGGCCCCGAAGGCCAGAAAGTGCGCCGGCTGCTGATCGAGGAAGGCGCCGACATCAAGAAAGAGCTGTACGTCGGCCTGGTGGTCGACCGCGTCACGCAGCGCGTCTGCCTGATGGCCTCCAGCGAAGGCGGCATGGACATCGAAGAGGTGGCCGAGCACACGCCCGAGAAGATTCACAAGGTCAACATCGACCCGGTCGCCGGCCTGACCGATGCGCAAGCCGACGACGTGGCGCGCAAGATCGGCGTGCCCGATGCCAGCGTGCCCCAGGCGCGCGCCGCCTTGCAGGGCCTGTGCAAGGCATTCTGGGACACCGATGCCTCGCTGGCCGAAATCAATCCGCTGATCCTGACCGGCGACGGCAAGGTCATCGCGCTCGACGCCAAGCTGAACTTCGACTCGAACGCGCTCTATCGCCACCCCGAGATCGTCGAGCTGCGCGACCTCGATGAAGAAGACCCGGCCGAGATCGAAGCCTCCAAGTTCGACCTCGCCTACATTCAGCTCGACGGCAACATCGGCTGCCTGGTCAACGGCGCCGGCCTGGCGATGGCCACCATGGACACGATCAAGCTGTTCGGCGGCGAGCCGGCCAACTTCCTCGACGTGGGCGGCGGCGCCACCACCGAGAAAGTCACCGAAGCCTTCAAGATCATGTTGCGCAATCCCAACCTGAAGGCCATTTTGGTCAACATCTTCGGCGGCATCATGCGCTGCGACGTCATCGCCGAAGGCGTGATCGCCGCCTCGCGGGCAGTCGGCCTGAAGGTGCCGCTGGTGGTGCGCATGAAAGGCACCAACGAGGAACTCGGCAAGAAGATGCTCGCCGAATCCGGCCTTCCGATCATTTCTGCTGACACGATGGCCGAAGCGGCCGAACGCGTCGTAGCCGCTGCGCGCTGAACACGGAGCACATTCATGTCGATCCTGATCAACAAGGACACCAAGGTCATCACGCAGGGGATCACCGGCAAGACCGGCCAGTTCCACACGCGGATGTGCCGCGACTACGCCAACGGCAAGGCCGCTTACGTGGCCGGCGTGAACCCCAAGAAAGCCGGCGAGAGCTTCGAAGGCATCCCGATCTACGCCAGCGTCAAGGACGCCAAAGCGCAGACCGGCGCCACCGTGTCGGTCATCTACGTGCCGCCGGCGGGTGCCGCCGACGCGATCTGGGAAGCCGTCGAGGCCGACCTCGACCTGGTCATCTGCATCACCGAGGGCATTCCGGTGCGCGACATGATCGTGGTGCGTGACAAGATGCGCCGCGGCAACCACAAGACGCTGCTGCTGGGCCCGAACTGCCCCGGCGTGATCACGCCCGACGAACTGAAGATCGGCATCATGCCCGGCCACATCCACCGCAAGGGCCGCATCGGCGTGGTGTCGCGCTCGGGCACGCTCACCTATGAAGCGGTGGGTCAGCTCACGGCGCTGGGCCTGGGCCAGTCGAGTGCGGTCGGCATCGGCGGCGACCCGGTCAACGGCCTGAAGCACATCGACGTGCTGAAGATGTTCAACGACGATCCCGACACCGACGCCGTCGTGATGATCGGCGAGATCGGCGGTTCCGACGAGGAAACCGCCGCGCAGTGGGCCAAGGACAACATGAAAAAGCCGATCGTCGGCTTCATCGCCGGCGTCACCGCGCCTCCGGGCAAGCGGATGGGCCACGCCGGGGCGATCATCTCGGGCGGCAAGGGCACGGCGCAGGAAAAGCTCGCCGTCATGGAAGCCTGCGGCATCAAGGTCACCAAAAACCCGTCCGAGATGGGTACCCTGCTGAAATCGGTTCTTTGAACCTCAAACGCTTGAATAAGACAAGGTAGGAGACAGGCATGGACCTCAGCCTCGGATCGATCGGTTTTTGGCTGGCGTTGTTGCAGATCGTGTGGGTGAACATCCTGCTGTCTGGCGACAACGCCGTCGTGATCGCGCTGGCAGCGCGTGCGCTGCCGCCCAAACAGCAAAAGAAGGCCATCATCATCGGTTCCGGCGCCGCGATCGCGATGCGTATCGTGCTGACGATGGTGGCGGCCGTGCTGCTGCGCATGCCGTGGCTGAAGATGATCGGCGGTGGGCTGCTGGTCTACATCGGTGTGTCGCTGCTGCTGCCCGAAGGCGAAGAAGCCGGTGCTGAAGGCGGCAACGGCAATATGTTCGCCGCCGTGCGCACCATCCTGATCGCCGACCTGGTGATGAGCCTGGACAACGTGATCGCCGTGGCCGCTGCCGCCATGGGCAACAACGTGCTGCTGATCGCCGGTCTGGCCATCAGCATCCCGCTGGTGATCTTCGGCAGCACGCTGCTGCTGAAGGTGATCGAACGCTTCCCGCTGATCGTCTGGGCCGGCGCGGCGCTGCTGGGCTTCATCGCCGGTGAAATCTTCATCGACGACCCGGCCATCCGCGAAGCCTCGCACGGGCTGGGCGCCTCGCTGGGCATGTCGGACCATACCTTCGAGCTGTTCTGCGGCGCGTTGGGAGCGGTGTTCGTGCTGGTGTTGGGCAAGCTGCTGCTCAAGCGCCACAGTCTGGCCGAAAGCGGCAGTACGACCTGATGAAACCGGCGCCGCTCGGCGGTGAGCGGCGGCCGTTCATGAAATAGTTCCTCGGGCCGGATCGACGGGGACGGTAGCCTTTGCTGCATGGCCGATGCCGAACATCCGGGGATGCAAGACCAAGACCGCGAACAGACGATGACGATTCGCCTGCTGGTTTCCAGCGGGCAATCGTCGCTGCGTATCGTGCCAGTGCTCAAAGAGAGCCTGACGATCGGTCGGCGCCCCTACAACGACATTCCGCTCGACGACCTGACCGTCAGCGGCGAGCATGCGCTCATCCGCACCGTCAACGGCGAGAGCACGCTGATCGATCTGGGTAGCCGCAACGGCACGCTGGTCAATGGCATGGATAGCAAGCAGCGCGTGCTGCAGGGCGGCGACGTCATCGACATCGGTATCTATCGGCTGCGTTACATCGTCGATCGCGGCGCCGCCGCTGCGGAGCCATCGTCCGATGGCGCGCTGATGCCGGCCAGCGTCGAGTTCCTGAACGGCCCGCGCGCCGGCTCGGTGCAGCAGGTCGACCGCGCGATCACGCGCATCGCCTTGCATCCGGAACAAGTGGCCGTGGTGTCGCGGCGCAAGGGCGGCTACTTCCTGACTCACCTTGAAGGTTTGAGTTTCCCGCAGGTCAACGGCCAGTTGACCGGTTTGTCTGCGCATCGACTCGATGACGGAGACCTGATCGAGTTGGGCGGCGTGATGATGCGCTTCCGCCTCGAACGCTGAGGGGCGCGCCTTGTCCTCGCTGCAACGCTCGCGGCTCTGGCGCGCCTTGGCCGGGCTGCTGATCGTCTGCGCTTTCGCCGCCGGCGAGCTGCTCGGCAACCAGTCGGCCCTGTTCGGTGCTGTCGACCGGCAGATGTACGACGGCCGGCAACGGATGATCACGCCGCGTCTGGATGACCGGATCGTCATCGTCGACATCGACGAACGCAGCCTGGGCGAGCAGGGGCGTTGGCCGTGGCCGCGCGCCAAGGTGGCCGAACTGACCACGCGGCTGGCCGAGCGCGGCCGCGCCGCGGTGATCGGCTACGACGTCGTGTTCGCCGAACCGCAGACCGGCAGCGACGACGACCAGCGGCTGGCCGCTGCGCTGCAAGATCGACCGGTCGTGCTGGGCTACTACCTGAGCAGCGACCGCGACGGCCGCACCAGCGGCGAGTTGACCGCGCCGGTATTCAGCGGCGATGCGGCGCGCGAGATCGCGCCGCTGG
>JAFKGG010000057.1 GCA_017307915.1 Burkholderiales bacterium | reverse complement strand
GTACTGTACGGCCGCGTGCCGGCCGGCTCGGTCGTGGTACCCGGTTCGCTGCCGTCGGCCGACGGCAAGGTGAGCCTGTATTGCGCGGTGATCGTCAAGCGCGTCGATGCGCAGACGCGCGCCAAGACCGGCATCAACGAGCTGCTGCGCGGCGATTGAGGCCAGTGGCGCGAGCCCTTGGCCAGGCGGCACGGCGCGGCGACTAGCGGGAGACCCGGATGGTGATGGAACGCTTGCTCAAGCTGATGGCGGAAAAGAATGCGTCGGACCTGTTCCTGGCGCCCGGCTCGCCGATCCAGCTCAAGATCAACGGCGTGACCTACCCGGTCAACCAGCAGCGGCTGGATGCCGGCAACGTCACTGCGCTGGTGCGCGAGATCGTCGACGATAGCCGCTGGGCCGTCTTCGAAGCCGAACGCGAGCTGAACTTCGGCTATGCGGTGCAAGAGGTCGGCAGCTATCGCGTCAACGTGTTCCGCCAGCGCGGTTCGGCGGCCTGTGTGGTGCGTTTCATCCCGAACGAGATTCCCACGCTGGCCGACCTGCATCTGCCGCAGGTGCTGGGCGAACTGATCATGGAGAAGCGCGGCCTGTTGCTGGTCGTGGGCGCCACCGGCTCGGGCAAGAGCACCTCGCTGGCAGCGATGATCGATCATCGCAACGGCTTGCGTTCGGGCCACATCCTCACGCTGGAAGATCCGATCGAGTTCTCGTTCCGCAGCCGGCGCTCGATCATCTCGCAGCGCGAGATCGGTACCGATACGGCATCGCTCGAAATCGCGCTGAAGAACGCCATGCGCCAGGCGCCCGACTGCATCCTGATCGGCGAGATCCGCGACACCAGCACCATGTCGGCCGCGCTGGCCTATGCGCAATCGGGCCACCTGGTGCTGGCCACGCTGCACGCCAACAATGCCAACCATGCGTTGAACCGCATCGTCAGTTTTTATACGCCCGAGAATCGGCGCGTGCTGCTGTCCGATCTGTCGGCCACGCTGAGAGCGGTGGTATCGCAGCGGCTGATCCGCTCGGCCGACGGCGGCCGCCTGCCGGCCGTCGAGGTGATGCTGAACACGCGCCACATCGCCGAGCTGATCGAGAACGGCCAGCTCACCGAGGTCAAGGACGCTATGGAGCAGAGCCTGGCTGCCGGCTCCTGCACGTTCGACCACGCGCTGGCGCAACTGGTACGCGAACGCCGCATCGCCCGCGAAGACGCCCTGGCCAACGCCGATTCGCCGACCAACCTGCTGTGGATGCTGGAGAATGAGAGCGCGCACACTGCCCAGCCGGCGCAAGCGCCGGCCAGTGCGCCGCCCGATCGCGCCGACGTGGTGCCGGCGGCGATCGCCTCGGCCGCCCTCGGCATGCCGAGCAAGAACGACGACGGCAAGGCCGGCAGCCCGTCGTTCTCCGAGTTCCTGCTGAATATCTGAGATGAGCGAAGTCGTCGTGTTCGGTATCGATACCTGCGATCAGGTCCGCAAGGCCCGCGCGTGGCTGCGCGCGCACCAGGTGGAGCATCGCTTCCATGATTTCCGCAAAGACGGGCTCGATGCCCAGCGGCTCAATGCCTGGCTGGGCCGCGTACCCTGGGATTCGCTGCTGAACCGCCGCGGCCTGGCCTGGCGCAAGCTCGATGCGCAGCGCCGTGCCGAGATCACCGATCAGACCAGCGCGGCCGAATTGATGCTGGCCGATCCCACGCTGATCAAGCGGCCGGTGCTGCAGGTCGACGACCGCACCGTGGTCGGCTTCTCCGAAGCTTTGTACGCCGGCATCTTCCCCGCCGCGGGCAGTGAACGGAGCGGCGCATGAGCGCGGTGCGCGCGCTCACCGAAGCGCTGATCCGCCTGCCCTCGGTCACCCCCGACGACCACGGCTGCCAGAAACTGCTGATCGCGCGGCTGGCGCCGCTGGGCTTTCAGTGCGAAACGATCGAAAGCGGCGGCGTCACCAACCTGTGGGCGGTGCGCGCCGGTGATGCGCCGGGCCCCACGCTGGCCTTCGCCGGCCATACCGACGTGGTGCCCACCGGCCCGCTCGATCAATGGCACAGCGACCCATTCGTGCCCACCGAGCGCGACGGCAAGCTGTATGGGCGCGGCGCGGCCGACATGAAGAGTTCGATCGCCGCCTTCGTCGTCGCGGTCGAGGAATTGATCGCCGCGCGCACGCCCTATGCGGGCCGCATCGCGCTGCTGATCACCTCCGATGAAGAAGGCGTGGCCACCGACGGCACCATCAAGGTGGTCGAACGGCTGGCCGCACGTGCCGAACCGCTCGACTACTGCATCGTCGGCGAACCCACGTCGGTGACCCAGCTCGGCGACATGGTGAAGAACGGCCGGCGCGGCTCCTTGTCGGGCCGGCTGGTCGTCAATGGCGTGCAGGGCCATATCGCCTATCCGCATCTGGCGCGCAACCCGATCCATCAGTGCGCGCCGGCGCTGGCCGAGCTGGCCCAGGTGCAGTGGGATACCGGCAACGAATACTTTCCGCCCACCGCCTGGCAGATATCGAACTTTCACGCCGGCACGGGCGCGACCAACGTGATCCCGGGCCAGGCGGTGATCGACTTCAACTTCCGCTTCTCCACCAGCAGCACGGTCGAGGGATTGAAGCAGCGCGTGCATGCGATTCTCGACGCGCACGGGCTCGACTATCGCATCGACTGGTCACTGTCGGGCATGCCGTTCCTGACTCCGCGCGGCACGCTGTCGCAAGCGCTGGCCGCGGCCATTCTGGCCGAGACCGGCGTGCAAACCGAGCTGTCGACCACCGGCGGCACGTCCGACGGCCGTTTCATCGCAAAGATCTGCCCGCAGGTGATCGAGCTGGGGCCGGCCAACGCCAGCATCCACAAGATCGACGAACACATCGAGCTGGCGCACCTGGAACCACTGAAAAACATCTATGGGCGGGCCATTCGCAGCCTGCTCGCCGCGCAATGAGCGCGCCTCGACGATGACCCTACCTGCCTTACCTGCTGCTGCGGCTACCGCGGCTGCTGCGTCCGCCGCGGCGAAAGCGCCGTCGGCGCGCCCCCAGCCTGCTTCCCTCCCCGGCCCCCGGGAAGCTGCACGCGAACTGCGCACGCTGCGCGATCTGCTGCGCTATGCGATTTCGCGCTTCGAGGCTGCCGGCCTGGCCTACGGCCACGGCACGGCCGATGCCTGGGAAGACGCAGCGGCGCTGCTACGCTGGCAGTTGCACCTGCCGCCCGAGCCGCTCGAACCTTATCTCGACGCGCGCCTGTGCAAGGCCGAACGCCGCGCCGCCGCCGAGCTGATCGAGCAGCGCGTTGCAACGCGCCAGCCGGCCGCCTACCTGATCGGCGAAGCCTGGCTGGGGGGCCTGCGTTTCATCAGCGATGCGCGCGCGCTGGTGCCGCGTTCCCTGATCGCCGAAGCACTCGACGAAGCGCTGCCGCAGTGGCTGGCGCAATGGCCGCAACCGGCCTCGCGCGCCGCCGACTGGCCGCGCAAGGTGCTCGACCTGTGCACCGGTGGCGGCAGCCTGGCGGTGCTGGCCGCCGACCGCTTCGGCGCGGCACAGGTGGTCGGCAGCGACGTCTCGGCCGACGCGCTGGCGCTGGCCGAGATCAACCGCGCCGAGCATGGCTTGCAGTCGCGACTCGAATTCGTGCGCGGCGACCTGTTCGAAGCTCTGGCCGGCCGCCGCTTCGACCTGATCCTGTGCAATCCGCCCTACGTGAACGCCGGCTCGATGGCCGCGCTGCCGGCCGAGTTCCGCGCCGAGCCGCAGGGCGCGCTGGCCGGGGGCGACGACGGCATGGATCTGATCCGGCGCATTCTGGCCGATGCGCCCCAATACCTGGAACCCGACGGCCTGCTGCTGCTGGAGATCG
>JAFKGG010000056.1 GCA_017307915.1 Burkholderiales bacterium | reverse complement strand
GCCTGTCGCGCCTGCTGCAGATCGCCGCGCGATTGATCGCGGCGGGCCTGCCGGCCGGCACGCCGGCCGCGGCGATCGCCTCGGGAACCCTGGCGGCGCAGCAGCAGGTGGTGGCGACGCTGGGCGAGTTGCCCGAGTGCGTGCGCGAAGCGGGCCTGGCATCGCCGGTGATCATCGTGGTGGGCGAGGTGGCAGCCTTTGCCTCGCGGGCGCAAGGGCAGGCGCAAGCCCTGCGGCTGGTTGCCTGATTCTGCCGCCCACGCAATCCAGACGGAGAGCTCAGTTGCAAGACAAACCCAGACTGATCCTGGTCGGCAACGGCATGGCCGGCGTGAAGACGCTCGAAGAGCTGCTGCAGCACGCGCCCGATCTGTACGACATCACCGTGTTCGGCGCCGAGCCGCACGGCAACTACAACCGCATCCTGCTGTCGCCGGTGCTGGCCGGCGAGATGAGCCTGCCCGAGATCATGCTCAACGATCTCGACTGGTATCGCGAACGCGGCATCACGCTTCACGCCGGACGCAAGGTGCTGGCGATCGATCGCGCACGCCGGCAGGTATTGGCCGACGACGGCAACAATACGCCGTACGACCGCTTGCTGCTGGCCACCGGATCGACGCCGTTCGTGCCGCCGATTCCCGGCAGCGACCTGCCCGGCGTGATCGCCTATCGCGACATCGCCGATACCGAAACGATGATCGCGGCGGCGAGCTGCCATCGGCATGCGGTGGTGGTCGGCGCCGGCTTGCTCGGGCTGGAGGCGGCCAACGGTCTGGCGCTGCGCGGCATGGACGTCACCGTCGTGCACCTGGGCGACTGGATCATGGAGCGCCAGTTGGACCGGCCGGCGGCCGAGCTGCTGCAGGCTTCGCTCGAAGCCAAGGGCCTGCGCTTCAAGCTGGCCGCGCGCAGCAGGGAGCTATTGGCCGGCGCCGACGGCCGTGTGGCCGCGCTGCGGCTGGCTGACGGCAGTGAGCTGCCGGCCGAGCTGGTGGTGATGGCCGCCGGCATCCGCCCGAACGACGCGCTGGCCGCGCGCGCCAAGCTGCATTGCGAGCGCGGCATTGTCGTCACCGACACGATGCAGACGGTGACCGACCCACGCATCTATGCCGTCGGCGAATGCGTCAATCACCGCGGCATCGCCTACGGCCTGGTAGCGCCGCTGTTCGAGCAGGCGCGCGTGTGCGCCAATCATCTGGCCGGCTACGGCATCGGCCGCTATCAGGGCTCGGCGATCTCGACCAAGTTGAAGGTGACCGGTGTCGACGTATTCTCGGCCGGCGACTTCAGCGGCGGCGACGGCAGCGAGGAAATCGTGCTGGCCGATCGTGCCGGCGGCGTCTATAAAAAGCTGGTGCTGAAGGGCGACAAGCTGGCCGGCGCCGTGATGATCGGCGATACGGCCGATGCCGGCTGGTATTTCCAGCTGCTGCGCGAAGGCCGCAACGTGACGGCAATGCGCGAGCACCTGATGTTCGGCCAAGGCTTTGCGCAATCGCAGCTCGGTGATGCGGGCCATCAGGGGCGCAGCCAGGCCGCGCAACTGCCCGACACGGCCGAGATCTGCGGTTGCAACGGCGTGTGCAAGGGCACGATCGTCAAGGCGATTCGCGAGCAGGGCCTGTTCACGCTGGAAGCGGTGCGCAAGTCGACCAAGGCGTCGTCGTCGTGCGGCTCGTGCACCGGGCTGGTCGAGCAGATCCTGGCTTCCACGGTGGGCGGCGCCTATCAGGCCGTCGACAAGCAGGCCAAACCGGTCTGCGGCTGCACCGACCTGAACCACGCGCAGTTGCGCGCGGCGATTCGTGAACGGCATCTGCTGACGATCGCCGAGGTCATGCGCTCGCTGGACTGGAAGACGCACGACGGCTGCGCCAGCTGCCGGCCGGCGCTGAACTACTACCTGGTATCGACTTGGCCGCACGAAGCGCAAGACGATCCGCAAAGCCGCTTCATCAACGAACGCGCGCACGCCAACATCCAGAAGGACGGCAGTTATTCAGTGGTGCCGCGCATGTGGGGCGGCATCACCACGCCGCAGCAGTTGCGTGCCATCGCCGACGCGGCCGAGAAGTATGCGGTGCCCACCGTGAAAGTGACCGGCGGCCAGCGCATCGATCTGCTCGGCGTGAAGAAATCGGATCTGCCGCATATCTGGGCCGATCTGAATGCTGCTGGCATGGTGTCGGGCCATGCCTACGGCAAGAGCCTGCGCACCGTGAAGACTTGCGTCGGCATCGAACACTGCCGCTTCGGCACGCAGCCGGCGATGCAGATGGGCGTGCAGTTGGAACAGATGCTGTTCGGCATGTGGAGCCCGCACAAGGTGAAACTGGCCGTGTCGGGCTGCCCGCGCAACTGCGCCGAGTCGGGCATCAAGGACGTCGGCGTGATCGGCGTCGATTCCGGCTACGAGATCTACGTCGGCGGCAACGGCGGCATCAAGACCGAGGTAGCGCAGTTCCTGTGCAAGGTGGGCAGCGATACCGAGGTGCTCGAATATGCCGGCGCGTTCCTGCAGTTGTACCGCGAAGAAGGTTTCTATCTGGAGCGCACCTGCCATTACATCGAACGCGTCGGGCTCGATCACGTCAAGCGCCAGGTGCTCGACGACGCCGAACGGCGGCGTTCGCTGCATGCGCGGCTGCTGTTCGCCCTGCAAGGTGCCGCCGATCCTTGGGCCGAGCAGCAGGTGCCGGCAGCGCGGCGCCAGTACCAGGTCATCCCCATTCACCCATCGACGAGGCAGGAAAGCCATGGCATGGCAGAAACTGTGTCCGCTTGAAGAGATTCCGCGCCTGGGCGCGCGCGTGGTCGAGCACGCCGACGGACCGATGGCGGTGTTTCGCACCGCCGACGACCAGGTGTTCGCCTTGGCCGACGCTTGCCCGCACAAGGGCGGGCCGCTGTCGCAGGGCATCGTGCACGGGCGGCAGGTCGCCTGCCCCTTGCACGGCTGGAACATCGCGCTGGATTCCGGCACGGCCTGCGCGCCCGATGAGGGCTGCGCGCGGCGCTATGCGGCGCGCATCGAGCAAGGGCTGGTGTGGCTCGATTGCTGATGAGTCCGGCCATGGCCATGACCGAAACCCGTTCGGTATGCTGTTATTGCGGCACCGGCTGCGGCGTGGTCATCGAGCATGATGGGCAGCGCATTGCCGGCGTGCGCGGCGACGCGCAGCACCCGGCCAATTTAGGCCGGCTGTGCACCAAGGGCGCGACGCTGCACCATGGCGCAGCCACGCAGGCGGGCCGCGCGCTCGATCCGATGCATCGGCGAGCACGCGGCGCCCCGCTCGAACGCCTCGGCTGGGACAGTGCACTCGACCTGGCTGCGCAGCGCTTCGCCGATCTCATTACGCAGCATGGCCCCGATGCCGTGGCCTTCTACGTCTCGGGCCAGTTGCTGACCGAAGACTATTACGTGTTCAACAAGCTGGCGCGCGCGCTGGTCGGCACCAACAACATCGATTCCAATTCGCGGCTGTGCATGTCCAGCGCAGTGGCCGGCTACAAGGCGACGCTCGGCGCCGACGCCGTGCCTTGCTGCTATGAAGACCTGGCAGCGGCCGACCATCTGCTGATCGCCGGCTCGAACACCGCGTGGGCGCATCCGATCGTGTTTCGCCGCATCGAGGAAGCCCGGCGCGCGCGGCCTGAGCTGACGATTACGGTGATCGACCCGCGCCGTACCGAAACCGCCGAATTCGCTGACGATTTCCTGCAGATCGCGCCGGGCAGCGACCTGCTGCTGTACAACGCGATGCTGCACGTGCTGGTCTGGGAAGACCTGATCGACCGCGACTTCATTCGTGCGCACACCAGCGGCTTCGATGCCTTGCGCGCGCAACTGGCCGACTGCTCGCCGGGCAAC
>JAFKGG010000055.1 GCA_017307915.1 Burkholderiales bacterium | reverse complement strand
GGCCAGACGCCCGAGCAGATGCTGAACATCGTCTGCGACCGTCTGTGCGGCGGACTGGCGAACGCCGGCATTCAGGTTCGGCGCATGTCCGGGGCAGACATCCACGACTGGCTGCTGCGGTGGTTCAACCCGCGCCCGGCGATCCTCGGGCCTGGGGCCGAAGACCGCGAGCGCTTCTACTCGTTGGCGCGCTACCCCGACGAGGCAGAGGAAGGGGAAATCGAACTCGCGAGTGGACGGGACTTTAGCCAGCGCCTGTTCTTCGGTCAGCCACGCTCCGACGCAGGGCGTGGCACCTGGCATTTCGACGGAATGCCGCACCGCGTCCTGGTGACCGACCGGCTGCGCATGCCGCCCGGCACCGGGCATCTGACCGGCGAAACCCGCAGGGGGGACGCAGTCAACTCGCTGTTCGACCAGATGCCGGAGGACACGACGATGTGTCTGACCATGGTGGCGACACCCCAGGACATCCTCGAATCGCACCTGAACCACCTTGCGAAGAAAGCCGTCGGCGAGACCCTGGCGTCCGAGCAGACCCTTCGTGACGTGCAGGAGGCACGCTCGCTCATCGGCAGCGCGCACAAGCTCTACCGCGGCACCCTGGCCTTCTATCTGCGCGGACGCGACGAAGCCGAATTGGACCGGCGTGGCCTGGACCTCGCCAACGTCATGCTCAACGCTGGTTTGCAGCCCGTGCGAGAGGACGATGAGGTCGCGCCGCTCAACAGCTACCTGCGCTGGCTACCGTGCAGTTACAACCCTGCGCAGGATCGGCGCAACTGGTTCACGCAACTGATGTTCGCCCAGCATGTGGCGAATCTCTCGCCGGTCTGGGGCCGCAGCCAGGGGACGGGGCACCCCGGCATCACGATGTTCAACCGCGGTGGCGGGCCGATCACCTTTGATCCGCTGAACAAGTTGGACAGGCAGATGAACGCCCATCTGTTTCTGTTTGGCCCCACCGGCTCCGGCAAGTCGGCAACGCTCAACAACCTGCTGAACCAGGTCACGGCCATCTACCGGCCACGCCTGTTCATCGTGGAGGCCGGGAACTCCTTCGGGCTCTTCAGCGACTTCGCCAAACGCCTTGGGCTGACCGTGAACCGGGTCAAGCTGGCTCCGGGGTCCGGGGTAAGCCTGGCGCCGTTTGCCGACGCACGCCGGCTGATCGAGACACCCAGCGACGTGCAGACGCTCGACGTCGATGCTCTCGACGAAGACCAGCCGCCAGACCCCGCTGCCACCGGCGCGGACGAACAGCGTGACGTGTTGGGTGAACTGGAAATCACAGCACGGCTGATGATCACCGGCGGCGAGGATAAGGAAGGGGCCCGGATGACGCGGGCCGATCGCTCGCTGATCCGCCAGTGCATCCTTGACGCAGCAGAGCGCTGCCACGGCGAAGGTGGCGAGAACCGCACGGTGCTGACGCGCGACGTGCGCGATGCGCTGCGTGCCCGGGGCAACGATCCCACGCTCCCGGAGATGCGCCGCGTTCGGCTGCTGGAAATGGCCGACGCGATGGACATGTTCTGCCAGGGGGCCGACGGCGAAATGTTCGACCGGCCCGGCACGCCTTGGCCCGAAGCCGACATCACCCTGGTCGATCTGGCGACCTATGCACGCGAAGGCTACAACGCGCAACTCTCGATCGCCTACATCAGCCTGATCAGCACGATCAACAACATCGCCGAGCGCGATCAATACCTGGGTCGCCCGATCATCAGCGTTACCGACGAGGGACATGTGATCACGAAGAATCCACTGCTTGCGCCGTATGTGGTCAAGATCACCAAGATGTGGAGGAAGTTGGGCGCCTGGTTCTGGCTGGCGACGCAGAACATCGACGATCTACCGCGTGCTGCGGAGCCTATGCTGTCGATGATCGAGTGGTGGATCTGCCTGTCGATGCCGCCCGATGAGGTCGAGAAGATCGCTCGGTTCCGCGAACTGACGCCTGCACAGAAAGCCTTGATGCTCTCCGCCCGCAAAGAAGCGGGGAAGTTCACCGAAGGCGTGATTCTGTCGAAGTCGATGGAAGTGCTGTTCCGGGCTGTGCCGCCGAGCCTCTATCTGGCCCTCGCGCAAACCGAGCCGGAAGAAAAAGCCGAGCGCTATCAGTTCATGCAGCAGTTCGGCATCAGCGAGTTGGAGGCCGCCTTCAAGGTGGCCGAGATCATCGATCGCGCACGCGGCATCGAGTCGCCGGCCCTGGAATTGCCGTAGTAGCTGTCGGAGAACGCCGTGGAGCCGAAACGTCCTTCCATCCCGTTGCAGGTCGAGGCTTTCCGCCGCAGGCGGCCCCGCTGGCCCTGGGCGTTGGCTGCTGCAGTGGTCGCGTTGCTGCTGATCTGGTTCGTGCTTCGATCGCCCGGCGACCCCTTACCGCCATCTCCCGCGATGGTCAGCACTGCGCAGGTGGCTGGGCCTCCCTGGCAGATGGGCAACCCGGAGGGCCGCTTCACGTTGACGCTCTATGCCGACCTGGAATGTCCGTTCTGCCGGGCGTACTTCCCGCCGCTCAAGCGCTGGGTGGGCGAGAACACCGACGTGGCCCTGCAATGGCACCACCTGCCGCTGGCCGCGCATGAACCGGCCGCGTCAGCAGAAGGACGCCTGGCGGAGTGCGCCGCCGAAACAGGCGGACATGCGGCTTTCTGGAATGCCGTCGAATGGGTCTATGCCCATACGCGCAGCGACGGCCAGGGCTTGCCCGATGGCCTGCGCTATCCCGATCTCACCTCAGCCCTCGAGCAGTGCCTGACAAGCGAGCGGCCCGATGCCGTGATCCGCGCCCACGCCGAGGAAGCCACGAAAAGCGGCGTGACCGCCACACCGTCGCTGCGCCTGCACGATCGCATGACAGGCAAGGCGATCCTGCTGCAGGGGCCGATCGAAGGTGACGCCTTGCTGTCGGCCATGGACATGCTGGCTAGTGACGAGCCCGCCGCCCCACCGACCACGGAGATGTCTACCGACGTCGTAGGCGACATACCCAGGTAGCCCGCGGTCCTGAAGGCTACGGCGCGGTGTTCCGCGCTGACCGCGACCCGTTCGCCTCGCATCCTGGCTGCGAACGATCACCGCAGACGCGGTGGTGGATGCATCTTGTTCCGTTGTTCCCATCCCAAGGGAGGCTCGTCCTCCCTGGAGGCGCGCCTCCCGATTCCATCCGGAGGTTCGCCATGTCTTTCGTCGTCAATGACTCTCACGTGGAGTCGTTTTCTGCCGTTGCGTTCCAACACGATGACTGGATCATCAAACAAGCCATCGCACTGCTGGAGGAGCGGGTTTTCAAAGACGCAACCGGGCCGCGTCTCAACCAGCCGCAGGCCGTGAAGGATTACCTTCGCTTGAAACTCGTCACCGAGCCGGATGAGGTGTTCGGCGCGGTGTTCATGACCAGCATGCACGATGTGCTGGCCTATGAGCCGCTGTTCAGAGGCACGATCGATTCGACTGCGGTTTATCCGCGTGTGGTCGTGCGACGGGCATTGGAGCTGAACGCCGCAGCGGTGATTTTCTCCCATCAGCACCCCTCGGGTTGCACCGAGCCCTCGAGCGCAGATCGCTACCTGACCGAGCAACTGAAGGCAGCGCTGGCACTCGTCGATGTTCGGGTGCTAGACCACATCATCGTAGGCCGGGGAGCACCGTACTCCTTCGCGGAGTCCGGTCTGCTGTAGCGGGAGCATCGTTCATCGACCACTGCGGAGGCTTCGGCCTCCGCTCTTTCTTGGCGGCGGCACAAGCAGGTATGCGGGTAGTCCGCGATGCGCATTGTTTGTTGGGGTCGCATCGGGTTCGCGTTTGACTATGGCCCTGATCAACTTTCGGGGCACGCGACATGCCGGCATCTCTTTCCAGGTTCGCACCAGGCTGGCGAACCCTTGGCCTGGCCGTGGCGCTGCCGGCGGCCTACGCGTTCTCGCGC
>JAFKGG010000419.1 GCA_017307915.1 Burkholderiales bacterium | reverse complement strand
GATCCATTTCGGGGCCTCCGTCTGTTAAGTGGCTAGTTCGAACTTCCACTTTGGCACTCGATGCCGTCGACTGCGAGGCCCCCCCCTTCATCACCCCCATCTCCACCGTCGCAATCGATCAGCGAGGGGGAGGCGTCCATACCATCTCCAAATCGTAGTAGTTAGGCCAGTCCCTGCACGAATCGCACCCGATAGCCGGACGCATCAGGCGGAAGCCCGCGATACGTCGGCGCTCCAGTGCGAAGCGAACGACTCCGCGCGCGCCATGAGAAAGTGCATCACGACGCCCAGGATCATCAGAATGATCAGGCAGGCAAACATGCCGGGCACATCGAACTGCGCCTTCGCCTGCATCATCACGAAACCGACTCCGGAGGCCGTGCCGACAAACTCCGCAACCACCGCCCCGATCAGCGAAAAGATCATGCCGACCTTCAATCCCACGAAGAAATACGGCATCGAGTTGGGCAGACGCAGGCGCCAGAACATCTGCCAGCGCGTAGCGCCCAGCGATCTCATCAGCTCGTAGGTATCGCGGTCGCGTACCTTCAGCCCCTGCAAGGTATTGACGAGAATCGGGAAGAAACACGAGATCGCCACGATGGCGATCTTCGATGCGTCGCCAAAGCCGAGCCAGATCACCACCAGCGGCGCGATCGCGATCTTGGGCATGCTCTGGAACGCCACGATGAACGGGGTGAAGATCCGCTCGAGCACGCCGATGCTGGCGAGAACACCGGCGACCACCATGGCGACGCAGATGGCGATCAGAAAGCCCGACAGCATCGAGAGAATCGTCGAGCCGATGTGCAGCCACCACCCGCCTTTGCTCAGCCCGTCGAGCAGTGCCGCCCATACCGCGCTGGGAGCGGGCAGCACCAGCGGCGAAACCGCCTCGGCGCGAGCCAGCGCCTCGGCCAGCGCGACGATGCCGACTGCAATCGCGAACGAGATCAGCAGATCGCCGCGGGCACTCAGTCTCAGCCACCATGCGGCGGCCTCGGGGGCGGATTGCGGCGCGAGGGCTTGCGAGCCAGGCTTGCTCATCAGAGGATCTCCGAAGATGGCGCGCTCTTCGCGAAGGACTTGCGAATGCGCTCGGCGGCCGCGTGAAAGCCGGGCTCCTTGCGGGAGGCAAGCGCACGCGGGCGGGGCAGATCGATGAGCACGTCATCCACCAGGCGCCCCGGCGTGCCCGCGAAAACCAGCACGCGGTCGGAGAGCAGCACTGCCTCATCGATGTCGTGGGTCACGAAAAGAACGGTCTTGCCCTGGGCTTGCTGGATATCCTGAAGCGCGAGATTCAGCTCTTCGCGCGTCATCGCGTCGAGTGCGCCAAACGGCTCGTCCATGAAGAGAATGGACGGGTCGTGCAGCAGGGCCCGCGCGATGGAGACCCGCTGCTGCATGCCGCCCGACAGCTCGCGGGGATACTTGTCGGGTGACGAGGACAGCTGAACGAGTTGCAACAGCTCGATCGCGCGCCGACGCGCCTGCTCAGCCGGAAGACCCAGAATATCCGCAGGCAGCAGGATGTTTTCCACCACCGTCCGCCACGGCAGCAGTGCGGGCGCCTGAAAGACCATGCCATAGCTGCCGGGCGATACGGGCTGCGCTGTTTCGCCGAACGTGATGTCGCCCTGGGATGTCGAAGCCAGGCCCGCGCACATCTTCAGCAAGGTCGTCTTGCCGCAGCCGCTGGGGCCGACCAGGCTCACGAACTGCCCTTCCAGGATGTTCGTCGTGACCGGCTGCAAGGCCACCGAGGCGAGGCCGCTGCGCTGCCGGAACGTCTTGCCTGCGCCGCGGATCCGCAACGCCACCTTCGCCGTCGGCGCCATCAGCTAGTCCCCCGCGCCGGGATGCCCCGCGCCGGGATGCCCCGCGCCGGGATGCCCCGCGCCGGGATGCCCCGCGCCGGGATAGACGTCCTGGCCGTACACCGAGCGGACCGCTTTGAGTACGTCACCGCTCGGCGGCGCATACGTGTTCTGCTTGCTGGTGAAATGGCCCGTCAGGCGCTTCAGCTTGACGGCCGTCTCGCCCATCTTCGTGAGCACCAGCGTGCCGTTGAGGATCGGCACACCGTCGACGTCGTGCACGCCGACGTGCGCGAGCAGTGCCATGACGACGCCGCCGGCTGGAATCACGACTTCCGCGCCTTTGGCCACGCCGTTCCTGGCGGCCTGCATGAATCCGTCGAGAATGGCCTTGCGCGCCTCGGCATCCGCCACGGAATCCGAGAAGCCCGCCGCCAGCTTCGGCAGGTGGGCGACGCTCATGGGCTCGATCGAAGTCATGCGGCCGAGGAACCCGTACCGCTTCACGCTTTCCACCACCCGAGGCGTGAACTTGTCGTTCACGCTGACCAGGCAGAAGCTTGCGCCCATCATGCAGGCGATGGACAAGCTCGTTTCACACAGGCCCAGCACCGGAATGGTGAGCACTTCGCGCAGCTCACGGATGCCGGGGTCGGCGATGTTGCCGATCAAGAAGGCGTCATAGCCTTCCTGCTGCGCCCGCAGACCGTTCGAGATCACCTCTGCGGTGTCGAGGTACTCGAGATAGCGGTACTGGTCGGCGATGCCGCCGCCTTTCTGAAGGTCGGATACGTCGATGACGGTTTCGGGGTCCGCTGCCCCTTTGACGCATTTGCGCAGCGCTTCGCCGTATCCACCGAAGGCGCTAAAGCGAGAGAAAGTCTGGTACCAGAGTTTCGTTCCGGTCATGGTCGGTCGCACCTTTCATTGAGTTTCGGGAACATCCTGAATAGGCCGTTGTCGAAGCGTCTACAGGCCGATCGTGTAGCCTCCGTTCACCGACAGATGCTGGCCTGTCACGTAGGAGGCAGCATCCGACAGAAGAAAGCAGACCGGCCGCGCCACCTCGTCGGTTTTCGCCCAGCGGCCCAGCGGAATCTGCTGCATGTACCGGTCGCGGAACTTCTCGCTGCGAATCATCTCGGTCATGCGGGTTTCGACAACGCCGAATCCCACGGTATTGACTCGAATTCCGTACTTCGCCCACTCGCGAGCCGCGCACATGGTCATGCCCAGAACGCCCGCCTTGGCAACGCCATAGTTGATCTGTCCGATGGTTCCTCGCCGGCCCGCATCGGACGAGATGTTGACGATCGCCGCCGCCACCGTCTCGCCGCTGTTCACTCTGGACAGCACATGACGCCCGACGGCCTGCAGGAAGTGAAAGGAGCCGGTCAGATGAACGTCGATGACGAGTTGCCAGTCCTCGGCTGTCATCTTCTCGATCAAGGCCGTGCGAGTGACCCCGGCATTGTTGACCAGCCCCGTCACGCCGCCGAATGCCTCGGTCGCGACGCTCACGGCCTGGTTGGCCAAGGACGCGTCTGCAACGTTGCCGACGACGATCGCGCATCGATCAGCGCCCAGCTCGCTCTGCAGGTCGTTCAGGCCTTCCGCATCCAGGTCGACCGCCGCTACGCGACCGCCGAGCTCGGCGACATGAAGGGCGATGGCACGACCGATGCCCTGTGCCGCTCCCGTCACGATGATGGATTTTCCGTCCAGATTGCAGCCAGAGTCGTACATGCAGGGATCCTTATGGTTCAAAGAGTCTCTTCAGTGCCGAGCACCAGCGTCGCCTGGCTGGACAGCTCGCCGCCGTTGCCATGCGCGACGGCAAGTCGTGCGCCTTGAACCTGGCGCTCGCCGGCACGTTGGCTGAGCTGCTCGACGGCTTCTATGATGGTGAACAGGCCGTACATGCCCGGATGAACGCACGACAATCCACCGCCGTTCGTATTGACGGGCAGCGAACCGCCCGGAGCGATGCGCCCGCCTTCGACGAACGCCGCGCCTTCACCCTTCGCGCAGAAGCCGAGATCTTCAAGGAAGAGAATCGTGTTGATCGTGAACGCGTCATACAACTCGACGACGTCCACGTCGGCCGGCGTGATCCCGGCGTGTGCCATCGCTCGAGGGCCGCTGACTGACGCCGCCGTGACCGTGAGTTCCGGCATGTTGGTGATGTCCTTGTGCCAGACTGCAGCAGCGCCGCCGAGGACGAAGACCGGCCGCGCAGCCAGATCCTTGGCGCGCTCGGCGCGAACCATCACGATGGCCCCCGCCCCGTCCGTGACGAGGCAGCAATCGCGTACCGAGAAGGGATCCGCGACAAGTCGCGCCGCCAGATAGTCCTCCATGCTCAAGGCTTCCCGCATGAAGGCATCGGGATTGCGCTGCGCCCACTGCCGTGAAGCGATCGCCACCGACCCGAGCTGTTCCTTTTTCAAGCCGTACAGCGCCTGATAGCGCGACGCGGCCAGCGCATACCCACCGATCGGCCGCGCCAGACGAAACGCTTGCTCGTACGGCGACTGGCGCATCGCGGACACGAGCTTGCCCGAGCCCGTGCGCTGATTGCTGCCGTAGGCGATCAGGGCGACGTCGCACTGGCCTGCCTCCAGCGCCAGGGCGGCGTGAATCACGTGCGTCTGGAAAGAGGAACCGCCGGTGCGATTGCAGTCGGTCACGCGCGGATCCATGCCCAGGTATTCGGTCAGGCTCAGGCCCGACAGATAGTCGTCCGAAAGCCCGACGAACACGCCGTCCACGTCGAGCGGTGTCAGCCCGATCGCACGCAAGGCACGCGTGCTGGCAATGGCGGCCAGGTCCAGCGAGGACAGGCCAGGCGCCTCGCCGATGCCGTGGGTGACGGCCGACACGATGGCCGTTCTCCCTCGAGGGAATCGCTCCGTCTTCATGACGCGGCCTCGACGGCGGGGCGAAAGACGACGTACGGCCGTTCTCCGTCGGGATGTACGATGGACGCCACGACGCGCATGCCGACGTGCACCTGTTCGGGCGGCACGCCCTCGACCCTGCTCATCATGCGGCAGCCTTCGTCGAGCTCGACGAGGCAGACGTTATAAGGCGCCGCGGGCGGCTTCACGCGCATCACCGTCGTCGCATAGACCGAGCCTCGCCCCGTCGCAGGCACCCATTCCAGGTCGGACTCGCCCGTCCGCGGAGCGACGGCGCGGGGATAGAAGACTGACTGCCCCGTGCTGCGAGACCTTTGGAGCATGAATCGCCCCGCACTCAGGTGATCGAAGAACTGCTGCTCCGGAAGCACGGAGCCGAATGAATCCTCGCCGGTCATCGGGCCTTGCCTCCGCTTTGCCGCAGGTAGTAGTCGTCCAACCGGGCCTTTCGCGTCAGCTGCCAATACTCGATCAGCTTCCATGGCTGATTCGTGACGATGCGGCCCGCCGCGTTCTTGTACCAGGTGTCAACGCTCTGATGGCTCCAGGACAAGCGTTTCAGACGCTGATCGATATCGGCGTTGTAGGCGTCATGCACTTCGGGCTTGACCTCGGCGACGCGAATGCCTTGTGCGTTCATCGCCGCAATGACGTCGGTGGTATAGCGCATCTGGCATTCCGCCAGAAAGATCGCGCTACCTCCATGCCCCAGGTTGGTATTCGGGCCGAACAGAAGAAACATGTTGGGAAAATCGGGAACCGTGATGCCCAGATAGGCCCGCGCGTCGTCTTCGCCCCAGACGTCGCGAATGCTCTTTCCCGATCGCCCCCGGATGTCCATCGGCCAGAGCATGCGAGTAGCCTCGAAGCCGGTGGCGAAGACGATGGCATCCACTTCCAGAAATTCGCCCGACGCGAGGCGAATGCCCTGCGGCTCGATCCCTTCGATCGCAGTGCTAGTCAGCTCGACGTTCTCGCGCCGAAGCATCTGATACCAGCCGGCGTCTCCCAGTACGCGCTTGCCGAACGGCGGATACGTCGGAATCACCTTGTCGATGAGATCCGGGCGGCCCTCGAGTTCGCGATGAATGTGACGCAGCATCACCTCGCGCAGCTTGGCATTGTTGGCATTGATCGATTCGCTGCCCCCTGGCCAGGAGGGGTCGATCTTCAGCGCTTCGAACAGCCCGTCGCCGAACGCCCAGAACAACTGGAACCGATACCAGGGTGCGTAGAAAGGCACATGATTCAGCACCCATTTCTTGTCGTCCGATACCGACTTGTCGATATTGGGCCGCCTGGCCACCCAGCTGCCGGAACGCTGCAGCACGTAGAGCTTCGCCACCTCATCAGCGATCGCAGGCCCGACCTGAACGGCGCTGGCGCCCGTTCCGACCAATGCGACGCGCTTGCCGCGAAGATCGGCCGCGTCGGGCCAGGCCGCCGTATGCAGGACCGTTCCACCGAAGCTGGACAGGCCGGCAATCCTGGGAATCTTCGGGCGATTCAACTGCCCCACCGCGCAGATGAGGGCGTCGTACTCCTCGCTCGTCTCACGCCCCTGCCGGTCCCGGGCCGTCACGGTCCACACCGCTCTGTCGTCGTCCCACTGCGCCCCCGTCACCTCGACACCGAAGCGCACGTGCGGACGAACCTCGTACTTGTCGGCGCATCGGCTCAGGTATTCCTGAATGCTCTTCTGCTGCGAGAAGTAGTGCGGCCACTCGTTGTTAGGCTCAAACGAGAACTGATAGAAGTGATTGGGCGTGTCGACTGCGCAGCCGGGATAGCGGTTTTCATACCAGGTTCCGCCCACATCGTCGTTCTTCTCGTATACGACGTAGTCGATCGCCATCTGCCCGAGCGTGATGCCGGCGCAAATGCCCGACGCACCCGCGCCGACGATCGCCACTCGGCGCACGCAAGCGCCGGCCGGCACGGCGGCAATCCGCGTCGGTTCGATCTGCTTCGGAAACATGTGATCGATCAGCATCGGCACGTAGGAGTCGTCGACCGGCTCCCCCACCGCGGCAGTCATCATGTTGCGCAGCGTCTGGCGATCCGGCTCGGGAAGCACCGGCTTCGCCGCACCGTCTTCGCCGGCCAGCAGCGCCGCCACGCGATCGCGCACCTCGGCAGCCAGTTCCGCCGGCACGTTTTCGAGGTGCTCCCATGCGCCACGGACATGAGGCGCGATGCGCTCCAGCAAGGAAAGGTCGCCGCTCAGTTGGGCCAGCGACATGGCCAAAGGCACCACATTGGCCCCCTCCAGCCGACGACGGATGGCCGTCTCCCGTTCCGTCATCCGCATCTCGCTACTCATCGAACGCGCTCCGTTTACTCGACTTTGATCTTGGCTTCGGCGATGAGGCGCTGCCAGACGCTCCGCTCTCGATCGATCAGGGCCTGAAATTGCGCGGGTGATTCGCCCAAGGCCACCATGCCGCGCGACTCCATCTCTTTCCGGACCTCGGGATCCTTGATGATTGCCGTGAACTCACGCGACAGCCGCTCGACGATGGCGGGCGGCGTACCGGCCGGTGCAAGCATTCCGTACCAGCCGATGACCTCGAAGTCCTTCAGACTGCTGACGCCGCTCTCTGCGATGGACGGCAGATCCGGATAGGCCGCCGACCGCTCCTTGCTAGTGACGGCGAGCGCCCGGATGCGGCCGCCGGCGTGGTGCGGCATGATCAGCGTGAGCGAATCCACCGTCAGCTTCAGGGTGCCGCCGAGAAGATCGTTCATCGCGGGCGCTGCCCCTCGATAGGGAACGTGCACCAGCTGAATGTCGGCGCGCCGGGCGAACAGTTCCATGGCAAGGTGAGCAGTCGATCCGATGCCCGCGGAGCCGTACGTCAAGGGATTGGGCGACTGCTTGGCGAACGCAACCAGCTCCGACACGGTGGTGGCAGGCACTGACGGGTGCACGGCCAGTGCCATCGGATAGCTCGCCAGCAGGTTGACGGGGACGAAGTCCTTGGCCGCGTCATAACCGAGCTTGCTGATCAGATAGGGGCTCACCACCAGCGGCGCGGGAAAAGCCATCAGCAGCGTGTAGCCGTCCGGCGCGGCACGTGCGACGGCCTCAGCACCGACGCTGCCCCCGGCCCCGACCCTGTTATCCACGACCACCGCCTGGCCTACTCGCGTCGCCAGCTTGGCCGCGACGAGTCGAGCGACGATGTCCGTCATACCGCCCGCGGCGACCGGCACGACGAGCCGGATGGGTTTGCTGGGGTAAGGCGCCTGTGCATGCGCAGCCGAAGCGCCCAGGCAGAAGGCAGAGAACAGAACAGCGACAGTCCGTCGCCGGAGCAGTTTGTCCACGATGTCTCCTCATTTTTTCTGGCTGCCAAGAGGCAGTGCCGAATTATCATACTACGTAGTATTATCAGTCAACGATGAGGTTCTTCGGGTTTTCCCCGACTCGGGCGACATCACAATCGAACGGCGCCGCGCTCGTCATATGAGAGCCGGCACGTTCCGAATCCACGATCTGAAGTAACCTCTATCTTCGTTAGATCCGCGGCTTTCTTAGTAGCCGCGCGGCCGCTCTTGCACTCCATGGAGCGCCGGCCGTGTACGCAATGAAGATGCTGCGAAATCGCCTTTGATGGAGGCCCCATGAAGGTTGACGGTCAATGCCACTGCGGCGCGATCACCTACGAGGCAGAAGTCGAGCCCGGCACAATCGCGATCTGCCACTGCCGGGACTGCCAAAGGCAATCCGGCTCAGTATTCCGAACGAACATCCCCGCGGCTGCGGAAACCTTTCGCATCACCAAGGGCGTCCCGCGAACCTATCTGAAGATCGCGGACAGCGGCAACCGGCGAATCCATGCGTTCTGCGAGAACTGCGGCGGCCCCATCTACGCCTGCGCGGCTGAGAACCCGAAGAGCTATTCGCTGCGCGTCGGAGCGCTGAACCAGGGGCATGAGTTGGGAGCTCCCTCGCGGCAGATATGGACCCGACGCCGGGTCGCGTGGCTTCCTCCACTGCAAGACGTTCCCGCTGCAGACGGCCAAGCTTAGCTACCGCAGTAACGCGGGCCTACGCATCAACGGCAGCGTTAGCCCGCAGCTCCAACAAGGCATATACATCGTCGATGGTGGGAGTCTTCATTCCCACGATCGAGCTCATCGCACGCAGCGAATCGATGATCGGTTCGTACTCCAGTGGACGGGCACGCTCCAGGTCCTGAAGCATCGACATCTTGTGGTTCGGCGCAGACATCGGCGCAGCCATTCGCTCTTCGATCGAGATCGGAACGGCGCCTCCCAGCGCCGACGCGACGGCATCCGCTTCATCCATCATGCGTCGTGCGAGGGCATTGACCAAGGGCTGCGCCGCCAGCGCGCCCCAGGTGGCATGCGTCAGCACAGCCAACGGGTTCCAGCACAGGCTGCTGATCATCTTGTGCCACAACCATCCTCGGATGTCCGGAACCACCGGTGAGTCGAACCCCGCCTGGGTCATCACGCTGGAAAGCCTCAGCGCTCGCGCGGAAATCGATCCATCCGGTTCACCCAAGGGCAGCTTGGCGTAGCTTCCGTTCTGTCGCACGACACCGGGCGCAGGATTCTCTGCCGCCACCCGGAACACACAGCCAAGCACGCGAGCCGGATCGATGGCGTCCCACTGTCTGTTACCGGGGTCCAGTGCTTCGACGCGGCGCCCCTCGAATGGCCAACCGAGGCCATGAAAATACCAGTACGGAATCGTGGTCGTGGGTGGGATCACTACCGTGTGCGGCCCCAACAGCGCGCAGATGCTCCCGAGCGCCGGTGTGAACTGCTGCGCCTTCAATGTGACGAAGACGTAGTCTTGGGGGCCAAGGGCCGCCGGGTCGTCTGTCACCTGTATGGAGGCGGTTTGGACAGACGTTCCGTTTTGAACGCTCAACCCGTTGCGTCGGATCGCATCCAGTTGCTTGCCGCGCGCGACCAGACTGACGGTGACGCCTGGAACCCGCGCCAGCCTGCCTGCAATCAATCCGCCGATTGCACCTGCACCAAAAACGCAGATCTTCATCGCAAGCACTTCGACGGCGTCAAGCCGGCCGCAGCTGCTGCATCAGCTCGCTCACATGCGCCAGCCTTTCCAACGCGAACAAGGTCTCGGAAGCACGCGCCAACTGGTCTTGCGAGAAAAGCCGGGAGCCGTTGTGAACGAACTTACGGTTGAGCTCATCATCAGTGAGTTCGAACCCTGGCCTGGGTGTCCCGCGTGCGAACGATTCCTCGGCCACGTACAGTTTCCCGCCGACCGTGACTTCTACGCGGCCCAGAATCATCAGCTTGTCGGCAAGCGGTTTCTGGGTGTATTGCGGGTGCACCTTGCACGTGACCCTTTCCATGAACGAGCGAACGCTGGCGGACTTGTAGTGCTCCGGCTCGAGCCACACCACACCGATCGGCACGCCGAATGCGGCCATGGCCATCGCGTAGGCTGCGCTGAACTGCGCATCCATCGCGTTTTGAACGTCCTTGTTCTGCAAATGGGGTTTCTCTGCGTAAGCCGAAGCAAAGATCACCACCTGCTCGATATCGTCGGGCGCCCATTCATGTTGAGCTTGAAGTGCGTAGAAGATGTCCAGGCATGTGTGGGTCACCCGGCAGCACGGATACGGCTTGTACTGCTGTTCCAGCAGAGCCCACTCCTCGTTGATGCCCGGCAAGACCTTCTCGGGCATCCAGGCATCCGAGCCTGTGAAGCTCCAGAGGCCGCTCTTCCCATCAAAGAGCGTGGTGTCGCCCTCATAGCCGGCCTCGGCCAGCAAGGCCGCGACGATGGCCCCCGTTGACTGCCACCCCGGCGTTCCATACTTCGACATTGGAACCGGCAAGGTATACGACATCTTCGAATGCGTCGGCACCTGCGTGTGGTGGCCCGACAAGCCGAGGGCATGCGCCATCTTCACCGGATCGAGGCGCATCAGGCGCCCGACCCCCGCGGCTGCGCCCAGGTTGTATCGCGACCCACCATAAGGATTGGTCCAACGATAAGACTGATTGCCCGCCTCGTCGCGCACGGTCAGTACCATCGGCGACATGCCGCGCGTGACGCGCATGGCGACCTCGTTGCCGATAGCAAGCGCCAGAATGAGATCCTTGCCTGAGGCATTCTGCGCCTCTGCCATTGCCAGGATGGCCGGCACGACGTACGGCGCGACGTGTCCACCCGGAATGAACAATGCATCGTAGTCGAGCGCATTGATCAGCTCGCCGTTCGCCAGTGCCGCGTTGCTCGCCGACACCTTGCCGCGCGCGCCGATGATCGTTGCTTCCGGCGCGCCGCCGAGACGTTGGGAGATTTCCGTGCAGATTCGTCCCTTGTCGACGGCGTGCGCAGCGAACGACACGCCTACGGAATCGAGAAGCATCCGCTTCGTTTCCCGGATGACGCTGCCCGGCAGATCCTCGTATCGAAGCTCGCTGGAGAACTTTGCCAGTCCTTGCAGTACTTGTTCCATGTACTCTCCTCGCCTACGAACCACCCAGTGCCGCCGTAGCGCGGGCGGCACTTTCCATCAAGGTCTTGACCGTACTGCTGGAAGGTTTGACGTCGAGCGTAGCGCGCGAACCGACGAGGCTGAGCGCGAACTTGACCTCGCCGCTCCAATCGCGCACCGGAGCGGCAAGCGACGCATATCCGGTACCGTCGGCGCGTTCCATGCCGACATAGCCGCGCGTTGCCAGCTCGCGCTCGGCGTTGGCACGAAACGCCTGCGCGTCCAGTCCGGCCGCGCGGGCTTCCTGCTGCAGCAACTTCCGGGTTTCCGCGGCCGGCAGGCTCGCTACGAACATCTTGCCCGCGGCCGTAGCGAGCAGGCCGAGCAGGCCGGTGCGCATTTCCAATGCGCCGCGGATCTCTCCATCCTGCTTGAACAGACTCACCGGCCCATCACTCGTCCACACGGACATCGCAGCGTTGTGCCGGGTGGCGTCCCGAAGTGCCGTGACTTCACGCCGCACCAGATCGAAGCCGTCGAGCTGGCCTAGCACCGCCATGCCCAGCCGCAGCGAAGCCGGCCCAAGCTTGTAGTGACCAGGCTTCTCGTCAGCGGCGGCCAGCCCGGTACGCACCAGGCTCACCAGGTAATTGTTCGCAGCACTCCCGGTCAGCTCCGCTCGTTGCGCGATCTCCTTCAGAGGAAGCGCCTGCCGGCTTGACTGCAGTGCCGTCAATATCCGAAAAGCCACCTCAACCGACTGAATGCCTCGCCGCTCGTTTTTCTGATCCATGTTCTCGCGCCTCTTGAAATCGCAGTGTAAGCGAGCATTGACAGCCGCCTGAGCGCCTCGACATAATACAACAATAAATAATATCTTCAACAATAATGAATGGAGACATTCTATGAATCAACCCATTCCGGGTTGGCGCGTCCTCAATGCGCGGGGCGTCATCGGCAAGGTGCTCTTGGCTATCGCTGCTTCCGGTTTTCTCCCTGTGGCCGGCGTCGCGCAGACCGACCGTGCTGCAGTCGATTTCCCGCAGCGAGCCGTCACGATGGTGATGCCCGGCCCTCCGGGGGGTGGTCCTGATCTGGTGGCGCGGTCTCTCGGCGAGCTCCTCGCGGCCAAATGGGGGCAAGCGGTCGTCATCGAAAACAAGCCGGGCGCTACCGGCATGATCGGCGCCGAGACAATCGCGCGCAGTGAACCTTCCGGACATCGCCTGCTGTTCGCCTTTACGGCGCTCGTGCAGGCTCCGGCAGTCTTCGCCAAAGTCCCGTACGACCTGGAGCGCGATTTCGCCCCTGTCATGCAGGTCGCGAATGCCCCCGTCTTCCTGGCGGTGCGAGCCGACTCGCCGATCCGGAATCTCGCGGACTACATCGCGGCGGCCAGGAATCCGGCCAAGCCCGTTTCCTACGGCTCATTCGGGGCGGGGTCGAGCTACCACATCTACGGCGAATCTCTCAAGCGTTCGAAGCAGCTCGAGTTGCTTCACGTGCCCTACAAGGGCGAAGCGCTCGCCATGCAGGATTTGCTGGCGGGAACGCTGGATTCGACCTTCGTTTCCGTCGGTACCGGCGGCCCGCACGTGCGCGCCGGCAAGATCCGGCCGATCGCGGTCGTCGGGCCCACCCGCAGTTCGGTGCTTCCCGATCTTCCCACGTTCAGCGAAGCCGGCGCGCAAGGCCTCGAAGCGGTGGGCTGGTTCGGCGTACTCGCCCCTTCGGGTACGCCGCCTGCGGTTGTGCAGAAGATCGCGCGCGATCTTCGCGCCGCTGTGCAAGACAAGGCCACGTCCACCCGCCTGCGTGAGCTTGGATTCGAGCCCGTCTCGGAAAGCGATCCGACGCGCTTCAAGGCCTTCATCCAGGCCGAGGCAGCAAGCTGGAAGAAATTGATTGCAGACACCGGCGTCAAGCCGGAGTAGACGCACTACGGCAATGAGCGAGCAGAACAAGCAAGCGAAAGGCATGTCATGAAATTCGGCATCTTCGATCAGAACGACCGCAGCGGCAGGCCTCTGGCCCAGCAGTATGAAGAGCGTATGCAGCTTGCAGAGCTCTACGACCAACTCGGCTTTCACTGCTACCACATGAGCGAGCACCATGCCACGCCGCTCAGCATGACGCCTTCGCAAAGTGTCCTGTCGGCCGCGTTGATCCAGCGCACGAAGAATCTTCGCATCTGCCCGCTCGTCTATCTGCTTCCGATTCACCATCCCTGGCGCCTGGCAGAAGAGATCTGCATGCTCGATCACATGAGCAACGGTCGCTTCGAATTCGGCATCGGCAAAGGCGCCTCTCCGCATGAAATCGAAGCGCTGGGCGTCGACCCGGCTGATGCTGCGCCCCGCTACGCCGAATCGTTCGAGCTCATCAAGAAATTCTTCAGCTCTGACTCGCTCGACTTCAAAGGCAAGTACTGGCATTTCGACAAGGTTCCCGTCGAGATGAAACCCCTGCAACAACCGTATCCGGCTACCTGGTATGCCCTCGCCTCGCCGGAATCGACCGTCTGGCCGGCCCAGCAGCGCATGAACATCGTCTGCGGTGGGCCGGTCGCGCGCATTCGCGCCATCACCGACCGCTTTCGTGCCGAGTGGGCCAAAGCGCAAGGCCCTGATGCCGGTGAGCCCCTGATGGGCATCAATCGCTACGTGATCGTCAGCGAAACAGATGAGCACGCGCTGGAGATCGGCCGCAAAGGATGGCCGACTTTCTACGACAACTTCATCAAGCTGTGGCGAAAGCACGGCACCGAACCGGTCAACGCGAAACTGCCGCCCTCGTTCGATGAACTGCTTGCCACCGGGCACGCGGTGGCCGGATCGGCCGACACAGTCCGAGCGCAGCTGACCCAGCAGCTCGAAGAGGGAAACCTCAACTATCTGATCGGCAGCTTCATGTTCGGGAACATGCCTCATGCCGACGCGGTCGCCTCGATCAAGCGATTTGCGGCCGACGTGATGCCGGCGCTGCGCGAGATCGAGACCGTTGCCGCCTGAAGGTGAGCATCATGGCCAGCGAACCGCGTTTCGATGGGAAGGAACTGCGCCGGGTTCTGGGTTCCTTCGTCACAGGCGTCACCATCGTCACCACGATCGACGCAGCGGGGCGCGCCTGGGGGTTGACCGCGAACTCATTCAGTTCGGTGTCGCTGGACCCGCCCCTGGTGCTGTGGAGCCAGTCGGTGCGCGCCCCCAGCCATCCGGCCTTCGCCGGCGCGACTCGATTCGCCATCAACATCCTTGCTGAAGACCAGGTCGAGCTTTCCAACCGCTTTGCTACCTCCGGCATCGACAAGTTCAGCGGCGTCGAGACAGACGCCGGGGCGGGAAATGTTCCGCTGCTGCGCGGGTGCAGTGCCTGGCTCGAATGCACTCTTGTCTCCAAGCTTCCCGGCGGCGATCACGTCATTTTCGTCGGAGAAATCCAGACCATCCGCCGCAGCGAACGCCGCCCGCTCGTCTTTGGCAGCGGCCAGTATCTGGTCGCCGATCCGCACGATCTCGGCAAACCGCCGCCGGGCCTCGGAACCACCGTCCAGTCGCAGCTTCACGCAGCCCGTATCGGCGCGCGTGCGATGGCCAGGCTTTCCGAAGAGTTCGATGAGACCATGGCGCTATCGGTGTGGGGTAACCATGGCCCGACCATCACGGCATGGCAGCCTTCGAGCACGCCGGTCAGCAGCAGCCTGCCGATGGGGCTGGCATTGCGCGTCACCTCTACCGCCACCGGCTTGGCCATGGCCGCTCACCTTCCGCCCGAGGCAACGCAATGGATCGTCGACGCCGAACTGAAACTCAACGCATCGGGCGCGGGCGCCGGCCCGATCGACGAATCCGAATTCAAAGATCTACTGGACGAGGTCCGGGCTCAGGGAATCTCGATTCGCGCCCCCGGCCATTTCTGGGGTAGCGATCGATTGGTCAATGCGATGAGCGTGCCGGTGCTCGATTCAAGCGGCCAGACGGTCATCGCGTTGACGGTGATCGGGGATGTGGAACGCTTCCCCGGCGCCGACAGCGCGCTCGCTCAAGCGCTCAAGCGAACCGCCGCAGACCTCTCGAAGCGGCTGGGATTTGAGCCCGAATCCGAATCTTCATACCGACGTTCTGTGCACTATCAATAATTCCCAACCGGCCGTCACCCCGAAAGAGTGCCGGGGCAGCGGTTCAAGCATCGAAGGAGACATCCGTTGAAAATCTCGCAAACGATGAGCCGGCGCACTTTTGTCGCAGGTTCTGTCGCCCTGGCCTCGTCCTTCTCATTTGCGCAAGGCGACGCCTATCCCACGCGGCCTATCAGACTCGTCGTCGTCTTTCCGGCCGGCGGAGGCACTGACGTGGCAGCCCGGATCGTCGCCCCCAAGCTCGCCGAAAGCCTGGGCCAACCCGTTGTCGTGGAAAACCGACCGGGTAGCGGCGGAGCGATCGGCATCAACTTCGTCGCGAAATCGGCGCCGGACGGCTATACGCTCGTTCTTGCGTCTTCCGGTGGTCTGACGGCCCTGCCCCACCTCACCAAGAATCTGCCCTACAACCCACTGAAGGATCTGGAGCCGATCAGCACCTTCTGCGTCAGCCCCTTGGTCTTGGTAGTGGGGCCGGCCTTTCCCGGCAAGACCGTCAAGGATCTCATCGCGATCGCCAGGAGCAAGCCGGGTGAGCTCGCATACGGGTCGGGCGGCAACGGCACGGCACCTCACCTTGCGGGCGAGCTGTTCAAGGTGATGAGCAAGACCAATCTTCTGCACGTTCCCTACAAGGGAAGCGGCCCGGGCGCCATCGCGACGATGAGCGGCGAAATCGCCATGTCTTTCAGCGACATGGGCACCGTGCGGCCTTACATCAACTCGGGCAAACTGCGTGCGCTCGGCGTGCTCAGCAAGAACCGGTCTGCGCTCGCTCCGGAAATTCCGACGATTGCCGAGGCAGGACTTCCGGGTTACGAGGCAGAGGGCTGGTTCGCCGTCATGGCGCCGGGCGGAACACCCACGCCAATCATCGAGAAGCTCAACTCAGCACTGGTGTCGATCCTCGATTCCACCGAAGTCAAGGCTCGCCTCTACACTGCGTCGCTTGAAACCGCATTTTCTTCGCCAGCCGAGCTGCGCTCCAAGATCGAGCGCGACTCCGACAAGTGGGGCGCGCTGATTCGAGAGCACAAGCTCGCCGCGGACTGAGTTCTTTGTGGCGTGCCGCCTTTCTCAACGAGCGGCATCCGCCGCCAGTGGCGGCTGGAAGCGGCGCAGGCGCAGCGCGTTGCCGAGTACGAAGACGCTGGACAGTGCCATCGCACCGGCCGCGAAGATCGGCGACAGCAGCACCCCGTAGGCGGGGTACAGCACGCCCGCAGCCACCGGAATCAGCGCCGTGTTGTAGCCAAACGCCCAGAACAGGTTCTGGCGGATGTTGCCGATCGTGGCCTTGGACAAGGCAATGGCATTGGGCACGCCCTGCAGGTTGCCGGACATCAGCACCACGTCGGCGGATTCCACCGCCACGTCGGTGCCGGTACCGATCGCCAGCCCTACGTCGGCCGCGGCCAGCGCCGGTGCATCGTTGATGCCGTCGCCCACGTAGGCGATCTGCCCATGGGCCGCTTTCAAGCGGCGCACTGCTTCCACTTTGCCCTCGGGCAGCACCTCGGCCACCACCTCGTCGATGCCCAGCTGCCTGGCGATCGCCTGTGCCGTGCGCGCGTTGTCGCCGGTGATCATCGCGACCTTCAGGCCGAGCTGATGCAGGGCCGCGATGGCAGCGGGTGTGCTGGACTTGATCGGGTCGGCGACCGCGATGATGGCGGCCAGCCGGCCATCGATGGCGGCATACAGCGGCGACTTGCCCTCGTTGCCCAGGCGCTCGGCCGTGCGGGCGAAGCTGCCCACGTCCAGGCCCAACGCGCGCATGAAGCGATCGGCGCCGACTTCGACACGGGCGCCGTCCACGGTGGCGCGCACGCCCATGCCGGTTATCGAATCGAAATCCGTCATTACCGGCAGCGTAAGACCCCCGTCCACCGCAGACTCGACGATGGCGCGGGCGATCGGGTGCTCCGAGCGCGACTCCACCGCCGCAACCTTCGCCAGCACCTGGCTGCGGTCGAAGCCTGCCGCGATTTCCAGATCCGTCAGGACCGGGCGGCCTTCGGTCAGCGTTCCGGTCTTGTCCACCGCCACCACCTGGGCATCCTTGAGCAGCTGCAAGGCCTCACCCTTGCGGAACAGCACACCCATCTCGGCGCCGCGGCCGGTGCCGACCATGATGGAGGTCGGTGTGGCCAGACCCATCGCGCAGGGGCAGGCGATGATCAGGACGGCTACGGCATTGACGAGCGCAAAAGTCAGCGCCGGCGACGGGCCCCAGAGCAGCCAGGCCAAGCAGGTCAGCAATGCGGCCAGCATGACCGCCGGCACGAACCATAGCGTCACCTTGTCCACCACGGTCTGGATTGGCAGCTTGGAGCTCTGAGCCTGTTCGACCAGACGGATGATCTGCGCGAGCATGGTCTGCCCGCCCACGGCAGTAGCGCGCAGCGCCAGGGCCCCCTTCTGGTTGACCGTGCCGCCGACCACCCCGCTGCCGGCCGCCTTCTCGACGGGAATCGGCTCGCCGGTGATCATCGACTCGTCGACAAAGCTGCGGCCATCAAGCACTTCGCCATCGACCGGCACGCGCTCGCCCGGGCGCACCTCGACGAGGTCGCCCAAGGCCACCTCGCTGATCGGAATGTCCAACATGCGGCCGTCGCGCGAGACGTGTGCTACCTTGGCTTGCAGACGAACCAGGCGTCTGATCGCTTCGGAGGTGCGGCCCTTGGCGCGCGCCTCGAGGAAGCGACCGAGCAGAATCAGCGCCACGATGACGGCCGCCGCTTCATAGTAGACGTTCACCGTTCCGGCAGGCAGCAGGCCGGGCGCGAAGGTCGCGACCATCGAATAGCCGAACGCAGCGGCGGTACCGACCGCAACCAGCGAGTTCATGTCCGGGCTCAGGCGCACCAGCGCGGGAAAGCCCTTCTGGTAGAAGCGCCGGCCCGGGATGGCCAGCACCAGCAGGGTCAGCACGAACTGCAGATACCAGCTCTCCTGCATGCCGATGGTGTTCATGACCCATTCGTGCATGCCAGGGATCAGGTGCGAACCCATCTCGAGCACGAACACCGGCAAGGCGAGCACCGCCGCCAGGGTCAGGTCGCGCTTGAGTTCCGCCCGCTCGGCGTCCTTCTTTTCCGCCGCCTCATCGTCGGCCTGCGCGCCGCTATCGACCGGGCGCGCCTCGTAGCCGGCCTTCTTGATGGCTGCGATCAGATCTGGCACGGCCGCCACACCGCGCACGGTGGCGCGCTCCGTTGCCAGGTTCACCGCGGCCTGCGTGACGCCGGGCACGGCCTTGAGCGCCTTCTCGACGCGGCCGACGCAGGACGCGCAAGTCATGCCCTCGACCGCCAGCTCGACGGTACCGGCCGGCACGTCGTAACCGACCTTCTCGACCGCCTGGATCAGCGCCATGCGATCGACAGGACCGGCAAAGCGAATGTTCGCGCGCTCGGTGGCCAGATTGACGGATACGCTGTCCACGCCCGGCACCTTGGCCAGGGCGGCTTCGACTCGGCCAACGCAGCTTGCGCAGGTCATGCCCTCGATGGGCAGGCTGATCGCTGCCGTGGCGCGAGCATCACTGATTGTTGGCATGCTCATGGTGTGCTTCCCATAGCTGAGATTCGTTGTAGCAAGTTTAGGGATTACCATCGTGGGAAGGTCAAGCGTATTCGAGCATCGATGATCGGAAGGATCACATACAGCCATGAAAGCGCGTATTTCAGTATTGACGATCGCTGTCGCCGACCTCGAGCGCTCCCTCGCGTTCTACCGCGACGGCCTGGGCTTGCCGACCGACGGCATCGTCGGCCGCGAGTTCGAGCATGGCGCTGTCGCATTCTTTGCCTTGGCCGGCGGGCTCAGGCTTGCGATCTGGGCGCAGAACGACATCGTCCACGACACGGGTTTACCCAAAACGCCGATCAGCCCGACTGCGTTCACCATCGGGCACAACGTGATGGACCGAGAGCAGGTCGATCAGGTGATGGCGCAGGCCGCCAAGGCCGGCGCCGACATCGTCAAAGCTGCTCGGGAAACATTCTGGGGAGGTTATGCCGGGTACTTCCGCGACCCCGACGGCCATCTGTGGGAGGTCGTGTGGAATCCGGCAAGCTTGCCTGAAGACGACCTTGGGTAGCGCCTGTTGCACACGATGTATTGACCCAGCGGAATCTGCTCTCAGGGGGGGTCCGCATGTTCAGCGCCTGGGACGTCCAGTTGTCGCGCCCTGACCAGACCCGACACATATCGGTGGACCAGCGCTCATTGGGTTTCGCAGCGATCGATGGCAGCGCTTGGATCCTCGGTTGGAAGCCGATCGGCCGTTTGCGTACCTGCCAGCCCTTGAGCTGGAAGATGCGCTGGACCGTGTTCTTGTTGAACCCCAGCAACCACGCGACCGTCCGATACCCGAAAAACCATCAGACATCAGGCCGTCTTTCAAAGAAAAAGCACTCCGGTAGAACAGCCGGCGCGATGTACTCAATGTCCTTCGCGGACACACCGCAGGCAAAGAAACTGTCCCGCCATTGTCGAACCACCATGACGATTCGATCGATCTCCTGGCGCGCATCCGCCACTGACAAGCCAAACCGGGAGGACTGGGACAAGAGGTTGTAGATGCTGGCGGTACGGCCGAAGCTGCCGACGGTCAGCGCAAGATCACGTCGCTCGAGGCTGACCACAGGCGCAGGCACCAAGTCGTAGGCAGGAGAAAGACGCCAGCCTTTCTGCCGACGCAGCAACGCATGATTGCGCGGATGATCGTCGTTGTTGGTCACGGCCGCGTTGAAGACCATTCTGCGAAACAGTTCAGCGCAATCCGCTTCGGGCTTGTCAGACCACCGCCGCAGATTTTCTGCCAGCAGGGGATAGGACCAGCGAGCCCTGTCCAGATGGCTGTCACCACAGTCGAGCACGGTCAGGCCACTGACCAGGCCGAAGCGCAGGTAGCCACCTTCCACATGCTCCCGGTCGAAACGCTGCAACATCAGCGCATCGCTGCCACCAACGGATTGCAGCCGCGCGTGGGTGACGTTGAGACCGCAACGCCTGGCCAGATCGAGCGTTGCGAATTCAACTCGCTGCAGATTGAAGCGGTCGTCCTTGGCCGGGAACTTGCCGAGCCACAAGCAATGGTCGTCTTCGATCGTCGCCTTGGGGCGCGCGCCGCCCATGCTGGTTCCCGGATCGAGTTGTTCGAGCAGGTATGCCGCCACGCGCTTGCCTTCTTCAATGGCCTGTGCTGCGGCGATCAGTTCATCCAATTGATGCGTTCGGTTGTAAATGCGCCGGGGTGCGGGCGGCTCAGCCTTCATGCCGAAGCTCAGGTATCCGGCCCCGTCCTGGGGGCCATGCAGCAGGTAGTCGATCTCCTGGAGGTCTGCCGGGTCTCGCTCCAGCTTGTACTCGATGACGCGCCGGCCCCAGGCATCCGGTGCAGCGTCGCGGACTGCGCCCGGAATTCCCTTGAGCTGGGTGAACTCGAAGACCTGTCTGGCCAACGGCAGCCGGAACGGATCAAGCGCTAGCGCCTCGGGTCTCGCAAGGTAGCGATCGCCGTAGCGAAAACGTCCGATCTGCGTGCCATCCGGCAAGGTCTGCACGCGCAACAGCGCGGCCGGCACCGTCTTCAGAGTGCCGGGGAGCTGGATGTAGACGTAGGCTTCGCGCTCAGAAGTCATAGTCGTCGCTGACTTTGCGCGGCTTGCCGGCACGCGTGGGGCGCCGCGCAGCTTCGAGGGCCTTGCCGTGCAGGTCGGCGTCAGGATCGGCCAGCCCGTTCAGCGTCCGATCCAGCCCCAGGGCCCATAGGACGGTGAAGCACACCCCAATCGCCGTGCCCGGTTTGCCCAGTTCCAGCGCCGTCAGCGTGTTGCGGTTGATGCCTGCCCTGCTCGCCAGATCGGCCACGGACCAGCCGCGCCGAAGGCGTGCGATTCGAATGCGTTGGCCGAGCTGCGACACTTGCTCGGTGACTTGCATAGGAACCTGGAAATTACTCATTATAATGGGCATATTTCATTTTAATGCCTATTATATTATTCTTATCGGCTGTTGGCTGCAACTGCTTTCCGCCCAAAAACTGCCTGAAAAGCTAGGCCTAGAATGTTCTGATGCCTTATATTTTAGGCAAGTCATCAGGACGAGCGACATACGGCAGGTGAGAGCAGTCTGCGGCGCTCCATCAGTCTTCCTCTGGTCGTCAGCCTAGGATCGCGATCATGTAGATCGACAGCGCGACAGATAGGGGTGAGATCCAGCCTGTTCAGGCTGTCACAACTGCACAGCGACTAACTCAAGAGCCTATCCCCGCTCGCGCGGGGCAACTTCAATACACACCGCGACACTCCATGATTACCGGGCCTATCCCCAGTGATGGGGCAACGGGAAAATACTAATAACGGTAAGCATGGTTTGTCAATAGAATCGCTACACAATTCAAATCTCATCTGAAATCTGCTGGAGCGCTCGATGCCACCGGACACTGCAGTCGCGTCATCACGCCTCAACGTGTTGGATGAAGCCCTGATCCGATGGCGCTGCGTGATGCGCGGCGATTTGCACCGCAGCAGCCTTCCTGAACTGCTGGCAGCCATGGTGGCCGACTCGGTGCGCGACTTTCCTGCCTTGCGACCTCACCAACGCCACCCATGGCACGCCTTCCTCGCGCAGCTCGCCGCCATCGCCTTGCACCGCGCCGGCCAGGATGAGCCGTGGATCGACGCGACCGACTGGCGCACCGCTTTGCTGGCACTCACGCCGGACGACCCGGATGGCGCAGCGTGGTGCCTGGTGGCACCGCCTGAGAGACCGGCGCTGCTGCAGCCGCCCGTGCCCGGTGAACGCGTGGACGATTGGAAGAACGTGCTGCATGCCGCCGATGAACTGGACATGCTGGTCACGTCCAAGAATCACGACCTCAAGGCCGCTCGCGCACACCGCGCCGATCCGGACGACTGGTTGTTCGCGCTGGTCAGCCTGCAAACGCAGGAAGGATTCCTGGGCGCCGGCAACTATGGCATCTCTCGCATGAATGGCGGCTTTGCCAGCCGCCCCGGCGTAGGCGTGGCGCCAGTAGGCGCCTGGGGCGCGCGCTGGATCGCAGATGTACGGGTGCTGCTGGCACAGCGCGAGGCCATCGCCGACCAGCAAGGGTATACGGCCGACAATGGACACGCCTTGCTGTGGCTGCTGCCGTGGGCGGGTACCGAATCGCTGGGCATGACAACGCTCGATCCGCTGTACATCGAGGTCTGTCGGCGGGTACGTCTGGCCGCAAGTGGTGACCGCCTGATCGCGCGCGTCACGGGCAGCAAGGCCGCACGCATCGTCGCCAAGGATCGCAACGGCATCACGGGCGATCCCTGGACACCGGTCGACGCGGCCGAGGGCAAGGCACTGACGGTCTCGGGCGCAGGCTTCGAGTACAAGCTGATGGCCGACCTGCTCACAGGTGGGCGCTTCACCCAAGGGGCGGCCTGGCGCCTGGGTGGTTGGCCTCGCGACGCGCGTCTGCAGCTCATTGCGCAAGCCGCGGTGCGGGGTCAAGGCAAGACCGAGGGTTACCACGAGCGGCGAGTGCCCATCTCGCTCAAGCTGCGCGGCCTGCTTGCGGGGCCCCAACGCGTGACAGTGGCTGAAATGGCCAAACAACGGATCGCCGCCATCGCGGCCTTGCGCAAGTTGTTGTGGAGCTCGCTGGTGATCCTGTTCGCCAACGGCGATGGCGATGATCGCAATGACAGTATCAGCGACAAAGCAGGCCGTTTCGCGCGCCCCTTCGAACAGGGCGAGGACGCGCGCTTCTTCGACGACCTGGCACTGGAAGCCGAAGCGGAGGACGCTGAGCGTCATGCGTTGCGCGTGCAATGGCTACTGGGCTTGGTGGGGCGCGCCGAACGCGTGCTGGAACAAGCTTTCGAGGCCGGCCCACGCTGCACCATGCAACGTTACAAGGCCCGCGCGGCGGCGCTGAGCCGTTTCCATGGCGCGCTGCGTGGTCCGAAGCCCGTGCTGCCGGATCTGGCGCAGCACTACGCTGAGTATCGCCGCGATGCCGCCCCTGAATCGCAAGGACACCACCATGCCTGAGCCCACCACCGATTCCACCGTGCCCGACGTGGCCGGCACCGCTTCACCGCGCGGCAGCCCTTATGGTTCGCTGGCCGCGTACGTGCGCAACGCCGGACGGGGAGAACGTGCCGCTCTGGCGCGCATGGATCCTGATGCACTGCGGCCACACGAGATTGCCGCGCTGTCTCGCGCCTTGCTGGCGGCCGGCCTGCAGCCTCAGACCTGGCGCCCCGAGACCTGGCCGCGTTGGGCGCTCATCGCGCACGGCATGGCGCTGGCGGGACACGATGGCACCGGCCGGCTCGGCCGGCAACTAGCCCAGGCGAACGTGGCCGAGTCGCGCGTCACCAAGCTGCTCACGGCCCGAGGCGAGGCTTTCCGGCAACTGTTGCCACGCGTGCTGCGGCTGCTGGCTTCCAAGGGCGTGCAGCCCAACTGGTTCGAACTCGGCGAACTGGTGCTCAAGGAAGACAGCAGCGCACACGACGACATCCAGAGAGCCGAACAACTGCGCATGCGCATAGCCGGCCCTTATTTCTCGGCCCTTGCGAGCAAGGTTTGAAGATAACCCAACACATCCAAGAGAAAGTCATGACGCTGCCTCGTTTCCTGCAAATCCATACGTTGCACAATTACCCTGCGGCGCTACTCAATCGCGACGACGCCGGCCTGGCCAAGCGTCTGCCGTACGGCGACAAAGTGCGTACGCGCATTTCCTCGCAATGTCTCAAGCGCCACTGGCGCGTGGCCGATGACGCCTTCGCGCTGAGCCGGCTGGAAGTGCCGATGGCCGTGCGCTCACGCGAGACACCGCGCCTGATCCGCGACAGGCTGGTCGCGGCCGGTGTGGCCGAGCCGCAGGCGCAACTGGCCGTTGAAGGGTTGCGCGCGGCGGGATTCGTCGACAAGGCCAAGGACCTCAAGGGTAAGGACGCTCTGGAGACCGGCCAGGCAGTGCTGCTGGGTCGTGCCGAGATCGACTACTTGGTGCGGCGCTGCGCTGCTCTCGCCGCCGAGCACGGAGAAGAGAAAGCGCTCAAGGCGGCGATCGCCGGTTTTCTCAAGGATGAAAAGAAGAATATTGAAGCTCTGCGCCTGGGCAGCGGTCTGGAGTCCGCGTTGTTCGGGCGCATGGTGACCTCCGACGTGCTGGCCAGCCGCGACGCCGCTGTCTACGTGGCCCATGCCTTCACCGTACACGAGGCGCAGGTTGAGAACGACTACTTCACCGTGGTAGACGACCTGCTCCAGGAGGCGGGCGAGACTGGCTCCGCTGGCATCTTCGATACCGAGTTGGCCAGCGGCCTGTACTACGGCTATGTGGTCATCGACGTACCGCAACTCGTGGCCAACCTCGAAGGGGTTGCCATTCATGACTGGAACCGTGCAACGCCGGAGCAGCGTACCCTGGCTGGCCGCGTGGTACAGCATCTTCTGCACCTGATAGCTACCGTGAGCCCGGGCGCCAAGCGCGGCTCCACGGCACCGTTCGCGTGGGCCAAGTTCATGCTGGTGGAAGCCGGTGACTGGCAGCCCCGTAGCCTGGCTGGCGCATTCCAGAACGCGCTGCCGTCCAGCCAACCCAGCTTGCGCAAGGCCGCCGTGCAACGCTTGTCCGACGAGATCGCGCAGATGGATGCCGCCTACGGTGCATCGCTGGCGCGCCGCTACCTGGCGGTCGACGACGTGCAGGTACCGGGCGCCGAACGCTTGCCTTTGACCGCCTTAGCCGAATGGGCGCAGGCCGCCGTCACGCGTGCGGAGGCTTGAGCATGGCGCGCCATCTGGTGCTGCGGCTGGCATCGCCGCTGATCGCCTTCGGTGGCGAGACCATCGACAACCAGGGCGTCATTCGCGATTTCCCTGCCCTGTCGATGCTGACCGGGCTGATCGCTAACGCGCTGGGTTGGGATCGTGGGCAGGATATCTCGCACAATCGCCTGCAGCAACGCCTACGCATGGGCACGCTGCTGCAGCCCACAGCCTTGCGTGGTGACGAAGCCGAGACGCAGAGGCTCGTGGACTTCCAGACGGCCGAACTGGGCGCGGCGGACAAGGGCTGGACGACCTGGGGCCAGCCGGAGGAGCGTCGCGGCGGTGCTGGTTCCTATGCCGGTCCGCATCTGCGCTACCGGCATTACCACGCGGAACTCACGGCCTGGGTCATGTTGCGCTTGGAGCCGGCTAACGAGGCGCCGACGCTGGAGCACATCGCCGCGGCCCTGGATCGTCCTGCGCGCCCGTTGTTCATTGGCCGCAAGCCCTGCCTGCCGACCGGACGCCTCGTAGCTGGCTGGCAGGAGGCCGAGCATGTGCTGGGCGCCCTGCAAGCCTGGGCGCAT
>JAFKGG010000418.1 GCA_017307915.1 Burkholderiales bacterium | reverse complement strand
ATGACCGAGCTGAACGACCACCTGAAGCTGCTGTTCGCACGCGCCGCCACGCTGTACTGCCGACGCTGCGCGCAGCCGGTGCGGCGCGACACGGTGGCCAGCGTGCGCGACGACCTGCGCCTGCGCGCAGCCGCGGCCGGCAATCCGCGGCTGGTCGTCAGCTTTCCGATCACCGTGCCGGGCAACTTCGACGAAGCCGAGATCCGCCGCCACCTGGAAGCGCAAGGCTATACGCGCGTGCAGAGCGAATCGCGCGACGGCGACCGGCACACGCTGCACGTGGTGCAGGATCGCTTCCGCCTCGACGGGCTCGACGCGGCGCGGCTGGCCGATTCGATCGAGGCAGCGCTGAGCCGCGGCCATGGGCGCCTGGCCGTGCACGTGCTCGACGCCGACGGCAACGAGGCCGAGCGCTGGCACTACAGCACCGGCCTGCATTGCGCGCAGTGCGACATCGCCTACAGCGATCCGCTGCCCAGCCTGTTCTCGTTCAATTCGCCGCTCGGCGCCTGCGAGGCGTGCCGCGGCTTCGGCCGCGTCATCGGCATCGACCTGGGGCTGGTGCTGCCTGACGAAGGCAAGACGCTGGCCGAAGGCGCGGTCAAGCCCTGGCAGACCGAGAGCTTCAAGGAATGCCAGCGCGATCTGGCCAAGTTCGCTGCTGCCGCCGGCGTGCCGATGGACGTGCCCTGGCGCCAGCTCGACGAAGCGCAGCGCCGCTGGGTCATCGAAGGCGGCGACGACTGGACCGGCAACTGGAACAAGCAGTGGTACGGCATCCGCCGCTTCTTCGACTGGCTGGAGTCGAAGGCGTACAAGATGCACATCCGCGTGCTGCTGTCGAAGTATCGGTCGTATACACCGTGCGCCGTGTGCCGCGGCGCACGGCTCAAGCCTGATGCCTTGCTGTGGCGGATCGGTTCGCGTGAAGAGGCGGACACGGTGCTGGAAGGCGCCGGAGAGACGGCTGCAACGGCGACAGCCGCAAGCTCGCAACCCGGCGACCCAGACGCCGCCGACCGCTCGCGCTTCCATCCGGCCGGCGTGCAATGGACCGGAGAACAGCTCGACGCCGCCCCCGGCCTCACCATCCACGACGTGATGCTGCTGCCGATCGATCGCGTCAAGCGCTTCTTCGATACGCTGGCCCTGCCCGCGCCGCTCGACGAAGCCACCGACCTGCTGCTTACCGAAATCCGCGGCCGGCTGCGCTTCCTGCAGGACGTGGGCCTGGCTTACCTGACGCTGGATCGCCAGTCGCGCACGCTGTCGGGCGGCGAAGTACAGCGCATCAATCTGACTACCGCGCTCGGTACTTCCTTGGTCAACACGCTGTTCGTGCTCGACGAACCGTCGATCGGCCTGCACCCGCGCGACATGAACCGCGTCATCGGCGTCATGCATCGTCTGCGCGACGCCGGCAACTCGCTGGTGGTGGTCGAGCATGACCCGCAGGTGATGTTCGCCGCCGACCGCATGCTCGACATCGGCCCCGGCCCTGGCGAACGCGGCGGCCGCATCGTGTTCTACGGCCCGCCCGACGAACTGCGTCACGCCGATACGCTGACCGGCGATTATCTGTCGGGCCGCAAGCAAGTCGATACCGGCCGCCGGCTGCCGGTCGAAGCCAGCACGCGCAAGCTGCTGATCGAGGGCGCGCGCGAACACAATCTGAAGAACGTCTCGGTCGAGATTCCGCTGGAACGCATGGTCTGCATCACCGGCGTGTCGGGCTCCGGCAAGTCGACGCTGATGCAGAACGTGCTGCTGCCGGCCTTGCTCAAGGCCAAGGGCAAGCCGACCGAAACACCGGGCGCGCACGACCGCGTGCTGGGCGACGACTGGATCGACGCCGTGGTGTTCGTCGATCAATCACCGATCGGCAAGACGGCGCGCAGCAATCCGGTCAGCTACGTCGGCGCCTTCGACCCGATCCGCAAGCGCTTCGGCAACGCGCCGCTGGCCAAGGAACGCGGCTACACCGCCGGCACCTTCAGCTTCAATGCCGGCGACGGCCGCTGCCCCACCTGCGGCGGCAATGGCTTCGAGCACGTCGAGATGCAGTTCCTGTCCGACGTCTATCTGCGTTGCCCCGACTGCGACGGCAAACGCTTTCGCGCTGAAGTGCTCGAAGTGCGCATCGAAGGCCGCAGCGGCGGCGAACCGAAATCGATCGCCGACGTGCTCGAATTGACGGTGCAGGAAGCGCTCGCCTTCTTCGCCGGCGAAGTCGACGTCCGCAGCAAATTGCAGCCGCTGGCCGACGTCGGCCTCGACTACCTGCGCCTGGGCCAGCCCGTGCCCACGCTGTCGGGCGGCGAGGCGCAGCGCCTGAAGCTGGCCGGCTTCCTGGCCGAGGCCGCCAGCCAGGGCTTGACCGATACCACGGCGCCCGGCTATCCGCACGCCAAGGCAGGCCGGCGCGGCACGCTGTTCATGTTCGACGAACCCACCACCGGCCTGCACTTCGACGACGTGGCGCGACTGCTGCGCGCGTTCCGCAAGCTGATGCTGGCCGGCCATTCGCTGCTGATCATCGAGCACAACCTGGACGTGGTGCGCGCCGCCGACTGGGTCATCGACCTGGGCCCCGAAGGCGGCGACGGCGGCGGGCGCATCGTCGCCACCGGCACGCCCGAGGCGGTGATGGCCGTGCCGGCCTCGCACACCGGGCGGGCGCTGGCCGACTACATCGCGGCACTGGGCAGCTTCCCGGCAAGGCAGCGCCTGATCGGCGAGGAGCCGGCGGGCGGCGCCATGCAGACCGGCGCACCCTATGCCGGCACACCGCACATGGCTGCGCTACCCGCCGCCGCGGCGCTGCCCGCTGCTGCCTCGATGCCGGCCGGCCGCTACACCGTGCCGCCCGCCACCGTGCTCGAAGCCCGCGAGCCCGACACCGGCCGTTCACTGCAGAGCGCCCTGCGCGACCGCGCCCGCACGTCGATCTTCGTGCACAACGCGCGCGAGCACAATCTGAAGAACATCGACGTCGAGGTGCCGCGCGACAAGCTCACGGTGATCACCGGCGTGTCGGGCTCGGGCAAATCCACGCTCGCCTTCGACGTGATCTTCGGCGAAGGCCAGCGCCGCTATCTGGAATCGCTGAACGCCTATGCGCGGCAGTTCGTGCAGCCGGCCTCGCGGCCCGACGTCGACGGTGTGTTCGGCATCCCGCCCACGGTGGCGATCGAGCAGCGCACCAGCCGCGGCGGCCGCAAGAGCACGGTGGCCACGCTGACCGAGATCTATCACTTCCTGCGGCTGCTGTACGTCAAGCTCGGCACTCAGTATTGCCCGAAGTGCAACGTGCGCATCGAACCGCAGTCGTTCGACGCGATCGCCGCGCGCATTCTGCGCGACTATCGCGGCTGCCACATCGGTCTGCTGGCACCGCTGGTGGTCAGCCGCAAAGGCGTCTACACCGATCTGGCCAAGTGGGCCAAGGCCAAGGGCTTCAGCCATCTGCGCGTCGACGGCCAGTTCCTACCGACGAACAAGTTTCCGCGCATCGATCGCTACGTCGAGCACAACATCGAGCTGCCGGTGGCCTCGCTGCGCGTCGACGCCGCCGACGAAGCCGGCCTGCGCGCGGCCTTGCAGCAGGCGCTCGACTACGGCAAGGGCCTGGTCATGGTGGCCGCTCCGCTCGACGGCCTGCACGCCGCCAGCCAACGCGGCGACGAACAGGCTTATCAAGACGCCTGCGGCAAGATCGAAACGCGGCTGTTCTCGACCAAGCGCGCCTGCGCCTCCTGCGGCACCAGCTTCGCCGAGCTCGACCCTCGGCTGTTCTCGTTCAACTCGAAGATCGGCTGGTGCCCATCGTGCATCGGCACCGGCGTCGAGCTGCCCTACGTGCCGAAGGTGAACGAGCAGAACCGCTCCGACGAAGACAGCTCGACCGAATCGATCGGCGCGCTGGCCGAGCGCCTGGCCGACCAGCAGGCGACGCAGGCCGCAGCCGAGGCCGCCAAGGCCGGCGAGGCGGTCGGCACCGCGATCGCCGACACGCCCTGCCCCGCTTGCGATGGCCGGCGCCTGAACGCGACCGCCCTGGCGGTGCGCCTGCGCGAGCATTCGATCGCCGACCTCACCGCGCTGGCCGTGGCCGACGCCGCCACCTGGCTCGGCGCGCTGAACTTCAGCGGCCGCGAGGCCGAGATCGCACGCGACCTGCTCACCGAGATCCAATCGCGGCTGCGCTTTCTCGGCGACGTCGGCCTGGGCTACCTGACGCTGGAACGCAGCGCACCCACGCTGTCGGGCGGCGAGGCGCAGCGCATCCGGCTGGCCGCGCAACTGGGCTCGAACCTGCAAGGCGTGTGCTACGTGCTCGACGAACCCACCATCGGCCTGCACCCGCACGACAACCTGGTGCTGCTCGATACGCTCGAAGCGCTGCGCGACAAGGGCAACACGCTCCTGGTGGTCGAGCACGACGAAGACACGATTCGCCGCGCCGACCACGTCATCGACATCGGCCCCGGCGCCGGCAAGCTGGGCGGCCGTATCATCGCCACCGGCGACCACGCCGAGCTGGCCCGCCACCCCGACAGCCTCACCGGCCGCTTCCTGGCGCAGCCGCTGCCGCACCCGCTGGTGCCGCCGCGCGTCACCGCGCCCGGCCAGCCCGGGCTGCAATGGCTGAGGCTCGAAGGTGCGCACTTGCACAACCTGGCTCAGATAAACACGCAGGTGCCGCTGCGCCGCATGACCGTCGTCACCGGCGTGTCGGGCTCGGGCAAATCGACGCTGGCGCGCGACGTGCTGCTGGCCAACGTAGCCGGTCTGGTGTCGTCGCGCCAGCAGCGCAAGCCGACGCCGGCGCTGGTCGGCATCGATGCCATCCATGGCTGGGAACCGATCACGCGCGTGCTCGAAGTCGACCAGACGCCGATCGGCAAGACGCCGCGCTCGTGCCCGGCCACCTACGTCGGCTTCTGGGATGCGATCCGCCGCCTGTTCGCCGACGCCGCCGAAGCGCGCTTGCGCGGCTGGGGCCCGGGCCGCTTCAGCTTCAACGCCGCCGGCGGCCGTTGCCCGGCCTGCGACGGCCAGGGCGTGCAGACGATCGAGATGAGCTTCCTGCCCGACGTCAAGGTAGGCTGCGACGTCTGCAACGGCAGCCGCTTCAACCGCGAGACGCTGGAAATCGAACTGCGCGGCAAGAGCATCGGCGACGTGCTGAGAATGAACATCGACGAGGCGCTGGAATTCTTCGCCGCGCACCCGCCGATCTCGCATCCGCTGAAGCTGCTGCAGGACGTGGGCCTGGGCTACCTGACGCTGGGCCAGCCCAGCCCGACGCTGTCGGGCGGCGAGGCGCAGCGCATCAAGCTGGTCACCGAGCTGGCCAAAGTGCGGATGAAAGGCGAAGGCGGTGACGACGATCCGCGCGTGGCGCGCGCCAAGGCCAAGGCGCTTGCCGAAGGCCGCACGCTGCCGCCCGGCCCGCACACGCTGTACGTGCTCGACGAACCCACCGTCGGCCTGCACATGGCCGACGTCGAGAAGCTGATCCGCGTGCTGCATCGCTTGGTCGATGCGGGCAATACGCTAGTGGTGGTCGAGCACAACCTCGACATCTGGGCCGAAGCCGACTGGATTCTCGACCTGGGCCCCGAGGGCGGTGCCGGCGGCGGGCGGCTGGTGGCGGCTGGCACGCCGGTCCAGTTGCGTACGCAACCGACGCACACCGGGCATGCCTTGGAGGCGTTCCTGGCCGCGCATGAGGCGATGAACAGCGCGCGACACGATACGCAGCGGACAAGCCGATGAAAACGCACCCGCTACGCTGCCGCTGCGGTGCCTTGCAAGGCGTACTGCAGGTTTCACGTAGCGCAACGCGGGCGCTATGCTATTGCGCCGATTGCCAGGCGTATGCGCGCCATCTCGGCTCGGTCGCCAGACACGACACCGAAGCTGCCGCACGCGCCCACGGGGCTGCCATCGTCAATGATGGCATTCTCGACGGTGCCGGCGGCACCGAGGTCGTCGCCACGCACCCGCGCTATTTGCGCTTCACGATGGGAACCGATGCCCTGGCCTGCCTGTCGCTGAGCCCACGCGGCCTGCTGCGCTGGTATGCGCAGTGCTGCCGCACGCCGATCGGCAACACGGCGAGAAACCAGCGGCTCGCCTACGTTGGCCTGGTGCATGTCTGCCTGGGTGATGAAGCCGCTCGCCAAGCCAGCTTTGGAGCGGTACGCATGGCCGTCAACACGCAATCGGCGCACGGCACGGTGCCGCGGTTCGGGCCAGGCTCCCGCGCGGTCGCGCTGTTCAACCTGGCCGGCAGCCTGCTCGGCGCGCGGCTGTCGAGCAGCTACCGGCAGACGCCGTTCTTCGATGCCGCATCGCACGCGCCGGTTCGCACGCCCTATGTTCTATCCAAGGCTGAGCGGGAGCGAGCTTATCGCGACGCCGCCGCGCCTAATCACTGAATTTCGACGCTCAGTCAGCGTACTGTCTCGAGACGCAATGCGGGACGGAGGTCGCTCATGCACTGGCGCACTTCTTCACCGTATCCCAGGTTCTCGTCGTGAGGTCGACCCCGAACGTCTTCTCGATCAGCGTCATGAACACCGGGCCTTTCGGATGCGCAACATAGGCAGTAAAAACTTCGCGTCCATCGGTGGCCAGAATGAGAACGCCGTCCGTGGCGATCGGCAGCGCAGGCTTTTTCCGAAGCGGCTCGCGCAGAAAGGTCACCACCCGCTTGGCGTTTGCGGGCACATCGAAACCGGCGTAGGGATCGGTTTCGACCAGTTTCCGCAAAGCATCGGTGCGACGCACCGTCGTCTGGAACGTGCGCCCGAGGTGCTGTGCCATTGCCGCTTCGATCGATCGCACCAACGCGGCCTCCGATCCGGCGCGAGCTTCGAAAGCCACATTGCCGCTCGACAGAATCGTCTTGACGTCGCTGAAGCCCGCCGCTTCGAAGCAACGCTTCAGGTCCGCCATCCTGGCGTTCATCGGGCTCACTCCGCGCAGGAAGGCAACATAACGAGGCATGATTTGTCGTGCTCCTTCATCCACAACCACGCTTTGGCGCATAGTGTCTCGCCATGACGAACCCGATACTGCGAATCGGCCTGATTTCCGACACCCACGGCCTGCTGCGGCCCGAGGCCGAGGCGTTTCTCCTCGGCTGCGATCGTATCGTGCATGCCGGTGACATCGGCCACGCCGACATTCTGCAACGGCTGGCCGCCATCGCGCCGGTAACGGCCGTGCGCGGCAACAATGACGTCGGCGCCTGGGCAGAGGAGATCCGCGAAAGCGAGCTGCTCGAGATCGGCGGCGTCTGCCTGCACGTCATTCATGATCTGGCGCAGCTCGACATCGATACGGCGGCCTCGAACGTTCAGGTCGTCGTCTCGGGGCATTCGCACAAACCGCTGGTGGTCGAGCGGCAGGGCATACTGTTCGTCAATCCAGGGGCCGCCGGGCCGCGGCGCTTCAAGCTGCCGGTATCGGCGGGCGAATTGTTGATCGACCGCGACGGCAGTTTCTCGGCTCGTACGGTAGAACTCCAACTTGAGCCGCGCTGAATTCCAGGAGAGCCCGCATGTCGGATCTGAGCATCAACGACATCAGAGTCTTCGTCCCCGCCAAAGACTTCGCGCTGTCGAAGAATTTCTACCTTGCCCTGGGTTGGACCGAGACCTGGTCGGACGCAAACCTGGCGCTGATGGAAGCCGCCAGCCACCGCTTCTATCTGCAGAACTACTACGCCAAGGAATGGGCGGAAAACTTCATGCTGCACGTCAGCGTGAACGACGCGCGGGCCTGGCATGAACATGCCTCGGCATCGATCGCATCGAACCGCTTCCCCGGTGCGCGCGTCGGCGGGCCGAAGCAGGAACCCTATGGTGCGCTGGTCACCTATGTTTGGGATCCGTCGGGGGTGCTCATTCACTTTGCGCAGTGGGCACAAGGAGAAGGCTCATGATCGATCACATTGGCATCACCGTCAGTGACTTCGCCCGCAGCAAGGCGTTCTACACCCAGGCGCTGTCGGCCATCGGCTATGCGCTGCTGCTGGAGCTACCGGCCTCGGTCACCGGCCATACCGACTTCGCCGGTTTCGGCGAGCCGCCGAAACCTGATTTCTGGATCGGTGGCGGCAAGCCGAACCAGCCATCGGTACACGTGGCGTTCCGCGTGCAGAGCCGCGCCTTGGTCGATGCCTTCTACCAGGCTGCGCTGGCCGCCGGCGGCCGCGACAATGGCGCACCCGGCCTGCGCCCGCACTACCATCCGGATTACTACGGCGCCTTCGTGCTCGACCCGGATGGGCACAATATCGAAGCCGTCTGCCACTCGCCGCAATAGCGCCAGCATTTCGGAGAAACACCGTGTTCGAAGCTCACTGGCTGCTGTTCATCGCCGCCTCGCTGGCGGTCATCGCCACTCCCGGGCAGGACATGATCCTGGTGATGTCACGGTCGATCGCGCAGGGCCCCGCCGCCGGCGTGGCCACCGCAGCGGGCGTCAGCACGGGGCTGGTCGGTCACACCCTGCTGGCCACGCTGGGGCTTGGCGCGATCCTGCGCGCCTCGGAATGGCTGTTTCTGCTGCTCAAGCTGGCCGGCGCGGCCTATCTGGTCTATCTGGGCGTGCAACTGCTGCGCAGCAGGCACCATGAGCTGGCGATGTCGGCCGCTGCGCCGCGCACGATGCCGCGCCTGTTCGTTGACGGGGCGCTGTCGAACATCTCCAATCCGAAGATCGCCGTGTTCTATTTCGCGTTCCTGCCGCAGTTCGTGACCCCGGGCGCGCTGCATCCGACGCTGTCGGTGCTGGCGCTGGGACTGGCGTTCGCCGGCCTCACGTTCCTGATAAAGGGTCCGGTGGGCCTGGGTGCCGGCTTGCTCTCGGGCTGGCTGCGCGCGCGCCCACGCGTGCTCGCCTGGCTGTATCGCACCAGCGGCGTCATCTTCGTCGGGCTGGGGCTGAAGCTGGCGTTCGAGCGTCGCGCCTGAGCCGGCCGGTGTCCCCGACGGCGCCGGCACCGAACCGCTTGGCCGGATTGCGCCTTGGGTTCCGGCTCACCAAAATATGAGAGGGTGTTGTCATCAACACCGACTAATATGCGAGCGTGGCATGGCCGGCATCGGCGGCCACAGCGCAATAACCGAAGCGACGTCGTCGCATTGAGAGGGGGTTTATGAAAAAGTACGTTGCGGAATTGTTCGGCACTTTCTGGCTGGTACTGGGCGGATGCGGCAGCGCCGTCCTGGCAGCAGCGTTTCCTGAGGTGGGCATCGGCCTGCATGGCGTCGCGCTGGCCTTCGGTCTGACCGTGCTGACGATGGCCTTCGCGATCGGCCACATCTCCGGCTGCCACCTCAATCCGGCCGTGTCGATCGGCTTGTGGGCCGGCGGCCGCTTCCCGGCCAAGGAACTGATTCCCTACATCGTGGCGCAGGTGATCGGCGGCATCATCGCCGGCGGTGTGCTGTACCTGATCGCTTCGGGCAAGGCCGGCTTCGACGTCTCAGCCGGTTTCGCATCGAACGGCTACGGCGAGCATTCGCCCGGCGGCTACAGCTTGCAGGCAGCGTTCATCAGCGAAGTAGTGATGACGATGATGTTCCTGCTGGTCATCCTGGGCGCCACCGATCGCCGTGCGCCGCAGGGTTTCGCGGGAATCCCGATCGGCTTGTGCCTGACGCTGATCCACCTGATCTCGATTCCGGTCACCAACACCTCGGTGAACCCGGCGCGCAGCACCGGCGTGGCCGTGTATGTGGGCGACTGGGCCACAGCGCAACTGTGGCTGTTCTGGCTGGCACCGATCATCGGCGCCATTCTCGGCGCAATCGTCTACCGCTTCATCAACGACGAACAGGCCCAGACGGCCTAGACGACGCGGCCCCGCGCTGCCCACAGCGCGGGGCGTTACACCAAACGAGATCAGCGCTTTCGGCCGACGCCGGCCGAAAGCACCGCCTCGTCCGCAGCCCGTTCAGGCCGGGCTGCCCAGACCGATCGGCGGCGGCGCGATGTACAGAATCCGCCGGAACAGCTCGCTCGGATCAGCCTCGGGCTTGGCGTCGTGCAGCGGATCGCGGTGCTCGCCGAAACCGGCTTCGATCCGGTCCCAATCCTGGTCGGTGAGCGACTTGCGTGCCATCGGCATCAGCTCGTCTTCTTCGAGCCGGATGTGCGCGCGGTAGCCGGTCACGAACTCTTTGGTCGCGCGCACAAAATCGTTCTTCTCGATCTCGCCGCCCACTTCCCAGCGCAGCAGGGCCTGTTCCAGATCGCGGATGCGACCGGCACCATTCTCATGCTGCTTCTCGAGCTTTGCGATGATCTCATCGGCTTCGTGGGTGCGCGCCTTCAGCGCCTTGAACAGCAGCTGGTCTTCACGCGGATGATGGAAGCGCTCGGGAAAGACGTCCAGGTAGTACAGGATCTGCCGGAACACCTTGGCGTCGACCTTGTGGCCGTGTTCCAGTTCCTCGGCCAGGTACTGCAAGGCATGCAGCACGGCGGCGATCGATTCGTGTTCGGCGTAGAAAGCCCGCAGCTTGTTTGACATGGCGCGCATCCTCTTCGACTAGTTATCGGCCGACTCAGCAGTCGGACTCGGATGCGATCCAGTATCCAAGCGGTGCGCAGGGGAGTCAATCGGCCCCGATGCCGCCATATGATGCAACGCAAACGACTGTCGAGTTGATCGTTTTGCAACAGTGCCGGCACGCCTGAGGCCCCGCCGCCGCAGTTCCCACGCCCCTCGTGGGGCCGATACTCAGCGCCCCTGCTGTTCGAGCTGTTTAGACGGTAGAAATTCATATCGTCACCATGGCCATCATTTATCTCTAATTTATATTTTTATCGACAAAATCATTGACGAACGATGATACGCGTCATATAGTGCGCAACGATTTCGCTCACTCCCGCAAGGCGCAGAGATGACGCAAGACGTAGGACGAGGCCGCCTGGCATTGATCGCCGGCGGTGGTATCGGTGGCCTGAGCGCCGCCGCCAGCCTGGCCCGCTTGGGCTTTCGCGTGAAGATCTTCGAGCAGGCCGACGATTTCCGCGAAGTCGGCGCCGGCATCCAGGTCGGTCCGAACGGCGTTCGCGCCATCAAGAACCTGGGCCTGCTGCCGCAGGTCAGCGAATTCACCTGGCTGCCGCCGGCGCTGGTGATGCGCGATGCCTTCGATGCTTCCGACATCTGCCGCATTCCGCTCGACGATCGCTTTCGGCAACGCTTCCAGGAGCCGTATGCCGTCATCCATCGGGCCGACCTGCTCGGCGTGCTGCTGCAGGCCTGCCGCGAGAATCCGCAGATCGAGCTGTTCACGTCGTCGCGCCTGGCGCAGGTCGACGAGTTGGACGAACGCGTGCGCATCACGCTCGAAGACGGCCGCCGCATCGACGGCGACCTGCTGATCGGCGCCGACGGCCTGCGTTCGGTGGTGCGCCAGACGATCATCGGCGACGGCGCGCCGCGCCCGCCCCGATACGTCGTCTACCGCGGTGTGGTCGAACGCCATCGCGTACCCGACGCGTTGTGGGAACCCGAAGTGGTGATGTGGACCGGCCCCGATGCCGATTTCGTCCACTACCCGTTGCGCCGCGGCGAGCTGTTCAATCTGGTCGTTACCTTCAAGTCCCCGATCGATCTCGATCCGTTCGACATCGCCGGCAGCTACGACGACATGCGCGCGCCCTACGAAAGCTTCCATCCGACCGTGCGCACGCTGCTGGAAATGGTGCCGGTCGAACGCAAGTGGCTGGTCACCGATCGTGCGCCGATGCACGGCTGGTCGCAGGGCCACGCAACGTTGATCGGCGATGCCGCGCATCCGATGCTGCAATACATGGCGCAAGGCGCCTGCCAGGCGATCGAAGACGTGGCACAACTGGTCGACGAATTGCGCGCCCAGCCCGACGACCTGCCCGCCGCGCTGAACACCTATGCCGGCAAGCGCTACCACCGCACCGCGCGCGTGCAGTTCTCGGCGCGCCAGATGATCGAACTGTGCCAGGTCAGCGGCGCACTCGCCGACCTGCGCGCCAAGTATTTCCGCGAACGCAGCGCCGAACAGCTCCATGACGGCCTGGCCTGGCTGTACTCGCCGCTAGCCGGCGAACGCTTCGCCTGAACCCTCGCGCGCGCCGCGCCGGCAGCTTCGATCCACCGTCGTTCACCGTGACGCATCCAGGATCGGCGCGGCGCCGGCCAGACGCCTGCCGAACCCCGGTTCGGCCTCACCCAGCAAGGTCTGCCTGCCAATGAAGACTTTCGATTGCGAACGCCTGAGCCGTTCGGAGCAATACAAGCTGCTGACCGGGGCGGTATCGCCGCGCCCGGTAGCCTTGGTCACCACGATGGGCAGCCACGGCGTGAATGCCGCGCCGTTCAGCTTCTTCAACGTGCTCGGCGTCGAGCCGCCGATGATCCTGTTCTCGGTGGGTATGCGCGCCGACGCCGACAAGGACACGGTCCGCAACCTCAAGCAGCACCCCGAGCTGGTGGTGCATCTGGTCGATGAAGCCACGGCCGAACCGATGAATCAGTGCTCGGCGGCGCTACCCTACGGCGTCAATGAGCTCGAATTCGCCGGCCTGCAGACAGTGGCCTCCGACGTCGTGCAGGTACCTCGCATCGCCGCCTGCCCGGTACATTTCGAATGCGTGCTGCATCGCCTGGAGGCGTTCGGCAAGGTGCCCTACCACCTGGTCATCGCCCGCATCGTGCGCATGCATTTCCGCGACGACGTCGTCGATGATCACTACCACGTCGACGCACAGGCGCTGAAAGCGATCGGCCGCGTCACCGGCGCCGGCATGTACATCAAGACCACGGCGCCGTTCTGCATGCCCGCCCCCGAGCTGCCCGCGCCTAAGCCGGTCGCGCCTGAGCCGGCCGCGCCCCCCCGCTCGTGAATCGCCAGTCCAAGGAGCCCGACATGACCCCTGTCGAATTCGAAGCCCAGCTCGAAGCGCTGCACGCCGAACTGGCGGCGGCCAACATGGCGCCGACCTGGAAGTACGTCTCGGAGTTCGTCTCGCGCCAGCCGCGCACCAGCTATCGGCCGTGGCTGTGGAAGTGGCACGACGTGATTCCACTGCTGATGCGCGCGGGCGACCTGATCACGCCCGAGCGCGGCGCCGAGCGGCGCTCGATGGAGCACGTCAACCCCGATCTGAAGCCGTTCTACACCACCAGCCACACGATCGCCACCGCGTTCCAGCTGGTGCGCGCAGGCGAAAGCGCACCGGCGCATCGGCACGCCGCGGCCGCCATCCGCTTTGCCGCCAAGAGCCGCGGCGGCACCGTCTATACCAAGGTGCAGGGCGAGCGGCTGTACATGGAAGAAAACGACCTGCTGCTGACGCCGGCCTGGACCTGGCACGAGCATCACAATGAAACCGCGCACGACATCGTCTGGCTCGATGCGCTCGACTTCCCGCTGGTCAATCTGCTGCAGGCCAGCGTGTTCGAGCCCGGCGAAGGCGAAGTGGCGCCGCCCAAGGCAGATGGCCATTCGAATCGCGCCTTCGGTCTGTTCCGGCCAGCCGGCTGGGCGCCCTACCCCGAGAGCCATCCCCTGATCCGCTATCCCTGGGTCGAGATGCGCCAGGCACTGGCCAATCTGGCCGGCGAACGCGGCAGCCGCTACGACGGCCTCATCCTCGAATACGTGAACCCGGCCAATTCGGGCCCGACGCTGCCGACGATGTCGTGTCGCGCGCAATGGCTGCGGCCCAACGAAGCCACTGATGCGCACCGCGCCACGTCCAGCACCGTCTACTACGTGATCGCCGGTTCCGGCAGCACCGTCATCGACGGCACGCGCTTCGACTGGGCGCCCGGCGACGTGTTCGTCGTGCCCAACTGGAGCTGGCACGAACACCGCAACGGCGACGGCGACGCCTATCTGTTTTCAATCACCGACGAACCCGTGATGAAGCTGCTGGGCATGTATCGCGAGCAGCCCTACGTCGCCGACGACGGTTCGCACCGGCAAGCGGTGCGCGCGCAGTTCTGAGTTTCCTCATCGACGTTCTGTCTTTACTGGAGATAGTCATGAAACGTGTGTTGTCGACCCTGGCCGTGGCGCTAGGATGTGCCGCTGCGCAAGCCCAGCCGGCTGCGCCGCTGAAAATCGGCTTCATTTCGACGATGTCGGGTCCGTCGGCCATTCTCGGCCAGGACACGCTGGACGGTTTCAACCTCGGCATGCAAAGCGTCGGCGGCACGCTGGGCGGGCGCACGGTCGAGCTGGTGCTCGGCGACGATCAGCTCAAACCCGACGTGGCCCGACAACTGGCCGACAAGATGGTCGAGCGCGATCGCGTCGAGTTCATCACCGGCACGATCTGGTCGAACGTGCTGCTGGCCATCGCCAAACCGGTGCTCGATGCCGGCGTGTTCCTGGTGAGCCCCAACGCCGGCCCCTCGCAACTGGCCGGGGCGCAATGCCATCCGCAGTTCTTCGCCACGGGCTTTCAGAACGACACGCCCAACGAAGCGATGGGCATCTACATGCAGAAGAAGGGCTATACCAACGTCTACCTGATGGCGCCCAACTACCCCGCCGGCCGTGACATGCTGGCCGGCTTCAAGCGCTACTTCAAGGGCAACGTCAGCGCCGAGGTCTACACCACGCTGGGCCAGCTCGATTACGCGGCCGAACTGGCGCAGCTACGCGCCAAGAAGCCGTCGTCGCTGTATTTCTTCATCTCGGGCGGGCCGGGCATGAACTTCGTCAAGCAGTACGCGCAAGCCGGCTTGAGCAAAGACGTGCCGATGTTCGCGCCCAGCTTCTCGATCGACCAGACCGCGATCCCGGCGATCGGCGATGCCGCAGTCGGCGCCACCGTCTCGACCTTCTGGAGCCCCGATCTCGATTCCGCGCTGAACCGCAAGTTCGTGGCCGACTTCGAAGCCAAGTACAAGCGCACGCCCTCGCCGTACGCGGCGCAGGCTTTTGACACCGCGCGCATCATCGACGCGGCGCTGAAGGCCAGCGGCGGCACCAAGGACAAGGCAGCGTTTCGCAAGGCGATGGAAAACGTGAAGTTCGACTCGGTGCGCGGCAACTTCAAGTTCGCCCCCAACCACTTCCCGATCCAGGATTTCTATCTGGCCGAGGTGGTGAAGAACGACAAGGGTCAGGTGCTGTGGAAAACGCGCGAACTGATCACGCGCGACCACGCCGATTCGTACGTCAGCCGCTGCAGCATGCCGCAGTAAGCGCACCGCGACTCACCGCAGCGCAGCGCACCCCGCTTCGCCACGCCACGCCACGCCGCCAAGCGCCTACCGACGCACGTCCCTGCCCACGCCATGTCGATCTCGCTCTTCATCGAACAACTGCTCAACGGCATCCAGTTCGGCGTCATGTTGTTCCTGATGGCCGCCGGGCTGACGCTGGTGCTGGGCATCATGAATCTGGTCAACCTGGCGCATGGCTCGATCTACATGGCGGGCGCGTACTTCGCCGCCACCATGCTGCTGGTGGTGCCGAGCTTTCCGCTCGCGCTGCTGGCAGCGCTGGTGGCCACCGCCTTGTTCGGCTGGCTGCTCGATCGCGTAGTGCTGAAGTATTTCTATGGCCGCAGCCATCTCGAGCAGGTGCTGGTCACCTTCGGCCTGATCTTCGTGCTCAACGACACGGTGCGCCTGATCTGGGGGCCGGCCGCGATCAACCTGCCGCTGCCGGCAGCGATCGCGGGTTCGATCGAGATCCTGCCGGGCATCCACTATCCCGCGTTCCGCCTGCTGGTGCTCGGCGCCGGACTGCTGGTGGTCGGCGCGTTGTATCTGCTGATTGCGCACACGCGCGCCGGCATGTGGGTGCGGGCCGGCGCCAGCGACCGCAGCATGGCGATGGCGCTGGGCGTAGACGTGCCGCGCGTGTTCACCGTGGTGTTCGGCGTCGGCGCCGCGCTGGCCGGCTTCGCCGGCATGATGACGGCGCCGCTGACGGCGGTACAGGTCGGCATGGGCGAGCCGATTCTGATCCTGGCGCTGGTGGTGACGGTGCTCGGCGGCATCGGTTCGGTGCGCGGCGCCTTCATCGCCGCGCTGCTGGTCGGCCTGGTCGACACCTTCGGCCGCGTGCTGCTGCCGGCCGCCATCGGCAGCATCGGCATCTCTCTGCTGAGGGCGATCATCCTCGCCTTCCGGCCTGCGGGCCTGTTCCCGGCCAGGGCCTGAGCCCGGCCGATTCGCATCGCGACCCGCCTCATGCACTCCACCTACAAGAATCTGCTGCCGCCGCTGATGGCGCTAGCCGCGCTGGCGCTGATACCGCTGGTCTCGCTATGGCTCAACGATCCGTTCCTGGTGCGCCTGTTCACGCGCGTGCTGCTGTTGGGCATCGCCGCGATGGCATTGAACCTGGTGCTGGGCTTCGGCGGGCTGGTCAGCCTGATGCACGCCAGCCTGTTCGGGGTCGGCGGCTACGTGGTGGCGATCCTGGCGCAGCACGATTTCAATGCCGAGCCGATCATCGGCTCGTTCACCGGCACCTCGCTGCTGGCGGTCTCGGTGCCGCTGGCGATCGTGGCCAGCGCCGCCGTCGCGGCGATCACCGGGCTGGTGTCGCTGCGCACCTCGGGGCTGTTCTTCATCATGATCACCCTGGCCTTCAACCAGATGATCTTTTATCTGTTCATCGCACTGCAGAAGTACGGCGGCGAAGACGGCCTGCAGATGCTGGGCCGCGTCGATCTGTTCGGGCTGCATCCCGGCATGCGCGTGCCGTTCTACTATGTCTGCCTGCTGCTGGCCGCGATCGTCTGGCTACTGCTGGCGCGCATCGTCGACAGCCGCTTCGGCATGGTGTTGCGCGGCTTGGCACAGAATGAGCGCCGCATGCGCGCGCTCGGCATCGAACCGCTGCGCTACAAGCTGACCGCATTCGTGATCTCGGGCGCCGTCGCCGGCCTGGCCGGCGCGTTCTGGGCCGCCAGCCAGTCCTACGTCAGCCCGGCCGACATGGCCTGGAGCCGCTCCGGCGAGCTGGTCGTGATGGCGGTGCTCGGCGGCACCGCCAGCGTCGGCGGCCCGCTGCTGGGCACCGGCATCTTCCTGCTGTTCGAATTCCTGCTGTCGGAAGTGACTTCGTACTGGCACCTGCCGTTCGGCCTGTTGATCATCCTGATGATCGTCGCCTTTCCGAAGGGCATCGTGCAGTTGTCGTCTTCGCTGAACCGCCTCGTGAGCAAGCTGCGCCATGGCTGAGACCTTTCTTCAGGTGCGCGGCCTGTACAAGCGCTTCGGCGGCCTGATTGCCACCAACGATCTGAGGCTTGACGTCGAGCGCGGCGAGACGCACGCGATCATCGGCCCCAACGGCGCCGGCAAGACCACGCTGATCGCGCAGTTGCAGGGCGAGACGCGCTCCGACAGCGGCACCGTTACTTTGAACGGCCGCGACGTCACCGGCCTGCCCGCGCATGCCCGGGCGCGGCTGGGCGTGGCACGCTCGTTCCAGATCTCTTCGGTGTTTCCCGAGTTCAGCGCGCTGCAGAACGTCATGCTGGCGGTGCAGGCGGCCAGCGGCCACAACTTCCGCTTCTGGCGCCGCGCGCAAGCCGATCGGGCGCTAACCGGGCAGGCACTGCAAGCGCTGCACACCATCGGCATCGATCATCGCGCCGACGTGATCGTTTCCGAGCTGTCGCACGGCGAACGCCGCCAGCTCGAACTGGCGATGGCGCTGGCGATGAAGCCGCGGCTGCTGCTGCTCGATGAACCAATGGCCGGCATGGGCCGGCAGGACGGCCTGCGCATCACCGAGATCCTGCGGCAGTTGAAGTCGCAATACACGATCGTACTGGTCGAGCACGATATGGACGTGGTGTTCTCGCTGGCCGACCGCATCAGCGTGCTGGTGTTCGGCCAATGCGTAGCCACCGGCACGCCGGCACAGATCAGCGCCGACGAACGCGTGCGTGCCGCCTACCTGGGTCACGGAGACGCCTGATGCTGCGAGTGACCGACCTGCATGCCGCTTACGGCACCAGCCGGGTTCTGTTCGGCGTCGCACTCGAAGTGCGCGAAGGCGAAGTGGTGGCCCTGCTCGGGCGCAACGGCATGGGCAAGACCACCACCATCGGTTGCATCAGCGGCCTGCGCAAGCCGTCAGCCGGCAGCGTCGAGTTCGGCGGCCTGCGCCTGGATCAGCTCAAGCCGCATCGGATCGCGCATCAGGGCATCGGGCTGGTGCCCGAGGGCCGGCGCATCTTTCCGAACCTGAGCGTGAAGGAGAACCTGCTGATGGCCGCGCTGCCGCGCGCCGCCGCCGGCGGGCCGTGGACGCTGAAGAAGGTCATCGAGTTCTTTCCACGGCTGGGCGAGCGTCTGGACAACGGCGGCAACCAGTTGTCGGGCGGCGAACAGCAGATGCTGGCCATCGGCCGCGCATTGATGACCAATCCGAAGCTGCTGATCCTGGACGAGGCCACCGAGGGCCTGGCACCGCTGATCCGTCAGGAAATCTGGCTGCGCCTGCACGACCTGAAGCAGCAGGGCATGGCGATGCTGATCGTCGACAAGGAAGTGCAGAAACTGGCCCACCTGGCCGACCGGCACTACGTGCTGGAAAAAGGTACCGTCGTCTGGCAAGGCAGCAGCGCTGAACTGGCGCAGGCCGATTGCGCGGCACATCAATATCTCGCCGTCTGAACAAGCGCCATCATGAAGGAGAAAGCTATGAGGAAGGAACGCATCATCAGCCCGCAAGTGGCCGAGCCCTCACCCGGGATGTGGTCGAACTGCCTGCGGGTGGGCAACCAGGTCTACATCTCGGGCATGACAGCGCGTGCGACCGACGGCACGACGATCGACGGCGCCGATGCCTATGAGCAATCGCGAGTGATCTTCGGCAAGATCCGCGACTTGATGATCGCTGCCGGCGGCAGCATCGACGACGTAGTGAAGCTCACGATCTTCGTCACCGACATCAGCCAGAACGCCAAGGTGTGGACGGCGCGCAAGGAATTCTTCAGCGGCGACTTCCCGGCCTGCTCGCTGGTCGAAGTCAGCGCGCTGGCCAAGCCTGAGATCCTGGTCGAGATCGAGGCCTTCGGCCAGATCGGCTGCGCCGCCGCATGACGGACGCGGCGGCGTCATCGTCGCCGCTTCGCGTCTGCCGCCCTTGCCCGCGCGCCTATAATGTCGACGATACACACTACTATCGATAACAATGAGCGCTAACGAGGAGCTTCTGGAGGATTCCTTGTCGCACGTCGCCTGGCAGACGCTGCGCAACGACATCATTTCAGGCCGCCTGCCGCCGCAGGCACGACTGCGCATCAACAAGCTGCGCGACTCCTATGGCATCGGCGCCAGCCCGCTGCGCGAGGCGCTGTCGCGGCTGGTGTCCGACGGCTTCGTCATCGCGCAGGAGCGGCGCGGTTTTTCGGTAGCGCCGATGTCGCTGGCCGAGTTCCGCGATCTCACCGACCTGCGCAAGCTGTTGGAGAAAGAAGCGCTGGTGGCCTCGCTCAAGCAGGGCGACGATGCCTGGGAAGCCAGCGTGTTGGGCGCTTATCATCGCTTGTCCAAGGTGCACAAGCGACTGCTGGCCAAAGAGGAAGGCGCGGCCGAAGAGTGGGAACTGCTCAACGACGAGTTCCACGAGACGCTGGTCTCGGCCTGCACGTCGGCCCATCTGCTGCGCTTTCGCAGCATCATCTATGCCTATACGCAGCGCTACCGGCGAGTTTGCCTGTCGATCCACTCGGTCAAGCGCGACGCCAACGAAGAACACAAGCAGTTGTGCGATGCGGCACTCAAGCGCGACACCAAGCGCCTGTGCGCGATCATGGATCGACACCTCGAGGCTACCTACGTGAAGGTGGCCGAGAGCGGCAAGCTGGACTGAGCCACGCCGGCGACGGGTCGCTGCGCCCGGCCGCACCATCGGTGCCCACCCCCTCCGACGCCGCCGCTTATGGCGCCTGCGTTGCCAAGGGTCAAAGTACCTGCCGCGCCAAAGGCGCTAAGCTTCGGTCAATGCCGCGTCCCGCTGCGGCATGAACCCATCGAGGCACTCGCTGCCATGACCTGGACGCCTGCCGAAGACATGCAGATCCCGGTCAGCGACAAGGATTTCATCGACACGCTGGCCAAGGGGCTGCGCATCGTGGAAACCTTCGAGCTGGCCAGCACGCGCTTGACGCTGAGCGAGGTGGCCGCCCGTGCGGGCATCACGCGCGCGGCTGCACGGCGCTTTCTGTTGACCTTGACGGCGCTCGGCTACATGCGCCAGGACGGCCGCCACTTCTCACTGACGCCCAAGGTGCTGGTGCTGGCCCGCAGCCAGCTCGGCGGCAACCGGCTGTTTCGTGCCGCGCAGCCGCTACTCGATGCGATCGCCGGCGCGACGCTGGAATCGGCCTCGCTGGCGGTGCTCACCGGCGCCGACATCCTGTTCGTGGCGCGCGCGCAAAGTCCACGGCCGGTGTCGATCAATGTCGCGGTGGGCACGCGGCTGCCGGCGTTCTGCACGGCGATGGGCAAGGTGCTGCTCGGCGAACTGGCCGAGCCCGTGGTGCGCGAGCTGCTGGCCCACGCGCCGCCGCGCAAGCTGAGCCCGGCCACGCACGTGAGCATCGACCAGATCGTCGCCGAGACGCGGCAGGTCCACCAGCTCGGCTATGCCACCAGCATCGAGGAATTCGAGCCGGGCATGAACACGATCGCGGTGCCGGTGCGCAATCCGTTGAGCGAAACCGGCTTGGCGCTGGGCATCAGCGCGCCGACGCGCCGGATGACGGCGGCGCAGATGATCGAAGAGCTGCTGCCGCGCTTGAATGCGGCAGCCGACAAGCTGGCTGCCGCGTGAGCCGTCAATTGGCGGTGATCCCCGCCCCTTTGATCACCGGCGTCCACAGCGCGAAATCGGCCTTGATGCGCTCGCTCAGTTCGTCGGAGCTGCCTGGCATCACGTCATAACCCTGGGCGGTAAGCTGCTGCTGCATCTCGGGCGTAGCCAGCGTGGCACGCAGTGCCGCGTTGAGCTTGTCGACGATCGGCTTGGGCGTGCCGGCTCTGGTGAACAGGCCGAACCAGGCGGTGAGGTCGAAGCCTTTCAGCCCCGACTCTTCCAGCGTCGGCACGTCGGGCGCGAAGCGCGAGCGCGCCTTGCCCGTGGTGGCCAGCATGCGCAGCCGGCCGTTGTCGACGAACTGCTTCGAAGTCGACAGAAAATCGAACATCACCGACACGCGCCCGGCGATCACGTCCTGCTGCGCGGTGACGTTGCCCTTGTACGGCACGTGCAGCATCTCGATGCCGGCCATGCGCTTCATCAGCTCGCCCGACAAATGATTGGAGGTGCCGTTACCGCCCGAGGCGAACGTGAGCTCGCCGGGCTTGCTCTTGGCCAGCTTGATGAGATCGGGCACGTTGCGCGCCGGCAGGTCGGGATTGGCGAACAGGAACAGCGAATACGAGGCGATCGTGCCGATCGGCACGAAGTCGCGTTCCTGCTGGTAAGGCAGCTTGCTGTTCAACAGCGGCACGAACACCACCGCCGGCATCGCGGCGAACAGGATGGTGTAGCCGTCGGCCGGCGCCTGCGTGATGGCCGACGCGGCGACGATGCCGCCGGCGCCGGCGCGGTTCTCGACCGCGATGGTGGTGCCCAGCTCCTTCTGCAGACCGCCGGCGATGGTGCGTGCCAGCAGGTCCGATGGGCCGCCGGCCGTCAAGCCGACCAGCAGGCGGATCGGGCGCTCGGGATACGTGCCCTGCGCCAGCAGCGCAGCAGGGCAACAACCGAGAAGTCCCAACGAAAGACAGGCATTACGAATGACTCTGCGCATGTTCAGCATGGACATACCCCTTCGAAATTGAAGAAATCTCCTCGGCACGACTTCCTCTGGCCGTCTTCTCGATACGCTGCGCGCACCCCGGCCGGCGCCGCCGGAGCGCGTTGCTGCCCCCGTCAAAGGGGAATCACCAGGAGCGTGTCGACACAACTGGAATCGAGCACGACCAGCCGCTCGGCGATCTTCAGCTCGCCGTCTGCGTAGATGAAACGATCGTCGTAAATGCCGCTGACGAAGGCTTCGGTGGACTGGCCTTCGACGATGCGCATCACGACGAAGCCGGTGCGCGCCGACACGCCGTCGTCGCCGGCGGCGGTGATCCGCGTCGGCCCGAGCAGATGCCGATAGACGTGCGGCTCGTAGATGTTGGCGCGCCGCAGCGAGCTGATGCGGTCGATCAGCATGCCCTTGCTTTCGCAATCGATGATGCCGGCCTCGTAGCCGCGCGCCAGCGAGGCGCGCGTCACGATCTTGTAGCTGCACGGATCGTGGAAGAACTCGGGCCATTCCTCATAGCGGCCATCGTCGATGCAATGGACGTAGTCGGTGAGCAGTTGCACGACGCGGGCGTGATGGCCGGCATCGCGCGACAGCGCCGGACGTTCGGTGGCGACATTCATGATTTCAGAGCCCCATGTGGCGGCGATAGCACTGCCAGAAGCCGCGCACCGATGCTTCGCTGACGCGCGACTCCTGGCTTTCGACGGTACGCCCGCCCATTTCCAGCACGGCTTTGCCGGTCGGCCGTTCGCCGATCGCGCGCTGCACGAAGTTGCCGACGATGCCGTCTTCCATCGAGATCAACCCGGCCGGGCCGACCAGATTGGCCAGCCGCAGCCGCGTGCGATGCTGCTCGGGCGTGTCCTCGGCGAAGCCGAACAGCGTCCAGAACAATTCGCAGCGCTCGACGCCGCGCGGCACCAGCACTCGCACCGCAAATGCGTTCTGGATCTGCTGCACGACCATGTTCGGAAACAGCGACTGGATCGCATGCGTGATGCCGTCGTCGAACTCGGGCCAGCTGCCCAGCAGCCGCGGGTCGCGCAGCCTGAAGTCGTCCTGCTGCGCGCGCAGGCGGCCCGATTCATAATCGGTGCCGCCGGCCAGGTCGGTGGACATCTTCGAGAAACTGATGTGATGGCCGCCCGACTCATCCAGCGTCAGGCCGCCCTGCATCGACAGACGGTTGAGCTTGAAGGTGGTGAGGAACAGATGCAGCAAGCTCGCATGGTAGGAGTCCTTGACGTTCTCCATGTAGAGCTTCCAGTTGTTGTTCAGCATCTGCGAATAGCTGCCCAGGATGCGCACCGGCCGCGCGAACACGCGGCGCAGATGCGCGCACATCTTCTCGCCCAGATAGTTTTGCAGCGGCGCCACCGTGTCGGAAAACGTGGCGAACACCAGTCCGCACAATGTCTCGACGCGCAGCCGGCGCAGGTCGTGATCGCCGAAGTTGAAATCCTTGGGCATGCCGCCGACGCCGTGCACGCCGCGGTGGAAGGCCACGCTTTTCAACTCGCCGGTCAGCGAATAGCTCCAGTTGTGATAGACGCAGGAGAACTCGCGGCGGTGGCCTTGCGGTTCGAAGCACAGCGTGGCGCCGCGATGCGCACAACGATTGACCAGCGCGCTGAAGCCATCTTCCGAGCTGCGCACCAGGATCACCGGCGTATCGCCGATCCACGCCGTCTTGAAGTCGCCGACCTTCGGCACCTCGATGTCGAAACCGAGGAACTGCCAGATCTCGCCGCGAAAGAGCTGTTCCTGCTCGGCGGCGTACAGCTCGGGATCGGTATAGACCTGGTAGGGGACGCGGCTGACGCCCTCCTTCGGCCAGGTGATCGGGGGACAGGAAACGGGACGGGCATCACTGAGGTTCATGCGGACTCACCGTGCTGGATGATTGGACGCGACGATGTACATGCGCTGTAGTCGAACGCGGCCTGCGAGCAACGGCGACATCGATTCGCCGGCCCGCACCCAATTAGTGCGCTTATCGCACATTCAATTTGGTTTTTTCATCTTATTTTGACCGACATCAACATGTCAATCTAAATTATGTGCGCTTGACGCACAATATCAGAGGGCACCGGAACGGGGTGCAGGTGCAGGTGCAGGTGCAGGTGCAGGTGCAGGTGCAGGTGCAGGCACGGGCACGGGCACGGGCACGAGTGCGGTGCGGTCCGGGCACGGGTGCGAGTCGAGCGGCGGGCGGCCTCGGCCTACGGTCTAAAGACGCAGACGGGCGAACCGATTCAGGCGGCCGGGATCTTCAAGGCGCCAGCGGCGGCGCGGGCCTGAACATTTGCGACGGCGAGGCGGATCGGCTCAGCGGCCCTCTAGAGTCGCCGCCTTCAATGCCGCGGCCTTCAACGCCTCGGCCCTCAGTGCTTCGCTCTCCGACGCCGAGGTCTCCGCCGCATCGGCGCTTGCCGTGCCCTCCTGCCGCGCATCGGCCGGCACCAGCTCGCGGTGCACACGCATCGCCGTCCTGCGCGGCACGATCTGACGGCCGCGCGCCTCGTAGTGCGCGCGCGTGAACGCCGCGCCGTAGAGCAGAATCAAGGACGAATAATTGACCCACAGCAAGAGCAGCACCAGCGAGCCGGCCGCGCCATAAGCAGACGCGGTGGCGGTATGCGCCAGATATAGCGCGATCAGCCAGCGGCCCAACGTGAACAAGCCGGCAGTAACGACCGCCCCGACCCACACGTCGCGCCAACGCAGCACCACGTCGGGCAGCACGCGAAACAACGCAGCGAACAATAGGCTGATCACCGCCAGCGACAGCACCGCATCGAGCGCCACCATCCAGCCGGCAGGAATCGGCAGCCAGCCGCTGGCGAACTCGACGATCGCGCCCAGCGCGACGCTCAGCAGCAGCGACACCAGCAGGATGAAGCCGATCGCCAGCACCACTGTCAGCGACAGGATGCGGCTCTTGATGAACAGGAAGATGCTGTTGCGCGTCGGGTTCGGCGCCACTTCCCAGATCGCGTTCAGCGACGCCTGCATCTGCGCGAACACGGTGCTGGCGCCGGCCAGGATCAGGCCGATACCGAGAATCGTCGGCCACAGGCCGCTATGATCGATCTGCGCGTTGACCACCGCGGTCTGTACCACGCCGGCCGCTTCGGGGCCGATCACGCCTTGCAGCTGCGCCATGATCTGCCCCTGCGCAGCGCGCTCGCCGAGCACGATGCCGACGATCGTGACGGCCACGATCGTCACCGGTGCGATCGAGAACACGGTGAAGAACGCCAGCGCCGCCGCGTAGACGAACGCCTGACTGGACATCCAGTTCTGCACGGCAGTGATGATGATTCCCAGCCAGTACCGAATCGTCTGCATCGGCGTCCTCCCCTCGTGTGCCGCGCGCTTCGGCGAGCTCTGCAAGACAGATGCCCGGGCGCATGCTGCTGCGCCTCAGCGGCCGATTCCCGACTGTGCAAGGCGGACGCAGCACTGTGATGATGCCATGCCTTTATGATGGCATTGACGCGGCCGCGGTAGGCCGCCCGGCACGATGATGAGCACGCTCGACGAGGAAATTGCGCGCAAGCTGGCCGAAGCCGAGGCAATGGGCGAACTGCGCAGCGCGCCCAGCTTCGGCAAGCCAATGCCCGACGACGAAGCCTGGCAGCAAACGCCGGCGGCGCTGCGCATGGGATTCAAGATTTTGAAGAACGCCGGACTGGCTCCGCCCGAGCTGGCGCTGTTCCACGAACGCGCTGCCTTGCGCGCCCGGCTCGATGCGGCCGCTCCCGCCGAGCAGGCAACATTGCAGCAGCAATTGAGCGAACTGGAACAGAAGATTGCGCTGCGCCTGGAAAGCCTGCGCCGGCACGGTAACCTGTGAAAGGAGATGGTATGGACGCCTCCCCCTCGCTGATCGATTGCGAACGGTGGAGATGCGTGTGATGAAGGGGGGCCTCGCAGTCGACGGCATCGAGTGCCAAAGTGGAAGTTCGAACTAGCCACTTAACAGACGGAGGCCCCGAAATGGA
>JAFKGG010000417.1 GCA_017307915.1 Burkholderiales bacterium | reverse complement strand
CCGCAGTGCGCCGGTCAGTTTGCCGCTGACGCGCGCCAGCGCCGGCTCGACGCCGGCCAGCTGCGCAGGCGTCAGCAGTTCGAAGGGCACGCCGACTTCGCGCAGGATCTCGACGTCGCGCGCGGCGGCATCGAGCTGCTTGGCGGTGCGGAACACTTGCAGCGTGCCGAGCTGGCGGCCTTCGTATTCGATGCCGATGTCGGCGCGCAGCGCGCGAATGCAGTCGCGGCTGTATTCGGCCAGACGCAGCATGCGTTCCTTGTTGACGGCATAGCGCGCCTCCGAACAGTTGGCGAGCATCTGCATCAGCCACTGCAATTGGAACAGCGTGCCGTCGGGGCGCAGCGCCAGCGGGGCGTGGCGCTGGAACAGCCACTTCAGCGCCTTGGCGGGGATGCCGGGCGCGGCCCAGGGGGTGGAATAGCCCGGGGAGATCTGGCCGGCGTTGGCGAAACTGGTTTCCAGCGCCGGGCCGGGCTGGCGATCGATGACGCTGACCTGCATGCCGGCGCGCGCCAGATACCAGGCGGTGGTGACGCCGATGACGCCGCTGCCGAGGACCATCACGCGCATGTCTGCTCTCCGCGGGGCGCTGGCCCCACAAGGGTTCGAATTACCCCAATATTGTGCGGCGGAGGCAGTAGAGTTTTTTGCCGTATTTGAGAATAGCGCTAGAATTTATCGCGTATAAGCCGTGTTGCAGGTGAAAATCTATTGAGAAACCGAACTCAGCAGGTAAAGGACCTTGATCGAATCGATCGCGCCATCCTGCGCGCGCTGCAGGCGGACGGCCGCATGTCGATCACCGATCTGGCTGATCGCGTGGGCCTGTCGGTAACGCCGTGCAGCGAGCGCGTACGGCGCTTGGAGCGTGACGGCTTCATTCTCGGCTATCACGCGCGGCTGAACCCGCAGGCGTTGGGCCAGCACTTGCTGGTGTTCGTCGAGCTGAAACTGGCGGCCAAGTCGGGGCCGATCTTCGATGAGTTTCGCCGCGAGGTGCTGCGCATGCCGTACGTGCTGGAATGCCATCTGGTGTCGGGCGAGTTCGACTATCTGATCAAGGCGCGCATTCCCGAAATGGCGGCCTACCGTAAACTGCTCGGTGACATGCTGCTGGCCTTGCCGCAGGCGCGTGAATCGCGCAGCTACATCGTGATGGAAGAGATCAAGGAAAGCCTGAGCCTGCATCTGGCCGAACCGCAGGAGCGCGGATGAACGAGACGCGTAAGAGCGGTATGCCGCTCGCACGGGCGCCTGTGCCCGCGCCGGTGCCCGCGCCTGTATCGGCATGCGCAGATGCCGAGATGCCGCCACGCGGGGCCCGCATCGCGGTGATCGCGCCGTCGGGCGCACACCTGTCCTTGCCGGCGTTCGAGGCGGCCTTGGCGCGCCTGCAAGCCTTGGGCCATGAACTGCGCTACGAGGCGCCCGCGGCGCCATGGCTGCGCTTTGCCGATACCGATGAGGCGCGGCTGGCGCAGATCGAGCGCGTGGCGCGCATGACCGACATCGATGCGGTGATGATCGTGCGCGGCGGCTATGGCCTGTCGCGGCTGCTCGATCGCATCGATTGGCCGCTGGTGGCGGCCTCGGTGGCGCGCGGTGTGCGCTGGATCGGCTATAGCGATTTCACGGCGTTCCAGCTGGCACTGCTGGCGCGTACCGGCGCGGCGAGCTTTGCCGGACCGGCGCTGGCCGCCGATTTCGGCGGCGGCACACCCGATGCATTCATGCTGGCGCAGTTTCAGGCGCTGCTGGCCGGGCGCTGCGCCGACGTGCAATGGGCAAGCGAGCACGATGACGGCTGCGTACCCGCCGGTGAAGCCGTCGAAGGGCTGCTGTGGGGCGGCAACCTGTCGCTGGTGGCGGCTGCAGTGGGCACGCCGTATCTGCCGCAGGTCGATGGCGGGCTGCTGTTCATCGAAGACGTGGCCGAGCATCCGTACCGCATCGAACGCATGCTGCATCAACTGCTGTACGCCGGCGTGCTGGCGCGCCAGCGTGCGCTGCTGCTGGGTGGGTTCACCGAATGGAAGCCGGCGCCGCATGACAATGGCTTCGATCTGTACACGGTGGTCGATTATTTTCGCGCGCGCTTGCCTGGGGTGGCGATCGTCTGCGGGCTGCCGTTCGGGCACGTGCCGAGCAAGGCGATACTGCAGGTAGGGGGGCGGTATCGCTTGCAGCGGGGCGCGCGTGGGTGGTGTTTGCAGGGGGCCGGGTAGAGCGCGGTATCAGGCGCTGCGCTGTATCGCGATCCGGCCTTCTTCGACGGCATGGCAGGCGGTGACGCCGCCGCCGGCGCTGGGCTGCAGCGCCGGCCGTTCGTTGCGGCAGCGTGCGTCGGCATGCGGGCAGCGCGGATGGAAGCTGCAGCCGGCGGGCGGAGCCAGCGGGTTCGGTACTTCGCCGGCCACCGGGCGGCGCGCCCGGTCGCTCATCGACAGGTCGGGAATCGCGTCGAGCAGCATGCGCGTATACGGATGCTGCGGCATGGCAAACAGCGTGGTCTTGGGGGCCAGCTCGACCAGACGGCCCAGGTACATGACGCCGACGCGATCGCTGATGTGATGCACCACCGCCAGGTTGTGCGAGATGAACAGATAAGTGAGCGCCTTGCGGCGTTGCAGCTCGCGCATCAGGTTCAGCACCTGCGCCTGCACCGATACGTCGAGCGCCGACGTGGGTTCGTCGCAGACCAGGAACTGCGGCGCGCCGGCCAGCGCGCGGGCGATCGAGATGCGCTGGCGCTGGCCGCCCGAGAACTGGTGCGGAAACTTCGACGCATCGGCGGCGGCCAGCCCTACTTGCATCAGCAGTTCGTCGACGCGATCGCGGATGCCGGCTTCGCTGTCGATCAATTGCTGCACGCGGATCGGTTCGGCGATGATGTCGGCCACCGTCCAGCGCGGGTTCAGGCTGGCGTAGGGATCCTGGAAGATCATCTGTATGCGCCGGTGCGGCCGTGCGGTTTCGCGCGGGGCGAGCGTGTCCAGGTCCTGTCCGTCGAAGCGGATACGGCCGCGGCTGGGCGCATACAGGCCCACCAGCAGGCGCGCCACCGTCGATTTGCCGCAGCCTGATTCGCCGACCAGCGCCAGCGTTTCGCCGCGCGCGATCGAGAACGAGACCCCGTCGACGGCCTGCAACAGCTTGCGCGGCTGGCGTTCGAGCAGTCGGTTCAGCCAGGGGGGCGATACGTCGAAGGTCTTGGCAAGTTCGTGGGCTTCGATCAGGGGTGTCGCGCCGGATGGCTGCGAGGGGGGAGGGGAAGGCGCTTCGGCCGGACCATGGACAGGGCGGAATGCGGCGGCCGTGGCCATGGATGCCGTTGCAGACCCAGCCGCGAGGCCGGCGGTACGCTCTGGCGCCGAGCGGTCTGGCTCGCCGCGCGGTGCCGGCTCCGATTGCAGCAACCAGCATGCCGCCTGCACTATCTCGACGTCGAACAGCGGCGGCCGTTGCTCGCGACAGATCGGCATCGCATGCGGGCAGCGCGGGTGGAATGCACAGCCCGATGGAATCGCATCGAGCCGTGGCATGGCGCCGTCGATCTGCATGAGCCGTTGCCGTCGCTCGTCGAGCGACGGGATCGAACCCATCAGGCCGATCGTGTACGGATGGCGCGGCCGGTGCAGCACATCGAGCACCGGGCCGCTCTCTGCGATGCGCCCGGCATACATCACGGCGACGCGATCGGCGGTTTCGGCGATCACGCCCATGTCGTGCGTGATCAGCATGATCGCGGTGCGCTGCGCACGGCATAGATGCTTGAGCAGCGCAATGATTTGCGCCTGGATCGACACGTCGAGCGCGGTGGTGGGTTCGTCGGCGATGACCAGCCTGGGCCGGCCGGCCAGGGCCAGCGCGATGACGACGCGCTGGCGCATGCCGCCCGAGAACTGGTGCGGATAGTGGTCGATGCGGGCAGCCGGCGCGGGAATGCCGGTGGCGGCGAGCAGCTCGATCGCGTGCGTGCGCGCCTGCGTGGGCGACAGCGCTTGATGCAGCGCGATGGTTTCGATCAGTTGCCGGCCGATCGTGTACAGCGGGTTCAGCGAGGTGAGCGGATCCTGGAAGATCGCGCCGATTTCCTTGCCGCGGATGCGGCGCAGCGCCGGCGGCGGCAGGTCGTCGATGCGCTGGCCGCGCAGCAGGATGCGACCGCCGGCGATGCGGCCGGGCGGTTCGAGCAGGCCGATGATGGCGGCGCCGGTGAGCGACTTGCCGGCGCCCGATTCGCCGACGACGCCGAGTACTTCGCCTTCGCCGATCTGCAGGGACACGCCGTCGAGCGCGCGCAGCGGGCCGTGCCGGGTGGCGAACTCGACGCACAGCTCCTGCACTTGCAGCAGCGGGGGAGGGGCGTCTCGCCTAGCGCAGCTTCGGGTTGAGCGCATCACGCAGCCAATCGCCCAGCAGGTTCACCGACATGCACAGCAGCACCAGCGCCAGCGCGGGAAACACGACCAGCCACCATTCGCCGGAAAACAGGAAATCGTTGCCCTCGCTGATCATGGTGCCCAGCGACGGCGTGGTCGGCGACACGCCGACGCCGAGGAACGACAAGGTGGCCTCTGTGATGATCGCCTGCGCCATGTTGATCGTGGCGATCACCAGCACCGGCCCGAGTACATTGGGCAGCACGTGGCGGCGCATGATGCGCCAGCGGCCGACACCGATGACGCGGGCGGCCTGCACGTACTCCTTGTTCTTTTCGACCAGCGTCGAGCTGCGCACGGTGCGCGCATATTGCACCCAGTTAGCCAGGCCGATCGAAATGACCAGCACGGCGATCGCCTGCCAGTCGCTGTGCGTCTGCGGCGGCAGCACGGCGCGCGCCGTGCCGTCGATCAGCAGCGCGATCAGGATCGCCGGGAACGACAACTGCACGTCGGCTACGCGCATGATGAAGGCATCGAGCCGGCCGCCGATGTAGCCCGACAGCAGGCCGAGCGAGACGCCAAGCAGCATGGCCAGCAGCACCGAAGCGAAGCCGACCAGCAGCGAGATGCGCGAACCGTACAGGATCGTCGACAGCACGTCGCGGCCCTGGTCGTCGGTGCCGAGTACGAAGCTTGCCTTGCCTTCGGCCAGCCAGGCCGGCGGCAGCATCGAATCTTCCAGCGACAGCGAAGCCAGGTCGAAGGGATGGTGCGGCGCGAGCCACGGTGCCAGCAGGGCACCGGCGACGAATGCGGCGGTCACCAGCGCGGCCGCGATCGCTACCGGGCTGTGGCGAAAGTCATGCCAGAGATCGCCGTCGAGGAAGCGGCGCAGCGCGCCGGCGGCTGGGTGCTGCGTGGAGCGAGGGGCGATGGCCACGTGCGTGACTGGCGCGTCGTCGTATCGCCGCTTACTTCATCACCACCCACTTGAAATAGATGAAGTTGTCGCCGAGTTGAACCAGGTTGACGTTTTTGCGCATGCCCCAGGCCAGTGTCTGCTGATGCAGCGGCAGGTGGCCGACTTCATCTTGATGAATCTTGAAGGCTTCGGCGATCAGCGCGTTGCGCTTGGTCTGGTCGGTCTCGACCTGCACCAGCCGCGCCAGTTCATCGACGCGTGCATTGCGATAGCTGCCCAGGTTGAACTGGCCACGGCCCGAAGGGTCGGGCGAACCGAGGATGGCGTTGAGCACGTTGTGCGAATCGTAGGTGCCCGGTGTCCAGCCGAGCATGTAGAACGAAGTGTTGCGCGACAGGATTTTCGGGAAGTAGGTGTTCTTGCTCTCGACCTCGAGATTGATCTTCACACCGATGCGCGCCAGCATGCTGGCCGCCGCCTGGCAGATCTGGCTGTCGTTGACGTAGCGGTCGTTCGGGCAATTGAGCTTGACCTCGAAGCCGTTCGGATAGCCGGCATCGGCCAGCAGCTTGCGGGCCGCTGCGGGGTCATAGGGCAGCCGTTTGTTCAGCGCGGCCGAATAGCCGCGGATGCCGGGCGCCACCATCAACGCGATCGGCTGCGCTGAGCCGCGCATGATGCGCGACTTGATCGCCTCGATGTCGATCGCCTGATAGAACGCGCGGCGCACGCGTGCGTCCTTGAACGGGTTCTTGCCCTTGACGCTGGAGTACTGCAGTTCGTCTCGCCCTTGATCCATGCCCAGGAAGATGATGCGCAGCTCGGGGCCTTCGAGTACGCTGAGGTTGCGGTCGCGCTTGATGCGCGCGACGTCCTGCACCGGCACCGGCTGCATCATGTCGATCTCGCCCGAGATCAGCGCGGCTACGCGCGTGGCGTCGTTGGCGATCGGCGTGAACACGACTTCGTCGAGGTTCGATTCGATCTTGTCCCAATAAGAGCCGTTGCGCGCCAGCACGGTGCGCACGCCGGGGTCGCGCGCGCGCAGACGGAATGGCCCGGTGCCGTTGGCCTTGAACGAGGCGGTGTTCTCGATGCCTTTGCGCTTGTCGACCGGGCGCTCGGCCTTGTTTTCCTCGCACCACTTCTTGCTCATGATGTAGACCAGCGCAAGCACGTCGGGCAGGATCGGGAACGGGTTCCTGGTGTCGATTTCCACTGTGTGGTCGTCGATCCTTCGTACCTGCGCGATGTCGCTGGTGTAGGAACGCATGTCGGAGCCGTCGGCGGCGGCGCGGCCCAGCGAAAACACTACGTCGTCGGCGGTGAACGGCGTGCCGTCGTGAAAGCGCACGTTGCGGCGCAGCTCGAAGCGCCAGGTGGTGGGCTTGGTCTGCGTCCAGCGGGTGGCCAGCGCCGGCACCAGGCCGAGCTTCTTGTCGTGCCCGACCAGGGCTTCATAGATGTTGCCGGTGAACGAGAGCTGCAGCGATTCGTTCAGCGAGTGCGGGTCCATCGATACCGCGTCGCCCTGGTCGGCGATGCGAAAGGTCTTGGCCTGGGCTTGCCCACCGAAGGCGAGCGCGAGCGAGGCGGCGACGGCGACGGCGGTACGGCGCAGGATCGGGTGCATCGATGTTCTCTCTGTGGTGACGGCGCTGGCGGGTGTTGTTCAAGCCATCGATCCGATCGGCATTGCCTGCTCGGTCAGCCGCACGAATAGCGCGGCGCCCAGCGGCAGGATCTGGTCGTTGAAGTCGTAGCGGGTGTTGTGCAGGAAGGCGCCGTTCTCGGCGCCGCCCTGGCCGATACGGAAATACGCGCCGGGGCGCGCGTGCAGCATGAACGAGAAGTCCTCGGCGCCCATGCTGGGTTCCAGGTCGCGCACCAGGTTTTCGTCGCCGACCAGTTCGGCGGCGACGCGCGCGCCGAACAGCGCTTCGCGCGTGCTGTTGATGGTGGCCGGATAGATGCGCTCGTACTGCAGCTCGGCCTTGGCGCCGAAGGCGGCCGCCACCGAACCGACCAGCTCGCGCAGCCGCGCTTCGATCATGTTCTGCGTGTCGACGCGGAACGTGCGCACGGTGCCGACCAGCTTGGCTTCGCGCGGGATGACGCTCATCGCGCCCGGGTTGCCGGCCTGCACCGAGCACAGGCTGACCACCGCCGAATCGATCGGGCTGACGTTGCGCGAGACGATCGATTGCGCGGCGGTGATGATGTGCGCCGCGACCAGCACCGGGTCGATGGCCTGATACGGATGCGCGCCGTGGCCGCCGCGGCCTTCGATGTGGATGGTGATGCGATCGGCGGCGGCCATGATGGGGCCGGGCCGCACGGCCAGCTTGCCGGGCGCCAGCGCTGGCCAGTTGTGCATCGCATAGATCGAGTCGCAGGGAAAGCGCTCGAACAGGCCGTCGTCGATCATCGCCTTGGCGCCGCCCATGCCCTCTTCGCCGGGCTGGAAGATCAGGTGCGCAGTGCCGTCGAAATCGCGGTGCGCGGCCAGGTAGCGCGCGGCGCCGAGCAGCATCGTGACGTGGCCGTCGTGACCGCAGCCGTGCATGCAGCCGGCCTTGCGCGAGCGGTGCGCGATCTCGTTTTCTTCCTGCATCGGCAGCGCGTCCATGTCGGCGCGCAGGCCGATGGTGCGCGCGCTGTGCGTGTGCCGGCCGCGGATGACGCCGACCAGGCCGGTGCGGCCGATGCCGCGATGCACTTCGTCGACGCCGTAGCGGTCGAGCTGCCGCGCGATCAGCTCGCCGGTGAAGTGTTCTTCGAAGCCCAGTTCGGGGTTGGCGTGCAAGGCATGGCGGATAGCGGTGAATTCGCTGTGCCAGCGGCGCAGCGCGGCCAGCGCTGGATGGCGCCCCAGATAGTGCGAGGGATCGGCACCGGCCTGGACGGCAGGGCTGGACTCGGTGACGGGATGGGGCGCGGCATCAGCCGCAGCAGCAGGAAGGCGATCGGCAGCGTTCATGATGGGTGTGCCGTCGCGCTGCGCTCGATACGCAGCCTGGGATCGACGGCGAAATACAGCAAGTCGACGAACAGGTTGATGATGACGAAGATCAGCGCGATCAGGCACAGATAGGCGGCCATCACGGGAATGTCGGCGGCCTGCACGGCCTGGATGAACAGCAGCCCCATGCCGGGCCACTGGAACACGGTTTCAGTGACGATCGCGAATGCGATGATCGAGCCTAGCTGCAAGCCGGTGATGGTGATCACGGGCACCAGCGTATTGCGCAAGGCGTGGCCGAAATACACGCTGCGATCGGCCAGGCCGCGCGCTCGTGCGAACTTGATGTAGTCGGTGCGCAGCACTTCGAGCATTTCAGCGCGTACCAGCCGCATGATCAGCGTGAGCTGGAACAGGCACAGCGTGATCGCCGGCAGGAGCAGGTGTTGCCAGCCGTCCCAGGTCAGCAGCCCGGAATTCCAGCCGCCCAGCGCCACCGTTTCACCGCGGCCGTATGACGGCAGCCAGCCGAGCAGCACGGCGAACACCAGGATCAGCAGGATGCCGATCACGAAGGTGGGCAGCGATACGCCGATCAGCGAGATGGCCAGCAGCAGGTGGGCGAAGAAGCCGCGCCGGCGCAGCGCGGTGTAGACGCCCAGCGGTATGCCGAGCGCCAGCGCCAGGGCGGCGGCGGCCAGCGATAGTTCGAGCGTGGCCGGCAAGCGCTCCTGGATCAGCGTGGCCACCTTGCGACCCTGCCGGTAGGACAGGCCGAAGTCGCCGCCGGTCGCATTGCCCAGAAATCGACCGAACTGCACGTAGAAGGGCTGGTCGAGGCCGAGTTCGCTGCGCAATTCGGCGCGCTGCTGCGGCGTGGCGTCTTGGCCGAGCATGGCCAGCACCGGATCGCCGACATACTGGAACAGCGCGAACGCGATGAACGCGACTGCCAGCAATACGACGATGGCTTGCAGCAGACGCCGGACGATGAAGGCAAGCATCGTCTGCGGCCTTGTGCGATCAGCGGGCGGCCAGCCAGCGTTCGGCCAGGTGAACCCAGTATGAGGCGCCGATCGGTATCAGCTCGTCGTTGAAATCGTAGTTCGGGTTGTGCAGCACGCATGGGCCCAGGCCGTGGCCGGTGTCGCGGTGATCGCCTTCGCCGTTGCCGATGACGGCATAGCAGCCGGGTTTTTCGAGCAGGAAATAGGAAAAGTCTTCGGCGCCCAGCGTGGGCTCGAACTCGAACACGTTCTCGGCGCCGACCATCGATTGCATCACCGAGCGGCAGAAATCGGTTTCGGCGGCGTGGTTGACGGTCGGCGGATAATTGCGCAGGAATGTCAGCTCGGCGCTGCAATCGAACGCGGCCGCGGTGTGTTCGATGATCGTGCGCATGCGCTGCTCGACCAGGTCGATGGCTTCGGTGCTGAAGGTGCGCAGCGTGCCTTCGATCTCGGCCACGTCGGGCACGACGTTGATCGCTTCGCCGGCGTGGATCTTGGTGACCGACAGCACGGCTGCTTCGATCGGCTTCTTGTTGCGGGTGATGATGGTCTGGAAGGCCTGCACCATCTGACAGGCAACCGGCACCGGATCGACGCCGGTGTGCGGCAGGGCCGCGTGCGAGCCGCGACCCTGGATGCGGATGCGGAACTCGTTGGATGAGCCCATCATCGGCCCGGCGCGCAGCGCGAACTGGCCGGCTTTCAGACCGGGCCAGTTGTGCAGGCCGAAGATCGCCTGCATCGGGAAGCGTTCGAACAGGCCGTCCTTGATCATCTCGCGCGCGCCGCCGCCGCCTTCTTCGGCGGGCTGGAAGATCAGGTAGACGGTGCCGTCGAAGTTGCGCTGCGTGGCGAAGTGGCGGGCGGCGCCCATCAGCATCGCGGTGTGGCCGTCGTGGCCGCAGGCATGCATGCGACCCGGGTGCTTGGAGGCGTGCTCGAAGCGGTTGAATTCGGTGATCGGCAGGGCGTCCATGTCGGCGCGCAGGCCGATGGCGCGATCCGAGCTGCCGGCCTTGACGATGCCGACCACGCCGGTGCCGCCCAGGCCGCGCACGATCGGAATGCCCCACGCGGTGAGCTGTTCGGCAACCCTGTCGCTAGTACGGAATTCCTCGAACTTGAGCTCGGGGTGCGCGTGCAGATCACGGCGCAAGGCACGGATCTCGGGCGCGAAGGCGGCGATCTGTTCGACGAGCTTCATGGCCTGGCACCTGGAAAAAGGCGGCTGGACGACGCATTAGATTAGCATTGAGCACCGCGCCGAGAACGGCGTCAATGCTGGCGTTTGCCCATGTCCACACTTGAAGTTGCCGCCGAACGACTGGTGCGCGGCGCCTGTCCGCATGACTGCCCGGATACCTGCGCGCTGCACGTGACGGTGCGCGACGGCCGCGTCATCAAGGTGGCCGGCGATCCGGCGCACCCGACCACGCACGGCGCCCTGTGCACCAAGGTGTCGCGCTATGCCGAACGCACCTACAGCCCCGACCGCGTGCTGCAGCCGATGAAGCGCGCCGGCCGCAAGGGCGAGGGGCGCTTCGTACCGGTGAGTTGGGACGAAGCGCTCGACGACATCGCAGCGCGGCTGGGCCGTGTGGCCGAGCGCGACCCGCAGCGCATCCTGCCGTACAGCTACGCGGGCACGATGGGCTGGGTGCAGGGCGAGGGTATGGCCGGCCGGTTCTTTCACCGGCTGGGGGCATCGCTGCTCGATCGCACGATCTGCTCGTCGGCCGGCATGGCCGGCATGGCGCATACGCTGGGCGGCGCGGTGGGCATGGACGTGGAACGCTATGCCGACGCGCAACTGATCCTGATCTGGGGCTCGAACTCGATCACGTCGAATCTGCATTTCTGGACCTTTGCGCAACAGGCCAAGCGGCGCGGCGCCACGCTGGTGGCGATCGACCCGTATCGCAGCGATACGGCGGCCAAGTGCCATCGCCACGTCGCGCTGCTGCCCGGTACCGACGCGGCGCTGGCGCTGGGCATGATGCAGGTGCTGATCGCCGAGGATCTGCTCGATCACGACTACGTCGCGCGGCACACGCTGGGCTTCGAGGCGCTGGCACGCCGCGCGGCCGAATACCCGCCCGAGCGCGTGGCGCGCATCTGCGGCATCGATGCCGGCGAGGTGGTCGAGTTGGCGCGTTTGTACGGCCGCACCCGGCCGGCCGCGATCCGGCTGAACTACGGTTTGCAGCGCTGCCGCGGCGGCGCCAATGCGGTGCGCGCGATCATGTCGCTGCCGGCTTTGGTGGGCGCCTGGCGCGATCCGGCCGGCGGCGCGCTGCTGTCGGTCAGCGGCATGCTGCCGTTGACGCCGCAGCGCCATACGCGGCCGGATCTGATCCCGGGTTGGCCGGCGCACCGGCCGCGCACGATCAACATGAGCGCGATCGGCGATGCGCTGCTGGCGGCCGATCCGCCGATCGAGGCGCTGGTGGTCTACAACTCGAACCCGGTGGCGGTGGCGCCGGATTCGGAAAAAGTGCTGCAAGGCTTTGCGCGCGAAGACCTGTTCACAGTGGTGATCGAGCATTTCCAGACCGATACCGCCGATTACGCCGACTATCTGTTGCCGGCCACGACGCAGCTCGAGCATTTCGACGTGCACCGCACGTATGGGCACTGCTATCTGCTGGCCAACGAGCCGGCGATCGCTCCGCTGGGCCAGGCGCGCTCGAACAGCGACATCTTTCGCGCGCTGGCGCAGCGTATGGGCTTCGATGATCCGGCGCTGGCCGCCAGCGACGAGCAGATCGTGGGCGATGCGATCGACTGGGGCGATGCGCGGGTGGCCGGGTTGACCTTGGCACAGTTGCGCGAGCGCGGCTGGGCCAAGCTCGACATCGCGGCGGCGCCGTTTGCCGACGGCGGCTTTCCGACGCCGTCGGGCAAGTGCGAGTTCCATAGCGCGCGGCTGGCGGCGGCGGGGCACGACCCGGTGCCCGACTGGGTGCCGCCGTATGAGTCGGCGGCGTCGAATCCGGCCTTGGCGGCGCACTATCCGCTGGCGCTGATCTCGCCGCCGGCGCGGCATTTCATGAATTCGACCTTCGTCAACGTGGACAGCCTGCGCCGGACCGAACGCGAGCCGGCCTGCGAGATCCATCCCACCGATGCGGCGGCGCGCGGCATCGTCGAGGGCGAAGCGGTGGAGCTGCGCAACGAGCGCGGCGCGTTCCGTGCGCGGGCGCGCGTCAGCGAGCGCACGCGGCCGGGCGTGGTGGTGGCCTGGGGCGTGTGGTGGCACAAGCTGGCGCCGGGCGGGCGCAACGTGAACGCGGTGACCAGCCAGGCCTTGACCGATCTGGGCGGCGGGCCGACGTTCTACGATTGCCTGATCGAGGTGGCGCACGCAGACGGCCTGGAGACGCGCAGTGGCGTGGCGTGACCGGGCACCCTGGTCGCGCCTGGGCCTGGCGGCGGCCCTGACGGCGGCGCTGGCCAGCAGCGGCTGCGCCTGGTGGCGCGACGTGCCGGCCTACTACTGGCAGTCGGCTGCCGGGCATCTGAGCGTGATGCGGCAGGCGCAGCCGATCGATGCGCTGCTGGCCGATCCCGCCACCGATGCCAGGCTGCGCGAGAAGCTGGCGTTGGTCGTCGAGATCCGGCGCTTTGCCTCGGCGTCGCTGGGCCTGCCTGACAATGGCAGCTATCTGCGTTATGCCGACCTGAAGCGGCCGTTCGTGATCTGGAACGTGTTCGCCACGCCGCCGCTATCGTTGAAGCTGCAACAGTGGTGCTTTCCGGTGGCCGGCTGCGTCAGCTATCGCGGCTATTACGATCGCGAGCAGGCCGATGCCTATGCGCAGCGGCTGCGCGATGAAGGGCTCGAGGCTTACGTCGGCGGCGTGCCGGCGTATTCGACGCTGGGCTGGTTCGACGATCCGGTGCTGAACACTTTCATCGGTCAGCCCGAAGGCGAGCTGGCGCGCTTGGTGTTTCACGAGCTGGCGCATCAGCAGCTCTACGTGAAAAACGATTCGATGTTCAACGAATCGTTTGCCACCACGGTGGAGCAGATCGGCGTCGAACGCTGGCTGGCCGCGCGCGAGGCGCAGGGCCATGGCAGCGCGGCGCGCGAGGCGTGGCAACGGCATGCGCCGCGGCGCACGCAGTTCATTGCGCTGCTGAAGCGCCATCGCGAGGCATTGCAGGCCGTCTACGAGTCGCCCTTGTCCGATGCCGAGAAGCTGGCCGCGAAGACGGCTACCTTCGAGGCGCTGCGGCGCGACTACGCTCAGTTGCGCGCCGAGTGGGGCGGCTATGCCGGCTACGACCGCTGGTTTGCGCAGCCGCTGACCAATGCGCACCTGGCATCGGTGTCGACTTATACCGAGTTGGTGCCGGCGTTTCGCGCGCTGCTGGCGGCGCAGGGCGGCGATCTGCCGCGTTTTTACGCGCAAGCGGCGCACATCGGTGCGCTGCCCAGGCCGGAGCGCGAGGCGGCGCTGGCGGCCCTGGCCGGCGGGCCGTCCGTGGCCCATCGGGCCGGTGACTGAGGCTCGCGACTGAAGCCGGCACCCCAAGCGCTCGGCCAAAGTGCGTGGCTACAGCGGTTGGTCTAACCGCGCGTAGTCACACGTCGCGCAGCCCTGCCTAATCGTGCCGCCAAGCGCGATACAGGGCGCGTGAAACCGCATCGAGCAGATAGCCGAGCAGACCCACCACCAGGATGGCGGCCATCAGTTCCGAATAAGCCAGCCGGTCGCGCGTGTCGAGGATGAAGTAGCCGAGCCCGGCCGAGACGCCCAGCATCTCGGCCGGGACCAGTACGATCCAGATGATGCCGATCGCCAGCCGAAAGCCGGTGAGCACGTGCGCGACGATGCCGGGCAGCACGATGCGCGAGATGGTTTCCCAACGGGTGGCCGACAGGCTGGCGGCCAGATGCAGCCAGTTCGGGTCGAGGGCGGCCACGCCGGCGGAGGTGTTCAGCATGATCGGCCACACCGCCGCGAACACCAGCAGGAACACCACCGGCGCGTCGCCGACGCCCAGCGCCATCACGGCCAAGGGCATCCACGACAGCGGCGAAACCATGCGCAGGAACTGGAATAGCAGCGAGGTGGCGCGCGCAAAGCGCATCGATACGCCGAGCAGTACGCCCAGCGGCACGCCGATCGCCAGCGCCAGTGCCATCGAAATGAAGACGCGCTGCAGGCTGGTAATGATGTGCGGCCACAGGCTGCCGTCGCCGACCAGTCGCACGAGCGCCTGTAGCGCCTGCTGCGGCGAAAAGGCGGCGCTGATCGCAGCCACGTCGGAAATATGCGCGGCGGCCAGCGCCCATGACAGCACCGCTGCGGCCAGTCCCGACAGCGGCCAAGCCAGGCGGGACAGCATCGATGGCACGGACAACGCCGTGCCGATACGGGTTGCCGGCGTCACGGTGCCACGACTTCCTGCCGGCTGAACGCGGCCGGCACGCCGAACGCGGCCAGGCCGCCCACTTGTTCGATCGATTTACGCACGAAGCGATCGTCGACCAGGTCGCGAGCGGCGAAGGCCGGTTCGAGCCGTTCGAGAAAGCGGGCATCGCCTTCGACCTTGGTGGTCTTGAGCGCGCGCACCAGCTCTTCGGTATAGGACGGGTACGGATACGGTTGGAAGTCGATGCGGCGCTGATACCAGCCCTTGTGCTTGACGACGCCGGCCTGTTCGTAGCCGGCATAGTCGGTGGCGGCCAGTACCTTGGCCAGCACCGGCAGCGGATGCGGCGTGTAGCGCCCTTCGCCATCGGCGGCCAGCAGCTTGGCGCTTTCGAGCTGGTTGTTGCGCGTCCATAGCTGCGCCTTGACCAGGGCATTGGTGACGCGCTGCGCCCACTGCGGCCGCTGCGCGATGTCGCGTTCCGACAGCGTGACCAGGCAGCAGGCATGGTTCTTCCAGACGTCGCCGACGAAGCGCAGCACCTTGCCGATGCCGAGATTCTCGGCCGCCGCATTGAACGGATCGGCGACGATGTAGCCGGCCACCGAGTGCGAGGCCAGCGCCGATACCATCTCGGCCGGCGCCAGCACGACCAGGTTGACTTCGTTGGGCGCCAGCGTGGCGTTGCGCGGCCGGCTCACGGCTTGCAGGCCGTTGGCGCGCAGCAGTTGCTGCAGCACGATATTGTGGATCGAATACCAGAACGGAATGGCGACCGTCTTGCCGCCCAGCTGGCTGACCGAATCGATGTTCTTGGCCACCGTCAGTGCCGAGCCGCTCAGGTGATTCCAGGCCACGACCTTGGCCGGGAATTGCGAGCCGTAGCGGATCCACAAGGTGGTCGGCGACAGCAGGTGCACGACGTTGACCTGTCCGGCGATGAAGGCTTCGACGATCTGTGCCCACGAGCGGAACAAGCGTGGCCGCTCAGTGCGCAGGCCCTCGGCTTCGAACAGCTTGCGGCTGTGCGCCACCAGCAGCGGCGTGGCATCGGTGATCGGCAGATAGCCGATGCGCACCGGCACGTCGTCGCCCTTGTCGGCCTGGGCACGCGCATCGCCGGCGCGCAACAGCGGGGCGGCGGTGCCGGCTGCGGCGAGCGACCCGATACGCAGCCAGTCGCGGCGCGTGATGCCGCAGCCGCAATCGGGCGCGGCGCAGACATGGGGCCGGGATCGACGCGGGTCGGAGGCGGAGCGGGTCATGGCGATTGGCTTTCGTCGAGGGTGGGAGAAGAGCGGTGTGACAACGCGGGCGTAGCGGGCGCCACCGGGCAGGGTGCCGCGCTGGCGTTTGCGTTCGCCTCGCGCGGGGCGGCATGCAGGCGTTCGAGCGTGGCTACGACGTCGAGCCGCAGCGCGGCGACTGCGGCCGGATGGGCGTGGCGAGGGCGTTCGATGTCGAGCGTCCATTCGTGCTCGATGCGCGCCGGCGCATGGCGCGTGCCGTCGCCTGCGCCCATCAGCAGGATGCGATCGGCTACCAAGATCGCCTCGTCGATGTCGTGCGTGACGAGCAGCGCCGCGGTATGCCAGCGGTGCACGACGTCGACCAGCAATTGCTGCATGTCGGTACGCGTGATGGCGTCGAGCGCGGAAAAGGGTTCGTCGGCCAGCAAGAGCTGCGGTTCGCGCGCCAGCGCGCGGGCCAGCGCTACGCGCTGCGCCATGCCGCCCGACAGCGCGGCCGGGTATAGCGCCAGCTTGTCGGCCAGGCCGACGCCGGCCAGTGCCTGCCGCACGCGCGCCCTTTGCGTGTCGCGGTCGATGGCGGGCTGGCGCGCGAAATTCAGGCCGAAGCCGGCATTGCCCTCGACGGTGAGCCAGGGCAGCAGGCTGGCCTGCTGGAACACGATGGCCGCGCGCGGATGCGGGCGCAGTAGCGGCTGGCCGAGGAAATGCACGCTGCCGCGCGTGGCGCGAGTCAGTCCGCCGAGCGCGCGCAACAGCGTGGATTTGCCGCAGCCGCTGGCACCGAGCAGGCAGACGATCTCGCGATGGCGGATGCGCAGCGACACGTCTTCGAAGATCGGTGCGGCGCCGTCATAGGCGAAGGCCAGCTTGCGTGCTTCGAGTGCCCATGGGGCACCGGCTGCCGCAGCGTGCGGTGCCGTCGACGCAGCTTGCTGCCCATGCGACAGGTCGGCCACGGCGTTCATGCGGGCGCGGCCGCCACGGCCGATTGCGCGCCGTGCTTGAGCAGTTCGCCCTGCAATTGCGTGAGACTCGGCGTGACGATGGGGATGAAGGCGGCCTCGCGCCAATGACGCGCGAACGCCAGCGGCTGGTCGCGGTGATAGGCTCGCCCGCCGCTGGCCTGCAGTTCGAACAGCACCGCCTGCTGGACGATGTCGGCCAGCCGTATGCGCAGCTTGAACAGCTCGGCGGCCTGCGTGACGAAGCGTTGATCGGCCAGGCCCGCGTGCAGCGCATCGACCGTTTCGGTGAGCGTGCGGCGCAGCGTGCGAATCGGTGCTTCGAGCACCGGGCGCGCGGCGCCGCCGACGGCTTCGGCGGCGGCCAGCGCGCGGCGTGCCAGGCCGATCGCAAAGGTGCATTGCATGGCCAGGAAGACGGGCCGTTGGTGCGGCAGGAAAGCCGGCGCATCGGCATGGATCAGGTCGCGATCGTCGATCGGCGCCGCCGTGATGGTCAGTGCCGCCGTGCGCGTTCCGCGCAATGCGATCAGATCGAGGTCGGCGCTGCGCGAGACGCCTGGGCGGTCGTGCGGCACGGCGACGATCATCGGCGCCCCGCCGTCGCGGGCAGCGACCGCGATCGCGACGATGAACGCGCCCGGTTGCAGGTTGGTCGCCCAGGGCACGCGGCCATCGAGTTGCCAGCTCGATGATGCGGCCGGATGCGGCGCGATCGTCGGCGCGCCCGCGGTATTCGTCGATGTCGCCGGCGTGGCCGTGACCTGCAGGGCTTCGATGCCCGACAAGAATTTCATCGCGTTCGACAGCCCCGACGCGCCGGCGCAGCGCCCGGCCAGCAGGTCGGGCAGCCAGCGTTCGCGCAGCGCTGCATTGGGGCTGTGCAGCAGGTATTCGATGAACACCCGTTGTCCCCAGAACACGAAAGCCGCTGACAGCGAGTGTTCGGCCACTGCCGTCATCGCCTCGATCGCGTCGCGCGCATCGCCGTTGCTGCCACCGCAGGCGGCAGGCACGCCGATGCGAAACAGCCCCTCGTCGGCCAGCCGCGGCAGCACTTCGGGCGCCAGGCGCGATTCGGTGTCGAGTGATTCGGCGTGTTCGTCGAGCCAGCCTTGCAGGCCGTGGGACAGGGCGTGATTCATGGTTGCTTGCCTCGCGCTGGCACGCTCAAGCGTGCAGTACGCCGGGGCGGAACGCCTCGAGCTGCGGATTGACCGGCGATTGCGCAAGCGTGTTGGCGAAGTTGCACAGCGTGGCCAGCGCCACGCCCAGCACCACTTCGAGCGCTTGCTGATCGCTGTAATCGGCTTGGCGGAACGCTTGCAGCGCTTCGTCGGGGACGCCGCCGCGTGCAGCGATCACCGCCTCGGTGAACGCGCGCACCGCGTCGAGCCGTGTATCGCCGGTATCGCGGCCTTGCTGCAGAGCCACCACGGCCGCTGCCGGCAATTGCGCTTTTTTCACCGCCAGCGCCGAATGGCCGGCGACGCAGAACTCGCAACCGTGGATGCGTGCGGCGGTGATCTGCACCGTCTCGCGTTCACGCAGGTTCAGGCTGGCGCGGCTGTTGATCTCGGAGACCGTCAGATAGGTTTCCAGCGCCACCGGCGCATTGGCGAGCACGCCGATCAGGTTCGGCAAGAAGCCATTGTTGGCGATGGCGCGTTCGACGTAGGCGCGGCTGGCCGAAGGCGCGCTATCGGGCGTGTGCAGGGTGAGTCGGGTCATCTGGATATCAACCATGAGTGGAATGCGGATCCGCGCGCGGGTGCTGCTGTTGCCGGGCACGAGCTCAGGCTGGGCGGCGGGCTCGAAGGAGCCGATTCTGCGCAGCGACGGCCGTTGGGTCTATGCACCGGCGTCGCAGATTTGTGCCCGATCGTCTCAAGTGCCCGGCGGTGCTGCCGTCGAGCAGCCGCGCGGCGCCTCATTCAATGCGATCGCACCAGACCATGCTCGCGGCGCCGCGCGCGCTGATAGGCGCCGGGCTGTTCGCCGATCACTTTCTTGAACGCCCGGCAGAACGCTGCATACGAGTGATAACCGACGTGTTCGGCGGCGCGCGTGACGCTGTCGCCGCTGCCCAGCCGTTGCGCGGCCATATGCATGCGCAACTCGAGCAGGAACTGCGCGGGTGCCTGGCCGCAGGCTTCGACGAAGCGGCGGAAGAAACGCGCCCGCGACATGTTGACGACGCGCGCCATCTCATCGGCCGACCAGTCCTTGCCCGGTTCGCGCAGCAATTGTTCGAGCAGGGCGCTGAGCGCCGGCTGCTGCGCGAGTGCCCACAGGCCGGTGCTGGCGCTGTCTTGCGCCACGTGCCGCAGCACGTAGAAGAACAGCAGGTCGGTGAGCCGCTCGATCAGCGGCGACGACAGCTCGGGCTGCTGCGCGGCTTCGGCCAGCATCAGGTCGAACAGGTAGCCGACCGGTTGTGCCAGGCCACCGGCCGAGCGGATCACGACGTGATCGGGCAAGGCATCGATCATCAACTCGCTGAGCGCGCCATTGAACTGGAAGAAGCCACAGACCAGCGCGGTGCCGTCCGTCTGTGCGGGTTCCAGCGGCTGCATCGGCCGCGGCGCGCACGAGACACTGGTATCGGCGTGTGGCGACAGATGATGCGGCGTATCGCGAAACAGCAGAACGCCGTCGCGCGGGCCGAGCGTGATCGGCGGCTGCCCGGGCCGGTGCAGATGGCATCGGCCGCGCAGCACCAGGTGGAAGCTGGCCAAGGCGTGCCCGTGGGTCGAGGCGCGCCAGTTGCCGCAATACTGGCCGACGTGGAACACCGTGGTGCGCCATTCGAGCGCGCTCACCAGCCAGTGGGCGAGCTGGTCGAGCTGCGGGGCCGGGATGGTGGCGATGCGTGCGTCGTTGCCGTCGTGATAGGCGGTCGCCGGCGTGCCGCCGCGCTCGCGCGTGGCAAGGGCCGCTTCGGCTTCGGCAGGGCTATGCATCGAGCGGCCTGCGCTGCCGCAGTGGCGAGCGGATCAGTTCCTGTTGCTGCATGGACGTTCAAACAAGGCCGTTGCGCGGAATCGATGCGCGGCCTTGCGCCTTTCATTGCGCAGTCAATCAGATCGCGGCGTGCGATGGAACGAACGAAAACGACTTTGCTACTAACCGCGAGATCGCAAGGCGGCCACCGGCCCGGGTCGGCCTTTCATTCGTAATCCGTCTCGATACCGGCATAATGCGGTGATTAGCCCCGAGGAGATGACATGGAGCGGCTCTGGCTCAAGCACTACCCGGCAGGCGTGCCCAGCGACGTCGATTTCACGCAGTACACGTCGCTGGTGCACATGCTCGACGAGGCCTTTGCCAAGTACAAGGAACGCAAGGCCTACGTCGGCTTCGGCAAGGAGATCAGCTTCGGCGAAGTCGACGAACTGTCGCGGCGCCTGGCCGCCTGGCTGCAGGCCAAGGGCTTGCAGAAGGGCGATCGCGTGGCGCTGATGATGCCCAACGTGCTGCAGTATCCGGTGGCGCTGGCCGGCGTGCTGCGTGCCGGCTTCGTGGTGGTGAACGTCAATCCTTTGTATACGCCGCGCGAACTGGAGCATCAGCTCAAGGATTCCGGCGCCAAGGCCATCGTCATCCTGGAAAACTTCGCGCATACGCTGCAGCAGGTGCTGGCGCATACCGACGTGCGCCACGTCGTGCTGGCCTCGATGGGCGACATGCTGGGTCTGAAGGGCACGCTGGTGAACTTCGTCGTGCGCCGCGTGAAGAAGCTGGTGCCGGCTTTCGACCTGCCCAAGGTCACCCGCTTCAACGACGTGCTGGCCGAGGGCGCGCGACTGCAATTCAAGCCGGCGGCGCTGACGCGTGAAGACGTGGCGTTCCTGCAATACACCGGCGGCACCACCGGCGTGTCGAAAGGCGCGACGCTGTTGCATCGCAACCTGATCGCCAACGTGCTGCAATCCGAAGCGTGGGTGCAGCCGGCGCTGCACAACCCGCGCAAGCCGCCGCCGCCCGAGCAGTTGATCACCGTGTGTGCGCTGCCGCTCTATCACATCTTCGCGCTGACCGTGTGCTGCCTGCTGGGCATGCGCACCGGCGGCTTGAACATCCTGATTCCGAACCCGCGTGATCTGCCGGCGCTGATCAAGGAGATCAAGCCGTATCGCTTCAACCTGTTCCCGGCGGTGAACACGCTCTACAACGGCTTGGCCAACCATCCCGAGTTCGCCAATCTGGATTTTTCGGGGCTGCGCGTGTCCAACGGCGGCGGCATGGCGGTGCAGAAAGCGGTGGCCGACCGTTGGCTGAAGATCACCGGCTGCCCGATCTGCGAAGGCTATGGCTTGTCGGAGACTTCGCCGTCGGTCACGTGCAATCCGACCGATACCGACGCCTATACCGGCACGATCGGCTTGCCGCTGCCGTCCACCGAGGTGGCGATCCTGGACGATGACGGCCACCCGTTGCCGGTGGGCCAGCGCGGCGAGATCGCGATCCGCGGGCCGCAGGTGATGGCCGGCTACTGGCAGCGCCCCGAGGAAACCGAGCAGGCAATGACCGCCGACGGTTTCTTCAAATCAGGCGACATCGGCGTGATGGACGAGCGCGGCTACATCACGATCGTCGATCGCAAGAAGGACATGATCCTGGTGTCGGGCTTCAACGTGTATCCGAACGAGGTCGAAGCCGTGGTCTCGGAACACCCAGGCGTGCTGGAAGTGGCGGCGGTGGGCGTGCCTGATCCGCATGCCGGCGAGGTGGTCAAGCTGTACGTGGTCAAGCGCGATCCGGCGCTGACCGAGCGCGAGTTGATGGAGTTCTGCGCCAAGGAGCTGACCGGCTACAAGCGGCCCAGGCAGATCGAGTTTCGCAGCGAGCTGCCCAAGACCAACGTCGGCAAGATCTTGCGGCGCGAGCTGCGCGACGAGAAGAAGGCGGCTTGACGCCTGGCGGCGACGCTTCGGCGGCTCGGGACGGGGCCCAGCGGCTGGAGCGCTTGCCGTCAGCCGCCGGCCTGCGCTGCCGCCATCGTTGACCTGGCGTCGGGCGCGGGGTGCCCGGCCACCTGCCAGCCGGTGGCCGCCTGCTGCGTGAAGCGGCGTACCGCTTCGATATAGCGTTCGCCGCCGATGCGGCTGGTCGATGAATGCGTGCCGCCGTCGATCAGCAGCAGTTCCTTGAGCCCGCCGCGCACCGATGAGGCAGCCAGATACAGCTGCTCGCTCATCGTCGACGGCACCACGTGGTCGGCGGTGCCGTGGATCAGCAGCAGCGGGGTTTCGACCTGCGCCAGCTTGCCGGCCGAATCGAAGGGCTGCGTGATCAGCCAGCCCAGGCCGGGCAGCCAGCCCCATTGGCTGGCGCGCACCAGGTCGGCGATGCGGGTGAAGCTCGATTCGACGACCAGGCCGGCCAGGCGCTGGCCGGCGGCCTGCCCGGCGTCGGCCGCAAAGTCGATCGCCAGCGCACCGCCCAGGCTGTGGCCGTAGATGAAGCGGCGCGCCGGATCGGGCTGGCGGCGTTCCAGCTCGGCGAATGCCAGCCGCACGTCTTCGGCGGCGCTGGTTTCCGACGGCAGCAGCGAGCTGCTGCGGCCAAAGCCGCGGTAGTCGATCGCCAGCATGTTGAAACCCATCTGCTGCCAGTGCTGGAAGCGGAACACGCTGTTGTGCAGGTTCCAGCGCGAGCCGTGCAGATACAGCACGGTAGGGGCGTCGGGCCGTTCGGCCGGTAGGTACCAGGCATGGACGGTCTCGCCGTTGGGGTGGCGCAGGTCGAAGGTTTCGGTGCCGGCCGGCGCCTCGCGAAACCAGCGGCTTTGCTGCGGATCGATGCGGAAGATCGCTTCGCGCTGCCAGACGTCTAGCGTGCCGCAGCCGCCGACCGCCAGCAGCACGGCCGCCAGCGAGGCAGCCATCCAGCGGCGCAGGCGTGGCGGCGCGGCGTGCATGGCTCAGCCGGCGCGCAGCCTGAAGCGCTGCAGCTTGCCGGTTTCGGTGCGCGGCAAGGTATCGCGGAACTCGATCTCGCGCGGGTATTTGTAGGGCGCGATGGTCTGCTTGACGAAGGTCTGCAGGGTGCTGACCAGGGCTGCGTCGCCCTGTTGGCCGGGCTTGAGCACGACGAAGGCCTTGACGATCTGGCCGCGCTCTTCGTCGGGTACGCCGACGACGCCGCATTCGGCCACCGCCGGGTGCAGCAGCATCGCCGCTTCGACTTCGGGGCCTGCGATGTTGTAACCGGCTGAAACGATCATGTCGTCGGATCGGGCCTTGTAGAAGAAATAGCCGTCGGCGTCCATCATGAAGGTGTCGCCGGGCAGATTCCAACCTTTCTTCACGTATTGTGCCTGGCGCTCGTCGGCCAGGTAGCGGCAGCCGGTGGGGCCTTGCACCGCCAGCTTGCCGACCGTGCCCAGCGGCAGGTCGTTCATGTCGTCATCGACGATGCGCGCCCGGTAGCCGGGCACTACCTTGCCGATGGCGCCTGCCCGTACCTCGGCGCCGGCGGCCGAGATGAAGATGTGGATCATCTCGGTGGCACCGATGCCGTCGATCATCTCGAGGCCGGTGGCCTGCTTCCAGGCCTGCCGCGTGGGGTCGGGCAGCGCTTCGCCGGCCGACACGCATTTGCGCAGCGACGACAGGTCGAAGTGCGAGGCGATCTGTGCCATTTGCCGGTAAAAGGTGGGTGCGGTGAAGCAGATCGTGACGCGATGGCGCTCGATGGCAGCCATCAGCGATTCAGGGCTGGATTTTTCCAGGAGCAGCACCGAGGCGCCCACCCGCAGCGGAAAGCACAGCATGCCGCCCAGGCCGAAGGTGAAGGCCAGCGGCGGGGTGCCGCAGAAAACGTCGTCGGGGCCCGGCTTGAGCACGTGGCGCGGAAACAGGTCGCACATCGCGAGGATGTCGCGATGGAAGTGCATCGTGCCCTTGGGCATGCCGGTGGTGCCCGACGTGAAGGCGATCAGCGCGACGTCGTCCTGCGCGGTGTCGCAGGCGTCGAATTCGGTGAGTTTCGGATCGAGTAGCGTTTCGAGCGCATCGCCGGCGCCGCTGCCGTCGTTGAAGAACAGCACCTGTGCCAGCTGCGGCGCGTCGGGGCACAGCAGGTCGATCTCTTCGCGCAGCCGCACGTCGCACAGCGCGGCGCTGACCTGGGCCTTGTCGACGATTTGCTTCAGTTCCTTGGCGCGCAGCAGTGGCATGGTCGGCACCGCGATCAGCCCGGCCTTGATCACGGCCAGCCAGCAAGCGGCCATCGTCGGGTGGTTGGCGCCGCGCAGCAGTATGCGCGTGCCGGGTACGAGCTTCAGGCGCCGGCGCAGCACGTCGGCGATCTGGTTCACGCGCGTGAGCAACTGCCGGTAGGTGCAGGCGCCGTCGTCGGTGCGCAGCGCGATCGACTCGCCGAAGCCACGTTCGACCATGCGGTCGAGCAGTTCGACGGTGGCGTTGAGCCGTTCCGGGTACTGGGTGTCGGGGCTTTCGAGAAACGCCGGCCAGCTATCGGGGGGCGGCAGATTGTCGCGGGCGAAGGTGTCCTGGTAACCAGAGCGATACATGACAGGCGTCTCCTGGATGCGGATTCGTGTCGCGGGCAAAGGGCAAAGGCCGCTGGACCCGCTTCGTTATCGCTATAGTTTAATTCTAAATTATTCTCGTCTCAATCAAAACTGCGGTGTTGGACACGGGCACGCCGCGCGGCGAGCGGACAAAAAAAACGCCGGGTTGCCCCGGCGTTTTCAGCTCTGTTCGCAAACCGGCGTTAGCCGGCTGGCGATTAGAACGTGTGACGGATACCGAACGCGAAGCCTTTCGGATCGTCGCCAGCTTGAGCCGGCGCGAAGGCAACGTCGGAACCGCGCATCACGAACGTGCCGGTCGAGTTGTTACGCGTCGTGCCGATCGTTGCGTACAGGTTGGTACGCTTCGACAGCGGGTGCACGTAAGCCAGACCCAGCGCCGTGCCTTTCGGATCGGTGCCAGCGGACTGACGTTTGATCTGGATGCCCTGGACCAGGATCTCGCCCACGCCAACCTTGATGCCGGCGCCGATGCTGAACGATTTGGTCTTGTTGTTGTCGCCGACCGGATCCACTTCACCGTACGACGCCACTACGCGGAAGCCGCCGAAGTCGAAGCCGCCGCCGAGACCGTACTGCTTATCGGTGCCGGTGCCGGTGCCTTGAGCGACTTTGAACTGCTGGTAGAAGCCTTGCAGGCGCAGCGGGCCGCCCATGTAGATCGCAGCGGCGCCCATGCCGTTGCCCAGGCTCTTCGGCGCGGTGTCGCGCTCGCCGGTGGCGTAGAAGGCACGGACCGTCAGGCCGCCGAACGTCGGGCTGACATAGTGGATACCGTTGCTGGCGCGGGTCGTGATACCACCAGCGTTGGCCGTGTAGGTCAGCTGGTTACCGAACAGGCCGTAGCCCATGATGTCGGTGGTGCCCCAGGCCGTAAACCCGGTGGTGTAGTCACGACCCAGGACGACTTGACCGAAGCCGCCGGCCAGGCCGACGACAGCGCGGCGCTGGAACAGGCCAGCCGGACGGGCGTCGGAAGCGTCCGACTCACCGGTGTCCAGGCGATAGCCGTTTTCCAGGTTGAACACGGCGCTCAGGCCACCGCCCAGATCCTCGGTGCCACGAATGCCCCAGCGGCTGGTGCTCTGGATGCCCGAAGCGACGTGGAAGCCGTTCGACACGTTCGTACCGCGGTCGACGACGGCAACGCCACCGTCAGCGATACCGTACAGCTGAACGTTCGTCTGAGCGAACGCTGCTGCCGGCAGCGCTGCAGCCACAGCGACTGCGAGAAGCGATTTCTTCATTGAAAGATCTCCTAGGTTTCTGGAATCAATCGGCGACCTCCACGCCGCCGCAACTCCCCGAAGCGAGCTCAAAGCCTTCCCCGGTCTGAAGTCCCAGGTATTCTCGCCAAAATCAGAGGGTCGGGCAAAGAAGCGGGGCGTAAGGGCCCTGTTTTTTCGCTATCCTGTCGCTCTCATACAACAGAGGGTGGGCGCCCACCGAGGTGCCCGCCAGCTGGTTTCCGGAGTTG
>JAFKGG010000416.1 GCA_017307915.1 Burkholderiales bacterium | reverse complement strand
GCCGCGCCGGCGCGCGCCGAAGCGGAAATCGTCGCCCACCAGCAGATAGCGCGTCTGCAAGCCGTCGATCAGGATCTGGTCGATGAACTGCTCGGCCGACAGGGCGGCCAGCGAGGCGTTGAAATGCGCGATACAGACGCGATCGACGCCGCAGGCGGCCAGGGCTTCGAGTTTGTCGCGTTCGGTGTAGATGCGGGCCGGGGCGGAGGGGAGCGGGGCGGTCGGTGCGGTAGCCGGCGCCCCAGCGGTCGGTGCCGCAGCGGCCGGCGCTGCGGTGGCTGATGCTCCAGCGCTTGCGCCCCCGGCGGCGTCGCTCCTGGCCGCCGCCGCTGCCCGCGCCGCAAAGTAATCGCGCGGATGCGGCTCGAAGGTCAGCACGCAAACCGGCAGTCCGAGCTGATCGGCGCGTGCGCGCAGCCGTGCCAGGATGCCCTGGTGGCCCAGATGCACGCCGTCGAAGTTGCCGATCGTCAGCGCGCACGGTTGACGGCGTGCGGGCGGCGGCAGGCGGCGAAAGACTTCCATGGCGGGCGCAAACGGCGATGCAAAACCTTAGAGTATAGAGTTAAGCGGGGGGCTATCACGACGGCCGGATGATAAGATTCGTCTATGAAGAGAATCGTCGTCCTGTTGTCCGGCCGTGGCTCGAACATGGAGGCGATTGTCCAGGCCTGTCGCGACGAAGGCTGGCCGGCCGTGATCGCCGCCGTCATCGCCGACCGCCCCCAGGCCGTGGGTCTGGAGCGCGCCGTGGCGCTGGGCCTGTCCACCCGCGTCGTCGATCACCGCGGCTTCGCCGATCGTAGCGCTTTCGAGCGCGCGCTGGCCGATGCCATCGACGACTGTCAGGCCGATCTGGTCGTGCTGGCCGGTTTCATGCGCATCCTGGGCGAGGCGTTCATCGAGCGTTACGCCGGGCGTCTGCTGAACATCCACCCGTCGCTGCTGCCGGCGTTTCCCGGTCTGGCCACCCATAGGCGTGCGCTGCAGGAGGGGGTGGCGGCCCACGGCGCCACCGTGCATCTGGTCGACACCGGGCTCGACGCCGGGCCGATCGTGGCGCAGGCAGTGGTGCCGGTACTGGGCAGCGATACCGAGGCCAGCCTGGCCGGGCGCGTATTGCGCGCCGAGCATCGGCTGTATCCGATGGCGCTGCGCTGGTTCGTCGAAGAACGCGTGCGGGTCGAAGGGCGGCGGGTAGAGCTGATCGAAGCGCGCGACGGCGAGGCACGCTTGCTGGTGGAGGCCGGCGTCGATGCGGACGCGTCGGCGGGCGGCAAGGCGGGGACGTGATGGGCACAAGCTTGGCGGCGACGGCGCGAATGGCCGGCGGAGATCGCGATGTCCGCTGAACGTTCACCGCAGCGCAAGCGCGGCTCGGGCCCGGCGCGGCCGGGCGCTCGCGGCCGTCGGAGCCGCAAAGCACCGCCTCCGGCCGACCTCGCCACGCTGCGCCGGCAGGCGCTGGCCCGGCTGCTGCGCCTGGAAGCGCCGGCCGATGCGGCGCTGCGTGCCTTCTTCCGCGAGCACCCATCGCTGGGCCGGCGCGACCGCGGCGACATTGCCGAAGCGGTGTTCGACGTGCTGCGCCATCGGCGCCTGTATGCGCATCTGGCGCAAAGCAGCGGCGGCCCGATCGAGGAGCGGCTGCTGGCGCTGTCGCAGCAGCGCCGCGCTGGCCGGCTCGACACCGCCGACCTGCCGTTCGCCGTGCGCTACAGTCTGCCCGACTGGCTGGCGGCGGCACTGCTCGAACGCCACGGCCCCGACGAGGCGGGCCGGCTGGCGGCCGCGCTGCTGGAGCCGGCGCCGGTCGACCTGCGCATCAACACGCTGAAGGCCGACCTCGGGCAGGTGCGCCAGGCGCTGACTGATGCGGGTATCGAAGCCCGGCCGCTGGGCGCCCAGGCTGGCCCGGCGGACTCGGTTGGCGCGGCGGACTCAATTGGTGCGCCGGGCCCGGTCGCTACGCCATCCGCGCCGGCATCAGGCTCCCCACTCGTCATCCCCAACGTTCTGCGCCTGACCGGCAAACCCGCGCTGGAACGCAGCGCCCCGTTCGAAGCCGGCTGGATCGAGGTGCAAGACGCCGGCAGCCAGTTGCTGGCGCTGCTGGTGGCGCCGCGGCGCGGCCAGACGGTCGTCGACCTGTGCGCCGGCGCCGGCGGCAAGACGCTGGCGATGGCGGCGGCGATGCGTTCCACCGGTCAGATCTATGCCTGCGACATCTCGGTGCCTCGGCTGCTGCGCATGCGCCGGCGCCTGGAGCGCTCGGGGGCCAGCAACGTGCAGCCGCAGGCCATTGCCGACGAACACGATCCGCGCCTGCAACGGCTGACAGCCCGCGCCGACGCAGTATTGGTCGACGCACCCTGCTCGGGCACCGGCACCTTGCGCCGCAATCCCGACCTGAAATGGCGGATGACGTCGGCCGACGTGGCCCGGCTGGCCAGCCAGCAGCGCTCGATTCTGGCCGCCGCCGCGCAGCTGGTACGGCCGGGCGGCTGCCTGGTCTATGCCACCTGCAGCCTGCTGCGCGACGAAAACGAGGCGCGCGTGGCCGAGTTCGAAGCCGCCCATCCCGACTGGCGCCGGCGCGATGCCGGCGAGGTGCTGCGCACGCAAGGCGTGACGCTGCCGGCGCAGGCCGTGGCTGACGGTATGTTGGCGCTGCGTCCGGATCGCGACGGCTGCGACGGCTTCTTCGCGGTGCGTTGGGAACGCCCTAAATAGGGCCGGCAAGGCCGTTGCGGCGGCGCGTGCACGCTCGCTTCATACGGTTACTCCTTGCTTTTCCGCAACATCGGGCTTAAATATTGGTGGATTTCCCGTATCGCCTGCTGTCGCTCATCAGTGCGCCGGGTAAAATTGCTTAGCTTTTCATGGAGACGAGCTCTTGTTGGATTCCGTCCTGACATTCCTCGATCGTGGCCTGCTCGACGCAGCCTGGTGGCAGATCGTCATCTATACGTTGGTGGCCACTCACATCACGATCGCCGGCGTCACGATCTATCTGCACCGTTGCCAGGCGCACCGGGCGCTCGACCTGCACCCGATCGCCGCGCATTTCTTCCGCTTCTGGCTGTGGATGACCACCGGCATGGTCACCAAGCAGTGGGCTGCCATTCACCGCAAGCACCACGCCAAGTGCGAGACCGAAGAAGACCCGCACAGCCCGCAGACGCGCGGCCTGCGCAAGGTGCTGCTGGAAGGCGCCGAGCTGTATCGCGCTGAAGCCGCCAACGCCGAGACGATGGAAAAATACGGCCACGGCACGCCCGACGACTGGATCGAGCGCCATCTGTACTCGCCGCACTCGGTGTGGGGCGTTTACCTGACGCTGATCATCGACGTGGCCCTGTTCGGCGTCATCGGCCTGACGGTGTTCGCCGTGCAGATGCTGTGGATCCCGTTCTGGGCGGCCGGCGTGGTCAACGGCGTGGGTCATTTCTGGGGCTATCGCAACTTCGACTGCGCCGACGCCAGTACCAACCTCGTGCCCTGGGGCATCCTGATCGGCGGCGAGGAAATGCACAACAACCACCACACCTATGCCAGCTCGGCCAAGTTCTCGGTCAAGTGGTATGAGTTCGACATCGGCTGGCTCTACATCCGCCTGATGTCGATGGTGGGCTTGGCCAAGGTGCGCCGGCTGGCACCCAAGCCGAAGTTTGCGCCGGCCAAGCCGGTCATCGACCTCGACACGCTGCAGGCGGTGATCGCGCATCGCTACGACGTGATGGCGCAATACGCAAACTCGCTGCGCCACGCCTGCGGCGAAGAGGCCAAGCGGCTGCGCGAACTGAAGCGCCCCGAGTTCAAGCTGATCGAATCGGCGCGCCGCTGGCTGCATCGCGACACGGCCCAGTGGAGCGAGCAGCACAAATCCAAGCTCGGTGAAATCTTCGCCGCCAGCGCAAACCTCGAGAAGCTGGTCGAGATGCGCCGCGAGCTGGCCACCGTCTGGGAACGTTCACACCTGAGCCGCGAACAACTGGTCGCGCATCTTCAGCAATGGTGCCATCGCGCCGAAGGCAGCGGCATCCCGGCGCTGCAGGCGCTGTCACAGCGCGTGCGCTCATACGCAGTCTGAAGTGAGTTCGCATCCCTCCGAGGCCCCGGCTGCCCAGCCGGGGCCTTCGTCCATTCAAGGGGCTTCACCCGTGCGGCGCGCGATGAGCCAGCCGCGCCTGGCCGAGCTGCGCGCGCGTGGTGAGCCGATCACGATGCTGACCTGCTACGACGCCAGCTTCGCGGCGCTTATCGACGACGTCGGCATCGATTGCGTGCTGGTCGGTGATTCGCTGGGCATGGTCGTGCAAGGGCAGAGTTCCACGCTGCCGGTCACCGTCGATGAAGTCGCCTATCACGTGCGCTGCGTGGCGCGCGGGCTGCGCCATGCCTGGCTGATCGCCGACCTGCCGTTTGCCAGCTATCAGAATGCGCATGAAGCCTTCGCCAATGCCGCAACGCTGATGCGCGCCGGCGCGCAGATGGTCAAGCTCGAAGGCGGCCAGTGGCTGGCCGATACCGTGACGCATCTGGTGCGCGGCGGCATGCCGGTGTGCGCGCATCTGGGGCTGACGCCGCAATCGGTATTTGCGTTGGGCGGCTACAGACTGCAAGCCGCCGACGAGCAGGCGGCCGAACAGTTGCTGCGCGACGCCAAGACACTCGAAGCCGCAGGTGCCACCATGCTGGTGCTGGAAATGGTGCCGGCCGCGCTGGCCGGTGAAGTGACGCGGCAGTTGTCGATTCCCACCATCGGCATTGGTGCTGGCGCCCAGTGCTCGGGCCAGGTGCTGGTGCTGCACGACATGCTCGATGTGTTCCCGGGCCGCAAGCCGCGTTTCGTACGCAATTTCATGGCCGGTGCCGGCAGCGTGCGCGGTGCCATCGAAGCCTATCGCGATGCCGTGAAGGCGCGCGAGTTTCCGGCTGCCGAGCATAGCTATTGAGCTTGCTGCCCCGGGGCATCGGGGCAGCCGGGCAGGGCGGGCGCGTTTGCGCCCTTTTTTTTCTCTATTTCCAGACTTACGGGTCGCTTTTAACCGATGTGACGGCTTCCAGCCGTCAGTCAGCGAAATCGGTACTTTCCCTAGCCACAAAAATAATTGACAACTGAATCATATCTACTAAATACTAGACTCATGAGTCGATTAATAAATCCCGTCGGGTGATCGCTACATGAACGTCCAGGAAAAATGGCTGAGCGCCTTCGAGGCGATCTTCAAGCGCTGCAAGGTCGCCCCCGGCGAAGTGGTGCGCGTGCTGGCCGAAACCGAAAGTCGCGCCATCAACCTGCAGTTGGCCGAGCTGGCGCTAGCCCGGTTGGGCGCCATGCCGGTACGCATCGTGGTGCCGTCGCTGCCGGTGCGCACGCCGGTGCCGGTGCGTTCCACCGGCTCCTCGCACGTCATTGCGCAGATGCCCGCCGTGCTGCGTGCGCTGTCCGGCGAAGGGCTGGTCGTCGACCTCACCGTCGAGGGCCTGCTGCATGCGCCCGAGCTGCCGCAGATTCTGGCGTCGGGCGCGCGCGTCATCATGATCAGCAACGAGCATCCCGAAATCATCGAGCGGCTCACCACCGATCTGGACTTGACCGCTGCCGTGAAGAACGGCGTGCGCATGCTGGCCAAGGCCGGCACGATGCACGTCAGCTCGGCCGCCGGCACCGACCTGCGCATTGCGCTTACCGGTGCCAAAGCGGGGGGCGTCTGGGGCGGCGCCGACCGGCCCGGCCTGGTGCAGCACTGGCCCGGCGGCATCTGCCTGGCGTTTCCGGCGCCGGGCAGCGTCAACGGCACGCTGGTGCTCGACGTCGGCGACGTGAACCTGACCTTCAAGCGCTACCTGGAAAGCCGCGTCGTGCTGCACGTCGTCGACGACTACGTCGAGCGCATCGAAGGCAGCGGGCTCGACGCCGAACTGATGCGCGAATACATGGCGGCCTGGAATGATCGCGATGCCTATGCGGTCAGCCACGTCGGCTGGGGCATGAACCCGCGTGCACGCTGGGAGTCGATGCAGATGTTCGACAAGGCCGACTGCAATGGCACTGAGTTGCGCGCCTTCGCCGGCAACTTCCTGTATTCGACCGGCGCCAACGACAATGCCGGTCGCCACAGCCTGGGTCACTTCGACCTGCCGCTGCGCCGCTGCACGGTTACGCTCGACGGCCGTACCATCGTCGAGCGCGGCGCGCTGTGCGACGTGTTTGCGTGAACCCGGCTGAACTGAGCGGCGCCAGCGCCGCATACCGAACCGCAAGGCGGCGCAAGGCGACCGCTTCCCGCAACCGCAGCGGCGTCGTTTGCCGTGCCGCTGCCGAACGGGCGTGAGCCCGAGGCATTGAACATGGACAGCAGCTACCTGCGCAAATATGCGCGCTCGGCCGATCACAACACCTTCTTTGCCGATGCGCAGCCGCTTACCGACGAACAGCAGCGGCTGATCGCGATGATCGACGAGGTCGGCGTGAAGTGGGCCGAACGCGCCTTCGAACACGATCGCGACGCCAGTTTCCCCACCGCCAACTATGAAGACATCAAGGCGATGGGCCTGCTCGGCCTGTGCGTGCCCAAGCGCCATGGCGGACTGGGCGCCGACTACCGCACCTATACGCTGGTGGCTTCGCGCATGAGCTATTACTGCAGCGCCACCGCCAATACCTTCAACATGCACAACGCCAACGCGTTGTGGACGGCCGACATGATCGACGCGCTCGATCTGCCGGCCGAGCAGCGCGCCAGTCACGAGCAGAACCGTTCGCTGCACTACGCCAACATGCTGGCCGGCAACATCTATGCGCAGCCGTTTTCCGAAGGCAGCGGGGCGGCGGCCGGCAGGCATCCGTTCGGCACCGTGGCCACGCGCCGTGATGGCGGCTGGGTCCTCAACGGCAAGAAGATCTTCGCGTCGCTGGCCGGCTCGGCCGACTATTACGGCGTGCTGTGCACCGAAGACGTGCCCAACCCGACGCTGGCCGATACGATGTTCCTGGCGATCCCGGCGCGCGCGCCGGGCGTGTCGGTGGTCGGCGACTGGGATCCGCTGGGCATGCGCGGCACCGTCTCGCGCACGCTGCTGTTCGCCGACGTGCACGTCGACGATACGGCGCAGATGATGCCGCGCGGCGTCTACATTCAGGCCGCCAGCCGCTATCCGCACATGTTCATGACGCTGACGCCGACCTACATCGGGTTGGCGCAGGCGGTGTTCGATTTCACCGTGGCCTATCTGCGCGGCGAGGTCGCCGGCGTCAACGTCAAGCGGCGTATGTATCCGACCAAGCAGATCACGGTAGCCGAGATGTACGTGAAGCTGCAGCAGGCCTGGGCGCTGTTTCATCGCGCCACGTCCGAATTCAAGCTCAATCCGTCGCGTGCCGAGCGGCTGCGTGCATTCGCCTGCCAGAATACGGTGATGGAAGCCTGCGCCGAGATCGCCGCCGCGGCGGTGCGCGTCTGCGGCGGTCAGGCAATGCTCAAGACGTTCCCGCTAGAGCGTTTCTATCGCGATGCGCGCTGCGGGTCCTTGATGCTGCCCTGGACGGCCGAAATCTGCATCGACCGCATTGGCCAGGGGGTGTTGTACGAAGACGGCGAGTCGCCCAAGGACGATCAGTAGGTCGAGCGGAGGAGACGCGATGACATTGACCGGCGGGCCGATGCAGTCGGCCGCGGCAAGCGCGCCGCCGCCGCACCCCAAACCCGAACTGCGCCGGGCCTTCGGCCGCTTCGCCACCGGCGTGGCGGCGATCACGCTGCTCGATGAGCACGGTGCGCCCTACGGGTTGACGATCAATTCGTTCGCCAGCGTGTCGCTTGAACCGCCGATCATCAGCTGGAACGTGATCTGCGGCTCGACCGCTCAATCGATGATCGAACGCGCCGGCCGTTTCGTCGTCAACGTGCTGGCCGAAGCGCAGCGCGACGTCGCGCTGCGGCTCGCGCGGCCCGGCGCCGATCGCTTTGCCGGCATCGCCTATTCGTCGTCGGCCGACGGTCTGCCGCTGATCGACGGGGCGCTGGCCTGCTTCGAATGCTCGTTGTTGTCCTTGCTGCGAACCGGCGATCACGACATCGTGCTGGCGCGGGTCGAACGCTTCGAGCACCACGATGGGGCGCCGTTGCTGTATTGGCAGGGCGCTTATGCCAAGGCAAGCGGCTATGATCCATAGCAACGGCTCGCGACGCAGCCGCTTTTTTGATACTTATCGCTGCAAGCGCAGCACAATGGAGGAGGCAGAATGAAACAGGGGAAATTACTGGCCGCGTTGACGGCGCTGGCCCTGGCGATCGGCGCGGGCGCCGGCGCCGGCAGCGTGCAGGCGCAGATGAAGGTCGGCGTGATCTCGTCGGCCACCGGGCCGACGGCGCTGATCGGCATCCCGCAGAAGAACACCGTGCCGCTGCTGCCGAAGAAAATCGGCGACGTCACGATCGAGTACACCGCGCTCGATGACGGCAGCGATCCCACCGCCACCGTCACCGCCACCAAGAAGCTGCTGACCGAAGTCAACGTCGACGTCATCATCGGCCCGACCGGCTCGCCGAACGCCGCCGCGATGCTCGGTTTCATGGCCGACGCCGGCGTGCCGCTGCTGGCGCCGGTGGGCACCACGTCGATCGTGCTGCCGATGGACGACAAGAAGAAGTGGGTGTTCAAGACCACGCAGAACGACGAGATCATCGCGCGGGCGCTGGTCGATCACATGGTCAAGAGCGGCGTGAAGACGCTCGGCTTCATCGGCACCGCCGATCCTTACGGCGACACCTGGCACAAGGTCGTCACGCCGATGCTCGACAAGGCCAAGATCAAGATGGTGGCCAACGAGCGCTTCCTGCGTTCCGACAACTCGGTCACCGGGCAGAGCCTGAAGATCGTGGCGGCGCGGCCCGACGCCGTGCTGGTGGCCGCGCCTGGCGGCCCGTCGGTGCTGCCGCAGACCACGCTGTACGACCAGGGCTACCGTGGCCGCGTCTATCAGACGCACGGCGCGGCGCTGCCCGATTTCCTGCGGCTGGGCGGGCGCAAGGTGGAAGGCACGATCCTGGCCGCCAGCCTGATGCTGGTGCTCGACGAGATCGCCGACAGCAACCCGTCGAAGAAGATCGCCATCGACTACATCAACGCCTACAAGAAACTGTACGGCGAGGTGCCGGCGACTTTCGGCGCCAACGTGTTCGACGCTGGCCTGCTGCTGGAAAAGACGGTGCCGATCGCGTTGAAGGCCGGCAAGCCCGGCACGCGCGAGTTCCGCAGCGCGCTGCGCGACGCGCTCGAACAGGTGAAGAATCTAGTCGCCACGCAGGGCGTCTACAACATGTCGCCGGCCGATCACAGCGGCTTCGACGAGCGCGGCCGTGAGTTGATCACGGTGAAGAACGGCCAGTGGAAGCTGGTGAAGTAAGCACGGCGCCACCTCATACGTCGCGGCGATGAACCTTCAGATAGCGCTGATCCTCGGGCAGGACGGGCTCATCAACGGCGCGATCTACGCGCTGCTGGCCTTGTCTATCCTGCTGGTGTTCACCGTCACGCGGGTGCTGTTGATCCCGCAGGGCGAGTTCGTCGCCTGGGGCGCGCTGACCATGGGCGCCGTGCAGGCCGGGCGGCCGAGCGCGCTGGTGTGGCTGGTGGTGCTGATGGCGCTGGTCGAGGCGCTGCTCGATCTGCGCGAGGCGCTGCGCGACAGGCGCGGGCGCGGCGGCGGGCGGCTGCCGCGCGCCGTGCCGCTGAAGCTCGGCTACGCGGCGCTGCTGGTGGTGCTGATGTACAAGCTGCCGCTGGCCGAGCTGCCGATCGCGTTGCAAGTGCTGCTGACGCTGATGGTGGTGGTGCCGCTCGGTCCGCAGTTGTACCGGCTGTTCTTCCAGCCGCTGGCGGCGGCGCCGGTGCTGGTGCTGCTGATCGTGTCGATCGCCATTCATCTGGCGATGCTCGGCATCGGGCTGCTGGTGTTCGGCCCCGAAGGCGCGCGCACGCGGCCGTTCACCGATCTGGATTTCGAACTCGGGCCGCTGCGGGTGCAGGCGCAGACGCTGTGGGTGCTCGGCGTATCGCTGGCGCTGGTGGCGGCGCTGTATCTGTTCTTCGGCCGCACCGTGTACGGCAAGGCCCTGCGCGCCGCCGCGATGAATCGTGTCGGCGCGCGGCTGATGGGCATCTCGCCGCCGTTCGCCGGCACCGCGGCGTTCTTCCTGGCCTCGCTGATCGGTGCGCTGTCGGGCGTGCTGATCTCGCCGATCACCACCATCTATTACGACTCGGGCTTCCTGATCAGCCTGAAGGGCTTCGTCGGCTCGATCATCGGTGGCCTGATCAGCTATCCGCTGGCGGCGCTGGGCGCGCTGCTGGTCGGCGCGATCGAGGCGTTCTCGGCGTTCTACGCCAGTGCCTACAAGGAGGTCATCGTCTTCACCTTGCTGATTCCGTTTCTGCTGTGGCGCTCACTGACCACTCGCCACGTCGAAGAGGAGCCGCTCGAATGAAGCCGCTGATGTCTGCACGCGGCATGCTGCTCGCGTTCCTGGCGCTGGTGGCGCTCGCGCCCTGGCTGCTGCCCGAGTTCCAGGTGACGCTGCTCAACTACGTGGGCCTGTATGCGCTGGTGGCGCTAGGCCTGGTGCTGCTGACCGGCTTCGGTGGGCTCACCAGTTTCGGGCAGGCTGCGTTCGTCGGGCTCGGCGCCTACACGACGGCGGTGCTGACGACCGTCGCGCCGCTGCCCGGCTGGCTGGCCTGGGCGGGGGGCTCTCCGTGGCTGGCGCTGTTGCTGGGCCTGCTGCTGACGGCGCTGGTGGCACTGTGCCTGGGGGCGCTCACCTTGCGCCTGTCGGGCCATTATCTGCCGCTGGGCACGATCGCCTGGGGCTTGTCGCTGTATTTCCTGTTCGGCACCAGCGAGCTGCTCGGGCGCCACACCGGCATCACCGACATTCCGGCGATTTCGCTGTTCGGCTTCGAGCTCAAGCAAGCGTGGCACAGCTACTACCTGATCTGGGTGTTCCTGCTGGTGGCGGTGTTCACCACGCGCAACCTGCTCGATTCGCGCGAGGGCCGCGCCATCCGCGCCTTGAACGGCGGGCGCGTGATGGCCGAGGCAATGGGCGTGAACACGGTGCGCGCGCGCACGATCATCTTCGTGCTGGCGGCGCTGCAAGCCTGCGCCTCCGGTTGGTTGTATGCGCACATGCTGCGCTTCGTCAATCCGAGCCCGTTCGGGCTGGGCATGGGCATCGAGTATCTGTTCATGGCCGTGATCGGCGGCTTGTACAGCGTCTGGGGCGCGCTGCTCGGTGCCGGTGTGTTCACCGTGCTGCGCGAATGGCTGCAAGACCTGCTGCCGGCGCTGCTCGGGCAGACCGGCAACTTCGAGACCATCGTGTTCGGCCTGATGATGGCGCTGCTGTTGCAGCGGGCCAGCCGCGGACTGTGGCCGTGGCTGCAACGCCTGGTGCCGGTGAAGACGCCGCTGCGCCGCGTCGCGCCGGCCGAGCCGCTGCCGCGGCGCGCGCTGCCCGAGCGCGGCAGCGTGGTGCTCAGCGCCGACAAGGTGACGCGCCGCTTCGGCGGGCTGGTGGCCAATGACGAGATGAGCCTGCAGGTGCGCGCCGGCGAGATCCTGGCGCTGATCGGCCCCAACGGCGCCGGCAAGAGCACCATGTTCAATCAATTGTCGGGCGTCGATACGCCCACTTCCGGCGAAGTGCGTTTTCTCGACCGCCCGGTGGTCGGACTGGATTCGCGCCAGATCGCGCGCATGGGCATGAGCCGCACCTTCCAGCACGTCAAGCTGCTGCCGCGCATGAGCGTGCTGGAGAACATCGCCATCGGCGCGCATCTGCGCGGCGATCGCGGCGTGTTCGCCGCGGCCTGGCGGCTCGATCGCGCGCAGGAAGCGCAGCTGCTGGCCGAGGCGGCACGCCAGGCCGAGCGCGTCGGGCTGGGCGCGCATCTGTTCGACGAGGCCGGCAGTCTGGCGCTCGGCCAGCAGCGGTTGCTGGAGATCGCCCGCGCGCTGGCATCCGATCCCTGCCTGCTGCTGCTCGACGAACCGGCCGCGGGTCTGCGGCTGCGCGAGAAGCAGGCACTGGCCGAGCTGCTGGCCCGGCTGCGCACCGAAGGGCTGGCGATCCTGCTGGTCGAACACGACATGGATTTCGTCATGGGCTTGGCTGATCGCGTGGTGGTGATGGAGTTCGGCCGCAAGATCGCCGAGGGCCTGCCGCAAGAAGTGCAGCAAGACCCAGCCGTGCTCGAAGCCTATCTGGGGGGCGTCTGATGGCCAATGCCGTCGAGCGGCCCTTGCTGCAGGTACGCGGGCTTGCCGTGGCCTACGGCAAGGTGCAGGCCTTGAGCGATGCTGAAATCAGCGTCGGCGAAGGGCAGATCGTGACGGTGATCGGCCCCAACGGCGCCGGCAAGACGACGCTGCTGGCCGCGATCATGGGGCTGCTGCCTTCGCGCGGCGAGGTGCGTCTGGTCGGTTGTGACGGCACGGTGCCGCGCGTCGAGCGTATGGTGGCTGCCGGCATGGGGCTGGTGCCGGAAAATCGCGAGCTGTTTGCCGAGATGTCGGTGGCCGACAACCTGCTATTGGGCGCCTTTCATCGTTATCGGCACGGTCAGCGCGATCACGCGGCGACGATGGACGAGGTCTACGCGCTGTTTCCGCGACTGCGCGAGCGGCGCGATCAGTTGGCCGGCACGCTGTCGGGCGGCGAGCGGCAGATGCTGGCGATCGGCCGCGCGCTGATGGCCCGGCCGCGTCTGCTGATGCTTGACGAGCCTTCGCTGGGCCTGGCGCCGTTGATCGTGCGCGAAGTGTTCCGCATCATCGTCGAGCTGCGCCAACGCGGCGTATCGATTCTGCTGGTCGAGCAGAACGCGCGCGCCGCGCTGGCCGTGGCCGACTATGCGTATGTGCTCGAAACCGGGCAGATCGCCATGCAGGGGCCGGCCGGCGAGCTGGCGCACGATCCGCGCATCATCGATACCTATCTGGGCTTGGGAGGCAAGCATGCAACGAGGCTGGCGCCATGACGGCTGATGGCGGCCCGGGTTCGGCGTCGCTGGCGAGTACGGTGAGGACGGCAGCGAGCACGGCGACGGCGGCCGGCGCTGGGGTGCGAGTTCAACCGGTGGCCCTGCGTTGCACGGCCTACGGCAATCCACCGCAGATCGCGCTGGCAGCCTTGCCGCCACTGCCGGCGCCGGGCCATGGTGAGGTGCTGATCGACGTGCAATGCGCCGCGCTGAACTTCACCGATCATCTGATGATGCAGGGCCGCTATCAGGAGCGGCCGGCGCTGCCGTTCACACCGGGGCTGGATGCCGGCGGCACGGTGCGCGCGGTGGGCAGCGGCGTCAGCGATTTCGCGCCTGGCGATCGGGTGGTTTCCAGCGGCGTGGTCGGCGCTTATGCATCGCAACTGCTGGCGCCGGCGGCGCGGCTGGTGCGGGTGCCCGCCGGGCTGGCGGTGGCCGATGCGGTGGCGTCGATCAACTCGCATCTGACTGCCTATCACGGCCTGCTCGATCGCGCCGCCTTGCAAGCCTGCGAGCGGGTGCTGGTGCTGGGCGCCGGCGGGGCGGTCGGACGCGCGGCGGTGCAATTGGCCTTGCACCGTGGGGCGGCGGTGTTCACGGTTGAGCGTGTGGCGGGCGCGACGGATGCGAGTTCGAGTGCAGGTTCGAGTGCGGACGAGGCTGCCGCCGATCGCGACGCCACTGCTGCCGGCCCGCTCGTTCGCTTGAGAGACCTGAGCGCCGGCACCGAACGCCTCGTGCCGTTCGGCGAACTGCGCAGCGGCCTGAAAGACGTGCTCGGTGCGCGCGGCGCCGACGTCGTGGTCGATCCGATCGGCGATGTCTGGACCGAACCGGCCGTGCGCAGCCTGGCCTGGCGCGGCCGCTTGCTGGTGATCGGTTTCGCGGCGGGTGCCATTCCCTCGGTGCCTTTGAATCTTCTGTTGCTCAAGGGCGCCGGCTTGCTCGGCGTCTATTGCGGCGGCCTGCTGCTGCAAGAGCCTGAGCGTTTCAGCGAGCAACTGGTCGGGATGTTCGCGTTGATGGCCGACAGCGTGCTGGCGCCATCGCTGCACGAGGCGGTGTCGGCGCGGGACTTCGAGCAAGCCTGGCAGCGCTTCTCGGCCGGCGAGCGGCGCAAGCTGCTGTTTGATTTTTCCGTTTGATTCCCATCGCAGACCAAGTCATCGTGCAAACACCCTCGACTCCGCCGCGCGATGCCGCCTCGGCATCGGCTTTCGAACGCTCGCGTCCGCAGCGGCCATTTCGCGACGTGCGCTTCGGCCCGGTCGACGTTGCGCTCGAGACACGCGCCGACGGCGCGCTGCTGTTGCGCAACCAGCAGCCGCTGGGCGAGCTGCCGGTTGCGCGGCTTACCGATTACCTGCATCGCTACGCCGCCGATCGCCCTGATGCCGTGTTCCTGGCCGAGCCCGCCGGCGGCGATGATTGGCGTGAGCTGAACTGGCGGCAGGCGCTGCAAGGCGCCAACGGCGTGGCGCAGTGGCTGCTGTCGAGAAACTTGACCGGGTCAAGCATCGACGGCACGGGCACCGATGCGCCGGGCGTCGGTACGCCGGGCGTCGGTACGTCGGGCGCCGCTGCGCCGCGGCCGATCCTGGTGCTTTCCGAAAACAGCATCCACCATGCGCTGCTGCAGCTCGGTGCGATGCAGGCGGGCATTCCGGTGATGCCGGTATCGCCGGCCTACAGCCTGATGTCGGAAGACTGCGCGCGCATCGCCGATCTGGTGCGGCGCTACCAGCCGGTGCTGATCTATGCCGCCGACGCGCGGCGCTATGCACGGGCGATCGAACGGGCACGCGCCGCCGCGGCCGCCGCCGGCCTGCCGGCGCCGATCATCGTCTGCGACGACGGCGGCGATGCGCATTTCACCGAACTGCTAGACACCGAAGCCGGTGCGGCCGTCGGCCAGGCCCATGCCCGCGTCGGCCTCGACAGTGTGGCGCGTTATCTGCTCACCTCGGGTTCGACCGGTGTGCCCAAGGCGGTGCGCGTTACGCATCGCAACATGATCGCCTCCGGCGCGCTGTGGGATCAGTGCTGGCCGTTCCTGTCGGAACGTCGCATGCGGCTGGTCGACTGGTTGCCGTGGAACCATACGGCCGGCGCCAATGGTTCGTTCAACATGGTGCTGCGCCATGGCGGCACGCTGTACATCGACGACGGCAAGCCGATGCCGGGCCTGGTCGAGCGCACGGTGGCCAACGTCAAGCGCTTCAAGCCGACCCTCATGGTCAACGTGCCGCGCGGCCTGGACATGCTGGCCTTGCGGATGGAAGAAGACCCGTCGATCGCTGAGGCGATCTTTCCCGGTCTCGACGTGATCGTCTACGGCGGCGCGTCGCTGTCGCCGCAGACCTGGCTGAAGCTGGAGACGGCCAGCGCGCAGGTGACCGGCCGGCGCATTCCGGTGCTGTCGTCGCTGGGCTCGACCGAGACCACCACGCCGGCCACGCTGACCTGGTGGCCGCCGCATCGCATCGGCAGCATCGGCCTGCCGGCGCCGGGTGTCGAGGCCAAGCTGGTACCTGACGGCGATCAGTACGAGATCCGCTTTCGCGGTCAGAACATCACCACCGGCTACGTGGGCGATGCGCGCATCAACGACGGCGTGTTCGATGAAGAAGGCTATCTGAAGACCGGCGACGCGGTGCGCTTCATCGATCCCGACGAGCCGCGCCACGGATTGCTGTACGCCGGTCGCATCGCCGAGAACTTCAAGCTGTCGACCGGCACCTGGGTGTCGGTGTCGGGCGTGCGTGACGCGCTGCTGGGTCGTTTGCATCCGCTGGTGGTTGACGTGGTGCTGGCTGGGCACGATACCGAGCAGCTCGGCGCGCTGCTGCTGCTCAATCTTGACCAGGTGCGCAAGCGCTTCGCGGCGCTGGCCGACGCCGACGGTGCGGCAATCGTGCTCGATGCGGCGCTGCATCGGGTCTTGGCCGAAGGGATTCAAGCCTACAATGCCGAACATCCGGGCAGCAGCACGCGGATCGCGCGGGCGCTGTTGCAGCATCTGCCGCCGGACCCCGATGCCGGCGAAGTCACCGACAAGGGTCACGTCAATCAGCGCGCCGTATTGCGCCGACGGGCCGAGGCGGTGCAAAGGCTGTATGCGGCGCATGCAGGCGGCGGCGATTGCCTGCTGTTCCCGGTGAAGTGAACCGTGGAACCCTTTGACCCAGCGCCCCCGCACCGATGGCCCGCACCCGCGCGCTCGACTATGAAGACCGGCAGCGGCAGATCCTGCAGGCTGCCGCGCGCCTGTTCGCCGAACGCGGCTACAGCGAGACGCTGCTCGAAGACATAGCCGCCGCCTGCGGTGCCGGCAAATCCTCGCTGTATCACTATTACCGCTCCAAGCAGGCCATCCTGCACGGATTGGTCCGCTGGAAGATCGATGATCTGGCCTGGAAGGTCGACGCCGCGATCGAGCAGATGGCTGGCGCCGGCCCGCGCGAAAAGCTGCAGGCGCTGGCCGAAACGCTGATCGGCGAATATCTGCGCGCGCCGCAGGAAGTCACCGTGCTGCTGACGCAGACGCGGCATCTGGAACCCGAAGCGCTGGCCGCCACCAACGAGATCCAGGAACGGCTGATCCGGCGTGCCGTGCTGCTGCTGCGCGAGATCCGGCCCGACGCAGAGATGCCGCGCAAGAAAGGCACCGCACTGGCGATGCTGCTGTTCGGCATGATCAACTGGATCCACGTCTGGTATGACGAGGCCGGCTCGATCCGCCCCGCCGAGCTGGCCGGCCTGATCGTCGGCGTGTATCTCGACGGTTTCGTCAATCAGCCGGCGGCGGCGCTGGCCTGAAGCCGCAGCAGATCCAAGGTAAGCCCATGAATGAAACCGTCATCATCACCGGCGCTTCGCGCGGCCTGGGCGCGGCGCTGGCCGAGCAACTGCTGGCGCCGTCGCGGCGGCTGATCGTGATCGCACGCGGCGTCAATCCGGCGCTGCTCGAACGCGCGCGGGCGCTGTCGGCGCCGCTCGATTACCACCAGCACGATCTGTCGCAGGTCGAAGCCACCGCGGCGCTGGCGGCTCGCCTGGCCGACGATCTGGGCGCCATGCCGCGGCCGTCGCGCTACGTGCTGATCAACAACGCCGGCACGGTGGAGCCGGTGGCGCTGGCGCAGCACCTGCCGGCGGCTGCCGCCGCCATGGCAATGAACCTGAACGTGGTCGCGGTGATGACGCTGAGCGCGGCGTTTCTGGCCGCCACGCAGGCGGGCGGCGCCGAGCGGCGCATCCTGAACATCTCGTCGAATGCCGGCCGTCGGCCGGTGCCGGGCTGGGGCGTGTATTGCTCGACCAAGGCGGCGCTGGACATGTACAGCCGCTGCATCAAGGCCGAGCAGGCCGGCGCGGCCAATCCGGCGCGGGTGTGCTCGCTGGCGCCCGGCGTGATCGATACCGAGATGCAGAGCGTGATCCGCGGCAGCAGCAGCGATCAGTTTCCGCAGCTCGAACGCTTCATGCAGATGAAGGCCGAGGGCACGCTCAGCGATCCTGCGAGCGTGGCAGGGCGGCTGATCGAGTATCTGAACCGGGATGATTTCGGCGAACGCGACATCGACGACATCCGCAACTATTGATGCCGGCGGGCGCTGGCCTGAATCCATTGCGGCCGCTGAGTGGGGCCGCAAGTGAGGCCGCAAAATGAGAAGGCCCCTTGCGGGGCCTTTGATCGATCGCCGCCGGCTGGCGCGTTTGAACGACGCACCGGCCAGGCCGACGGATCGGCATTACTTGATCTTGGTTTCTTTGTACGCCACGTGCTTGCGGGCGACGGGATCGAACTTCTTGATCTCCATCTTTTCGGGCTGGTTCCGCTTGTTCTTCGTGGTCGTGTAGAAGTGGCCGGTGCCGGCCGTCGATTCGAGTTTGATCTTTTCACGCATGATCGAAATTCCTCATCAGGCGGCTTCGCCGCGCGCGCGCAGCTCGGCTAGCACCACGTCGATACCCTTCTTGTCGATCAGGCGCAGCGCGGCATTGGTGACGCGCAGACGCACCCAGCGGTTTTCGCTCTCGACCCAGAAGCGGCGATTTTGCAGGTTCGGCAGGAAGCGACGCTTGGTCTTGTTGTTCGCGTGCGAAACGTTGTTGCCGACCATCGGCGCTTTTCCGGTAACTTGACAGACTCGAGCCATGATGGATTCCAAAAGGGGCGCAATGCGGGCGGGGTGAAAACCCCGGGCGGCAAAAAATCGCGCCCGCGCACCCGCGTGTATCTACGGCCAGTATTCAGTAAAGCCTGAAAGTATAGCGGTTTGCTGCGGGCCGGGCAAGCCAGGCGCGGTTGAGCGTGGCTGGGCCAGGGGCGGGCAGGGCTGGCGTGCGGCGCGGCCCGGTCTGCGCGGCGCCGAGCGTCGGCGGATTGTTGATAAGATCGGTCGCAGCTATTGGCGCTCGCCCGCCGTCGTCGGGCCATGGCCTGCCGGCGGGCGGATTCGATGATGACACGGGTTGCCCGCAGCAGCCCGCCAGGAGATCAAGCCCGATGTCTTCCCCGGAAGAACCGCGCGTCGACGGCGCGCCCGTGCGCCGCTTCAAAGACCCGAACTACGTGCCGCAGGCCGCCTCGCTGGGCGAACTGCGCGCCAGGATCGATGCGCTCGACGAGCGCATCGTCGCCCTGCTGGCCGAGCGCGGCCGCTGCGTGCGCGACGCCACGCGTTTCAAGCGCGATGCCTTCCAGGTGAGCGCGCCGCAGCGCCAGCAGCAGGTGTTCACGCGTGTGCGCGAGCTGGCGGCGCGCCATGAAGACCAGTTTCCCGGCCTGCCCGACGTGGTCGAGGCGGCCTATCGGACCCTCGTCGCTGCGTATGTCGCCGGCGAAGGGCGTTTTTTCGACGACACTGAAGCGATCGAACCATGAACCCTAAGATGCTGCATTTTTCGTCCCTGCTGCTGAAGACCGGCGCAGCGCTGGCACTGGCCGCTACCGCCGCGGGCGCCGCCGCGCAATCGGGCTGGCCCAACCGGCCTGTCAAGATCGTCATCCCGTATGCCGCGGGCTCGTCGCCCGACGTGTTCGCGCGAATCGTCAGCGACAAGCTGGGCCAGCGGCTGGGCCAGCCGGTGGTGATCGAGAACCGCGCCGGCGCAGGCGGCAACCTGGGCACCGGCATGGTGGCCAAATCGCCGGGCGACGGTTATACCTTCCTGGTCAGTACCAACGGGCCCCTGGTCTACAACACGGTGCTGTACAAGAAGCTGTCGTATGACCCGTTCACCGAGCTGCGGCCGGTGGTGCTGGGCGGTGGCCAGGCGAACGTCTGCGCGGTGCGCGCCGATTCGGGCATCAAATCGCTGAGCGGCCTGGTCGACGCAATGCGCAAGAATCCGGGCAAGTTCAATTTCTCGTCGACCGGCGTCGGCAGCCTGTCGCACCTGGGTATCGAGCTGCTGAAGGCCAAGACCAACACCTTCGCCGTGCACATCCCGTATCCGTCGTCGCCGCAGGCCATCCTGGCCATTTTGCAAGGTGACGTGCAGTTCGCCTGCGTGCCGGCGGTGGCGGTGATCCCGCAGGTGAAGGCCGGCAAGATGCTGCCGCTGGCGGTGTCGACTGCCAAGCGCAGCGCGCTGACGCCCGACATTCCGACGATGAAGGAAGCTGGCCTGCCCGAGATCGAGAACGTCGCCTGGATGGCCGTGATGGCGCCGGCCTCGACGCCGACCGACATCGTGCAGCGGATGAACCGCGAGATCAACGCGGTGCTGGAGATGTCCGACGTGCGCGAGAAGCTGCACGGGCAGTTCATGGAACCGATCGGTGGCTCGGTCGAAGACCTGCAGAAGTTCATGCAGCAGGAACTGCGCGTGATGACGCCGATCATCAAGCGCAGCGGCGCGACCATCGATTGATCGCGGGCGGGGCCACGGCCGCCGGTGGCGGCCCTTAGTGCCCCCCTCAGTGCGCCCCTTGCTGCGGCCGCATGGCGGCAACTCACAGCAAGCCCGCTTCGGCGAATGAAAAGCAGTGATTGCCGGCCACGATCAGATGATCGAGCACCGGCACATCGAGCGGTGCCAGCGACGCCTTCAGCGCCTGCGTCAGCAGCCGGTCGGCCGCGCTGGGCTCGGCGGTGCCCGACGGATGGTTGTGCACCAGGATGATCGCCGCGCTGTTGAGTTCCAGTGCGCGGCGCGCCAGCTCGCGCGGGTAGACGGCGGTCTGCGTCAGGGTGCCGCGAAAGATCTCCTCGGCCACGATCAACTGGTTGCGGGTATCGAGGAACAGCGCGCCGAACACCTCGTGCAGCCGGTGCCGCAACCATAAGGCGAGGAAATCGCGCACCGCGGTCGGCGAGGCAAGCGCGTCGCGCGACTGCAATTCGTCGCGCAGCGAACGCCGCGCCAGCTCGCGCGCTGCCTGCAACTGGGCCCAGCGCACCAGGCCCAGGCCGGGGTGGCTGCGGGCCTGTTCGTGCGGGATGTCGAGTAGCGCGCGCACGCCGCCGAACGCGGCCAGCATCTCGCGCGCCAGCTCCACCGCGTGCTTGCCCGGCAAGCCGGTGCGCAGCAACACGGCCAGCAGCTCGGCATCGGCCAGCCGGGCCGCGCCCAGCTTGAGCAGGCGCTCGCGAGGACGCTGATCGGCGGGCCATTGGCTGATCGACATGCGGCTTCCCTTAAAATGCTGGCTATGAATCCATCTTCGAACCCAAGCGCGCCTGTTGCCGTGGCGGCCGGGTCACACCTGACGCTGCATTACCGGATCAGTCTCGCCGACGGCGGCGGCGACGTCATTAATACTTTCGGTGATCGTCCGGCCACCGTGCAGCTAGGCCTTGGCCAGATGGCCGAGCCGCTCGAACGATGCCTGCTCGGCCTGGCCGAAGGCGCTCACCAGGTGATCGAGCTGTCGCCGGAACAGGCATTCGGCGAACGCAACCCCGAGCTGGTGCAAAAACTGTCGCGCGCGGTGTTCGACGCCAATGTCGATGCCGACGCCGACGGCGCCTATCAGCCGGGCGACGTGGTCGATTTCCCGGCCCCCGACGGCGGGCGCTACGCCGGCGTGCTGAAGGAACTCACCGAGCGTTACGCGCTGTTCGATTTCAACCACCCGCTGGCCGGCCGGCGGATCCGTTTCGAAGTCCAGATCCTGGGCATCCTATAGGCGCCACCGCGATGGAAGCTCTCCTTGCCCAGCCGCGCGGCTTCTGTGCCGGCGTAGACCGTGCGATCGAGATCGTCGAACGGGCGCTCGAGACCTTCGGCCGTCCGGTCTATGTCCGTCACGAGATCGTGCACAACGAGCACGTCGTCGGCGCGCTGCGCGACAAAGGGGCGGTGTTCGTCGACGAGCTCGACGAGGTGCCCGACGGCGCCGTGGTGATTTTCTCGGCGCACGGCGTGTCGCGCGCCGTGCGCGACGAGGCCGGACAGCGCGAGCTGCGCGTGTTCGACGCCACCTGCCCGCTGGTCACCAAGGTGCACGTCGAGGTGGCCAAGATGCGCCGCGAAGGCCGCGAAGTGATCATGATCGGCCATGCCGGCCACCCCGAGGTCGAAGGCACGATGGGGCAGGTGGGCGACGGCATCCATCTGGTGGAATCGGCAGCCGACGTGGCTCGCCTCGACGTAACCGATCCGCAGCAGTTGGCCTTCGTCACGCAGACCACCTTGTCGGTCGACGATTGCCGCGACGTCATCGCTGCGCTGAAGGCGCGCTTTCCGGCGATCGCCGAACCCAAGAAGCAGGACATCTGCTACGCCACGCAGAACCGGCAGGATGCGGTGAAATTCATGGCGCCGCAATGCGATCTGGTGCTGGTGATCGGCTCGCCCACCAGTTCCAACAGCAACCGTCTGCGCGAAGTGGCCGAGAAGATGGGCCGCGAGGCGCGCATGATCGGCTCGGCCGCCGAGCTCGATCCTGCCTGGCTGGTCGGCAAGCGCAGCATCGGCGTCACCGCCGGCGCGTCGGCGCCCGAGCGGCTGGTCGAAGACCTGCTGGCACGCTTGCGCGAACTGGGCGTCGAGCGCGTGCGCGCCTTGCCCGGTGTCGAAGAACACATGACATTTCCGCTGCCCAAGGGTTTGGCGCGGCCGGCTGCCGGCGCCTGAACGGCCATGGCAAGAACGGGCGGTGCAGCGCAGCCGGCATCGCCTGAGCGCGATGTCCCGCCGCGTCTTTCGCTGCGCGCTATCCGCAAGGTCTACCCCAGCGTGGTGGCCAACGACGGCATCGACCTCGACGTGCTGCCCGGCCAGATCCACGCCGTGCTCGGCGAAAACGGTGCCGGCAAGTCGACGCTGATGAAGATCATCTACGGCGTCACGCAACCCACCGAAGGCGAACTGCGCTGGCACGGCCAGCCGCTGCGCATCGATTCGCCGGCGCAGGCGCGCCGGCTCGGTATCGGCATGGTGTTCCAGCATTTCTCGCTGTTCGAGACGCTGAGCGTGGTCGAGAACGTGGCCTTGGGGCTCGACGGCCGCCACGATCTGGATGCGCTGGCGCGCAACATCGAACAAGTGTCGGCGCGCTATGGCTTGCCGGTGCAGCCGCATCGATTGGTGCACGCCTTGTCGGTCGGCGAACGCCAGCGCGTCGAGATCGTGCGCTGCCTGCTGCAGCAACCCAAGCTGCTGATCATGGACGAGCCGACGTCGGTGCTCACGCCGCAGGCCGTGCAGCGGCTGTTCGAGACCTTGCGCCAGTTGGCTGCCGAAGGCTGCAGCATCCTGTACATCAGCCATAAGCTCGACGAGATCCAGGCGCTGTGCGACGTGGCCACCGTGCTGCGCGACGGGCGCGTCAGCGGCCGCTGCGTGCCGGCGCAGGAAACGCCGGCATCGATGGCGCGGATGATGATCGGCCGCGATCTGCCGGTCTGCGTGCACGGCCCGTCGCAGCCGCAGACGCCGGCGCAACTGCGGGTGCGCGATCTGTCCTTGCCCAGCGACGAGCCGTTCGGCGTCGATCTGCAGTCGGTATCGCTGGAAGTGTTCGGCGGTGAGATCGTCGGCATCGCCGGCGTCTCGGGCAATGGCCAGCAGGAACTGCTGCGTGCCATTTCGGGCGAACAGACGCTGGACGATGCCGCTGCCGTGTCGATGGCCGGCCTCGACGTCGGCCAACTGGGCGCCGCGCAGCGGCGCGCGCTGGGCCTGTGCTTCGTGCCCGAAGAACGGCTGGGCCGCGGCGCGGTGCCTGACATGAGTCTGGCCGAGAACGCGCTGCTCACCGCGCACCGGCATGGCCTGGTGCGGCACGGCCTGCTCGATCGCGGGGCGATGGCGCGCTTTGCCGCTGCCTGCATCGAACGTTTCGCGGTGAAGGCGCCGGGCCCGCAGGCCAGCGCGCGTTCGCTGTCGGGCGGCAATCTGCAGAAATTCATCGTCGGCCGCGAGCTGATGCAGCGGCCGGCGCTGCTGGTGGCTGCGCAGCCGACCTGGGGCGTCGACGTGGGTGCGGCCGCATTCATTCGACAGTCGCTGATCGATCTGCGCAATGCCGGTGCGGCGGTGCTGGTGGTTTCCGAAGAGCTCGATGAGCTGTTCGAGATCTGCGACCGCATCGCCGTGCTGGCCGGCGGCCGGCTGTCGCCATTGCGGCCCTTGGCGCAGACCAGCCTGGAGGAGATCGGCACCTGGATGAGCGGCCTGTGGCCGCCGGGCGAGGCGGCGCAGGCCGAAATGGCCCAGACCTCACAAGCTCGGGCGGTCCGGTCTCGCCACAACGGAGCCTCGCCGCATGCTGCGCCTTGAGCCGCGCGCCGAGGCCTCGGCAGCGATGCGCTGGTGCGCCCCGCTGCTGGCGGCGCTGTGCACGGTGGCGGGCGGCCTGCTGCTGTTCGGCCTGCTCGGCAAAGAGCCGCTGGAAGCCTTCACGGTGTTCTTCATCAACCCGCTGCGCGATCGCTATGCGCTGGCTGAGTTGCTGCTGAAGGCCACGCCCTTGATGCTGATCGCCGCCGGCTTGTCGATCGGCTTTCGCGCCAACGTCTGGAACATCGGCGCCGAAGGGCAGTTCATCGTCGGCGCGATTTTCGCCACCGGCACGGCACTGGCCTTGCACGAGCACGGCGGCGTGTTCACCTTGCCGCTGATGCTGATCGCCGGCGCGCTGGGCGGCGCCGTGTGGGCAGCGATTCCGGCCTGGCTGCGCACGCGCTTCAACGCCAATGAGATCCTGGTGTCGCTGATGCTGGTCTACGTTGCCGAGCTGCTGGTGTCATGGCTGGTGCACGGTCCGTGGAAAGACCCCGAGGGTTTCAACTTTCCGCAGACGCGGATGTTCGACGACGTGGCGCTGCTGCCGCTGCTGCTGGACGAGACGCGGCTGAACGCAGCCTTCGCGCTGGCGATTGCCGTGCTGATCGTGGCCTGGGTGTTCATCAACCGCAGCGCTGCCGGCTATCGCCTGGCGGTGTCGGGCCAGGCGCCGGCGGCGGCGCGCTACGCGGGCTTTTCGGCCGAGCGCAGCGTCTGGTGCGGACTGCTGGCCGGCGGTATCGCGGCCGGCCTGGCCGGCATGAGCGAAGTGGCCGGCCCGATGGGGCAACTGACCGAGCATGTGTCCAACGACTATGGCTTTGCCGCCATCATCGTCGCCTTCGTCGGCCGCTTGCAGCCGCTGGGCATCTTCTTCGCCAGCCTGCTGATGGCGCTGCTGTACATCGGCGGCGAACAGGCGCAGCAATATCTGGCGTTGCCGGCGTCGATCGCCAAGGTGTTCCAGGGCATGCTGCTGTTCTTCCTGCTCGGCGCCGACGTGTTCGTCCGCTATCGCCTGCGCTGGGCCGGCGCTGCACGGATCGCATAGATGGAATCGCTGCTGATCGCGATCGTCGCCGCCACCATCGTCGCCGGCACGCCGCTGGTCATCGTTGCACTGGGCGAGCTGATCGCCGAGCGCGCCGGCGTGCTCAACCTGGGCGCAGAAGGCATGATGGCCGTGGGCGCAGTTGCCGGCTTTGCCGCTGCACATCACCTGGGCAGCAGCGCGCTGGCCATGGGCGCGGGGCTGCTGGCCGGCATGGCGGTATCGCTGATCTTCGCGTTCCTGGTGCTCACGCTGATGGCCAACCAGGTGGCCTGCGGGCTGGCGCTGGCGATCTTCGGTGTCGGCCTGTCGGCGTTCGTGGGCAAGTCCTACGAGTCGATATCGCTGCCGGCCGCGCCGGCCTGGCCTTTGCCCGGGCTGGCCGAGTTGCCTGGCCTGGGCCCGGCGCTGTTCACGCATCAATGGCCGATCTATGCGTCATGGCTGCTGTTGGCAGGCGTGCTGTGGTTTTTGCACAAGAGCCGTGCCGGGCTGGCGTTGCGCGCGATCGGCGAATCGCCGGCGGCGGCGCATGCGCTGGGCTATCCGGTGATCCGCATCCGCTATGCGGCGACGCTGTTCGGCGGCGCGCTGGCCGGTGCCGGCGGCGCGTTCCTGTCGGTGTTCTATACGCCGCTGTGGGCCGAGGGCATGATCGCCGGCCGTGGCTGGATCGCGCTGGCGCTGGTGGTATTTGCCACCTGGCGGCCGTGGCGCGTGATGCTGGGCGCCTATCTGTTCGGCGGTGTGATGGTGGCGCAGCTGTTCGTGCAGGGTTCGGGCGCGCAGATCGAGGTACCGACGCAATTGCTCACCGCCTTGCCGTATCTGGCTACCATCGTCGTGCTGGTGCTGATTTCCAGCAACCGGCGCATGATTCGCTTGAACTCGCCGGCCTCGCTCGGGCAAGCTTTCAAACCCGATACCTGATCATCCGCTGTCTTCGTTCGCACCCATTGCATGAAGGAGTCCTCGATGTCTTCGCGCAGAAGCGTGTTGCAACTGATCGCCGGCGGCGCCGGCGCCGCCTTGGCGCCCGGGCGGGCCTCGGCCCAAGGCCCGCTGAAGGTGGGCT
>JAFKGG010000054.1 GCA_017307915.1 Burkholderiales bacterium | reverse complement strand
GTGAGCCCGATCGCGATCGGCGACAGGCCGCGGCGGATGGCGCGCACCAGCCGAGCGTCATTGTTGGCGCTGCGCCAGCGATTGCCGAAGTAGCAGATCAGGCTCGACGGCAGCAGGATGCCGACGGTGGCGGCCACGGCGCCCAGCGGCCCGGCTGCGTGCCAGCCGATCAGCGTCACGAACAGAATGTTCGGCCCCGGCGCGGCCTGCGCCAGCGCGATCGAATCGACGAAATCGATATGCGAGATCCAGCCCTGCTGCTCGACCAGGTAGCGGTGCATTTCGGGCGATGCCGCCAGCGCACCGCCGACCGAGAGCACCGACAGCATCGCGAAGTGGCCGAACATGGCCAGCATGTCGAGCGCGCTCATCGGCCTGCCCCTTCTTCGCCGTTCACCGCCGCGCGGCCTTCGGTGTGCCATGCCAGCCCCACCGCCAGCGGCGCCAGCGCAGCCAGCACCCACAGCAGCGGCCAGCGCATGACGGCAACGCCGGCGAACGCCGCCACGCCGAAGCCCAGCCAGCGCCAGCGGCTGGCCAGCGAGTAAGCGAGCTTCACGCCAGTGGCGATCAAGAGCCCGGCGGCCACGGCGGCCATGCCGGCGACGGCGCGCTGCACCCACGGAATCTGTGCGAACTGATGGTGCACCAGCGCCAGCGTCAGCACCAGCAATGCCGGAAACACCAGCATGCCGGCCAAGGACGCAACCGAGCCGCGCCAACCGAAATAACGGTCGCCGATCATCATCGCCAGATTGCAGACATTGGGGCCGGGCAGCAATTGCGCGAAAGCGAGCATCTCGACGAATTCTTCATACGTGAGCCAGCGGCGCTCTTCAACCACCACACGCTGCGCCCAAGGCAGCACGCCGCCGAAGCCATGCAGCGCCAGACGCGTGAAAGTGAAGAACAGATCGGCGACCGAGGTCGGCGGCGAGACGGGCTGGCTCATGTTCGACAATCTTTCGATCTTGTTTTCAAGCACGCGGTTCGTCGTCGGGCGGCGGCGTGCTCGAATGCGGCCGCAAGGCCGCGCGGCTCAGGCGCCCTTCGGCGCGCAGCCAACGGCCGGCATACCACACGCCGCCGGCCAGCAGCGCCGACAGGCCCCAGAACATCGAACCGATGCCGAAGGCGCCGCCGAATGCACCGAAGGTCATCGGCAGAAAGGTCTGCGTGCCGTTGACCAGCGTCAGCCGCAGGCCGACTGCCTCGCCGATGCGATCGTGCGGCGAGGCATGATGCAGCAGCGCCATGACCATCGGCTGCGACACGCCCAGGCCCAGGCCGAGCAGGAACGACAGCGCAATCATCATCGGCAGCGACGCAAAGAACGGATACAGCACGTAGACGAAGGCCGCAGAGGCCATCGCCGCCAGAATCAAGGGCCATTCCGACACGTGGCGCGTCACCCACGGCAAGGCCGCGCGCACGATGAAGGTGGCCAGCGAGAACGCGCTCAGCACCATGCCGATCTTGGAAGCCGACAGGCCGATCTTGGCGCCGTACAGCGGCACCAGAAACTGGTGCACATCCCACGACGACGACAGCAGCGCCACAGCCACGTACAGGCGCTTGAGCTCGGGCGTGCGCAACAGGTCGAGCACGCGCGTCGGCGGCGCGTCGTCGGCGGGCTGCGGCGGCGGCACGTGCGGCAGCCGGTCGGCGAATGGGAAGCGGTGCAGCGCAATCACCACGCCCAGCGGCGCCAGCGCCAGCAAGCCGAACGCGATGCGGTAGCCGGTGGCGTCGATCAAGACGCCGGTCAGCGTCGGCCCGATCAACCCCGACACCGCAAAGCCCAGCGCCAGCAGCGCGAAGTTGTCCTTGCGCGCCTGCGCTCCACCGATGATGCCGGCGGCCTTCTGTATCGCCAGCTGAAAGGACATGAAGCCCAGGCCGATGGTCACGGTGGACAGATATAGCGCGCCGATGTCCCAGATCAGGCAGGGCACGGCCACGCCGAAGATCAGCAGCGAGCTGCCGTAGATCATCGGCGTGCGCATGCCGACGCGATCGATCCAGCGCCCGCTGGCCACCGACAGGAACATCGGCAGCAAGCCGTAGAACGACAGCAGCAGGCCGATGGCGAACGGCGAGGCCCCCATCTGCAACGCGGCCAGCGGCACCGCGATGCGGCTGCCGATGAACGCAACGTGGTTGACGATCGTGAACGCGATCAGCGTGCGCATGGCAGGTACGACGCCCGCGCGGCGGCGGGCGTCGAGCGATCGGCCAAGGGAAAATCCTGTCGGATGAAAAAGCCCCGTTGAATGACGCTCAAGCTCAGACGCGCTCGCGTACCCAGCCCGCCACGCCGGCCAGCGCGGCCGGCAGTTTGGCCGGTTCGGTGCCGCCGGCCTGCGCCATGTCGGGTCGCCCGCCGCCCTTGCCGCCGACCTGCTGCGCGACGAAGTTGACCAGTTCGCCGGCCTTGACGCGGCCGTTGGCATCGCTGGTGACGCCGGCGATCAGGCTGACCTTGGCGCCATCGACGGCGGCCAGCACGATCGCCGCCGATTTCAGCTTGTCCTTCAGCTTGTCGACGGTTTCGCGCAGCGTCTTGACGTCGGCGCCTTCGAGCGCGGCCGCCAGCACCTTCACGCCGTTGACCTCGACCGCCTGCGCGGCCAGGTCGTCGCCCTGCGAGGCGGCCAGCTTCGATTTCAGCCGGGCCAGTTCTTTTTCGAGCGCCTTGCTGTGGTCGAGCAACTGGCCGATCTTGGCGTCGAGTTCGTTGGCCGGCGCCTTCAACAGGCCGGCCGCCGAATTCAGCCGTGCGTTCAGATCCTGCACCCAGGCCACGGCGTTGTCGCCGGTGATCGCCTCGACGCGCCGCACGCCGGCGGCCACGCCGCTTTCGGCAACGATCTTGAACAAGCCGATGTCGCCGGTACGCGCCACGTGCGTGCCACCGCACAGCTCGCGCGACGAGCCGATGTCGAGCACGCGCACCGTGTCGCCGTATTTTTCGCCGAACAGCGCCATCGCGCCGCCCTTGACGGCATCGTCGAAGCCCATCAATTGCGCCTGCGTGGCCGGGTTGGCCAGGATCTCGTGGTTGACGATCTCTTCGACGCGGCGGATCTCGTCGGCCGTCAGCGGCGCGTTGTGCGAAAAATCGAAACGCGTCTTGGCGGGATCGACCAGCGAGCCCTTCTGCTGCACGTGCGCGCCCAGCACCTCGCGCAGCGCCTTGTGCATCAGGTGGGTGGCGGAATGGTTGCGCACGGTGCGCGCACGGCGCTCGCCGTCGACGCTGGCCGTTACCGTATCGCCCACGCGCAGCACGCCTTCGCGCAGCTCGCCGTGATGGCCGAACACGTCGGCCTGCACCTTTTGCGTGTCGTTGACCTCGAACACCGCCCCGGCGGCCGAAGCGATGCGGCCGGCGTCGCCCACCTGCCCGCCCGACTCGGCGTAGAACGGCGTGCGATCGAGCACCACTACGCCGGGTTGGCCGGCCTGCAGCGCCGGCACCGACACGCCGTCGGCATACAGCGCCACGACGTGCGCATCATCGAGCGCGAGCTGTTCGTAGCCCTTGAATTCGGTGTTGACGCCGGCGTATTCCAGGCCCGCGGCCATCTTGAATTTGCCGGCGGCACGCGCCTGCTCGCGCTGGCGTTCCATGGCGGCGTCGAAGCCGGCCTCGTCGACACCGATGCCGCGCTCGCGACAGACGTCGGCGGTCAGGTCCAGCGGAAAGCCATAGGTGTCATACAGCTTGAACGCCGTTTCGCCGTCGAGCTGCTTGGCGCCGCCGGCCAGGGCCTGCTCCAGGATCACCATGCCGTGCTCCAGCGTCTCGCCGAAGCGTTCTTCTTCCTGCTTGAGCACCTGCGCGACGCGCTCGCGGGCGGCGGTGAGCTCGGGATAGGCCTGGCCCATCACGGCATCCAGATCGGCCACCAGCCGGTAGAAGAACGGCTGCGTGCGACCCAGCTTGTAGCCATGGCGCAGGGCGCGCCGGATGATCCGCCGCAGCACGTAGCCGCGCCCTTCGTTGCCGG
>JAFKGG010000415.1 GCA_017307915.1 Burkholderiales bacterium | reverse complement strand
GCGCTGAGGATGCAGGATCTTGCAGCGGCGTTCGATCCTGTTCCTGCATCGGCGCCTGCCCCGTCTGCGCCGCTCGCGCGCGCCGCCGCCGGCGGCCCGGCCCGTCCATCAGATAGCCCAGCACGCTCAGCGGCAGCAGGCCGTAGAACACGAAGGTCGCGAGTCCGGCGCCGAATGAAGTTTCGGTCAGGGACATCAATAGAACGACGTAGATCCACCCAATGGCGACGATATACATCGGGATTACCCTTCTGGACGACCGATGCTGCGTGCGGCGACAGTCGCAATGAGTTCATGTACTTTGATGCCGCATGATAGTTGCGTTGACAAAAAAAGCTCGCAGTGCAGAATGATCGAAACATACTTGCGGGATGAGTGCGGAGAGAACAATGCCGGTTGCGGCACGAAGTAAATCTACGGCCGCAGCGCGGCAACAGAAAAAAAAGCCTGCCGGCGCAGCACAATCGTCTGATAAAACGCCGCGCAAGCGCAGCGCTTCGTCCCGGCGCAACGGCAGCACCGTCGGCGGGCAGGCCGATAGCAGGGCCGCCCAAGCGGGCGCTGCGCAAGCGGCCGCGGGTCCGTCGCCGGCCGAGCAGGCAGCACAGGCAATGACGCCGCCGGCGATCCACATCGATCCGCGGCGCCTGGCCGAGCTGCATGCCGACTATCTGCGCCGCGTCAGCGAATTGCTGGGCGCCAACGAACCCTCCGCGCCGCAGGATCGCCGCTTTGCCGATGATGCCTGGCGCCAGGGGCCCTATGCGTGGACCGCCGGCCTGTACCTGTTGAACGCCGAGTTCATGAAGCGCCTGGCCGATTCGGTCGATGGCGATACCAAGGCCCGTGAACGCGTGCGCTTCGCCGTCGATCAATGGATCGATGCCATGTCGCCGGCCAACTTCCTGCTGACCAACCCAGAGGCGCAGCGGCGGCTGATCGAAACGCAGGGCAAGAGTCTGCAGCAGGGCATCCACAACCTGCTGGGCGATCTGCGCAAGGGCCGCATCTCGCACACCGACGACGCGGCTTTCGAAGTCGGGCGCAATGTCGCCACCACGCCGGGTTCGGTGGTGTTCCAGAACGACCTGATCCAGATCGTTCAGTATGCGCCGAGCACGCCGCTAGTCGGCAGCCGGCCCTTGCTGATGGTGCCGCCCTGCATCAACAAGTTCTACATCCTCGACCTGCAACCCGACAACTCGCTGGTGGCGCATGCGGTGGCCCAAGGCCACACGGTATTCATGCTGTCGTGGCGCAACGTCGGGCCGGAGCAGGGGCAACTGACCTGGGACGACTACCTCGAGCACGGCGTCATCGAAGCGATGCGTGTGGCGCGCGAGATCACGCAACAAGAGCGCATCAACGTGCTCGGCTTCTGCGTCGGCGGCACGCTGCTGGGTGCCGCGGCAGCGGTGCTGGCGGCGCGCGGCGATCGCTGGATCGAGTCGATGACGCTGTTGACGACCTTCCTCGACTTCTCCGATCCCGGCGTCATCGGCCTGTTCGTCGACGAAGCCTTCGTGGCTTACCGCGAAGCCACCATCGGCCACGGCGGCCTGATGGCGGGTCGCGAGCTGGCCACCACCTTCAACTTCCTGCGGCCCAACGACCTGGTCTGGAACTACGTCGTCAGCAACTACCTGAAGGGCGAACCGCCGCCGGCCTTCGACCTGCTGTACTGGAACGGCGACGGCACCAATCTGCCGGGGCCGATGTATTGCTGGTATCTGCGGCACACCTATCTGCAGAACGAGCTGCGCATTCCGGGCCGGCTGCGCTGCTGCGGCCAGCCGGTCGATCTGGGCGCGATCGGCGTGCCGACCTACGTCTATGCCTCGCGCGAAGACCACATCGTGCCGTGGCGCGGTGGCTTCGAATCGACGCGGCTGCTGAGCGGGCCGCTGCGCTTCGTGCTGGGCGCATCGGGCCACATCGCCGGCGTCATCAACCCGCCGGCCAAGAAACGGCGCAGCCACTGGATCAATGAGCAACTGCCGGCCTCGGCCGACGACTGGCTGGCCGGCGCCGTTGAGCACCAGGGAAGCTGGTGGCCCGACTGGGTCGAATGGCTGTCGGCCTATCGCGGCGAGTTGCGCCCCGCGCCGGCGCAGCCGGGCAATGCGCGGCTGCGCCCGATCGAGCCTGCGCCGGGTAGTTACGTGAAACAACGGGCGCAATAGGCTCATGCGTGATCGTCGCCACGCCGATTGCACCCGTGATGGGTCGGCCTGCCGCGCAGCGGCCGGCGCCAACTAGAGCCGGAGCGGTCAGCCGGCCATCTCAGCACCAAGCGAGCAAAGAGGAAGATCGTCATGAGCAAACGAATCGCGTACGTCACCGGCGGAATGGGGGGCATCGGCACGGCGATCTGCCGGCGGTTCCATGATCTCGGGTATGTGGTGATCGCTGGTTGCGGGCCGACGCGCGACCACGCCAAGTGGATCGCCGAACAGAAATCGGGCGGCTACCACTTCCATACCTCTGTGGGCAACGTGGCCGACTGGGAGTCGACCAGGTCCGCCTTCGACCGCGTCAAGGCCGAGATCGGGCAGATCGACATCCTGGTCAACAACGCCGGCATCACGCGCGACGGCGTGTTCCGCAAGATGTCGCTGGACGACTGGCGCGCCGTCATCGATACCAACCTGAATTCGCTGTTCAACGTCACCAAACAGGTGATCGACGGCATGCTCGATCGCGGCTGGGGCCGCATCATCAACATTTCCTCGGTCAACGGCGAGAAGGGCCAGTTCGGTCAGACCAACTACTCGGCCGCCAAGGCCGGCATGCACGGCTTCACGATGGCGCTGGCGCAGGAAGTGGCCAGCAAGGGCGTCACGGTGAACACGGTGTCGCCGGGCTACATCGGCACCGACATGGTGATGGCCGTGCGCGAAGACGTGCGCGAAAAGATCATCCAGACGATCCCGGTGCGCCGGCTCGGCAAGGCCGAGGAGATCGGCTCGATCGTCGGCTGGCTGACCGGCGAGGATGCCGGCTTCACCACCGGCGCTGATTTCTCGTGCAACGGCGGTCTGCACATGGGATGAGGCGCCGTGCCGCGGCGGCGCACGACGGCCGCCGCGGGCAACATGCCGCGCCCCGCTTGCGGGGCGTACGCCAGATACGGAAGCGGAGACCTCAATGGCCAATGCCACTAGATTGATAAAGAAGTATCCGAATCGACGCCTGTACGATACGCAGACGAGCGCTTACATCACATTGGCCGACATCAAGTTGCTGGTGCTCGACAACGAGGATTTCAAGGTCGTCGACGCCAAGTCGATGGAAGACCTGACGCGCCAGATCCTGTTGCAGATCATTCTGGAAGAGGAGGCCGGCGGCGCGCCGCTGTTCTCGTCGGCGATGCTGGCGCAGATCATCCGCTTCTACGGTCATGCGATGCAGGGCATGATGGGTACGTATCTGGAAAAGACCATGCAGGCCTTCGTCGAGATCCAGAACAAGCTGCAAGAGCAGTCGAAGGGTTTCTACGATGCCAAGGGCATGCCGAACCCCGAGATGTGGGCGCAGTTCATGTCGGTGCAGACGCCGATGATCCAGACGATGATGGGCAACTACATCGAGCAGAGCAAGAACCTGTTCGTGCAGATGCAGGAACAGATGCAGGCGCAGACGCGCAACATGTTCCATAATTTCCCGTTCGCGGGCGGGCAGCCGCCGGGGGGCGGTACGGCGGGCGGCGCCGACAAGAAATAGCGCCGCAGGCTAAAATACTCGGTTGGTTCGACGCCGCTTAAACCAGCGGCGTTTTTGTTTTTTCGTGTCAGGAAGTATGTCGATGTCGATCGTCGAGAAGCAGGCGCGCCGGCCCCGCCGAGGGCAGGAGGACGCGCCGGGGCAGGCCGCTGACCATGCTGGTGCTGCTGCGCGAGCGCAGGCTGGCGTGGTGGCCGACGCCCAGGGCGGGGCCGAGGCGAGCACGGTCGAGATGCCGGCGGCCGGCCGGCCGGCCCGGCAGCGTTCGGCGCGCCCGGCGGGCAAGGGCCGGCGCAAGGCGGTGCCGAAGGTCGGCTTCGTGTCGCTGGGCTGCCCGAAGGCACTGGTCGATTCCGAGCGCATCCTGACGCAGTTGCGCGCCGAGGGCTATGACATCGCCGGCGACTATGGCGGTTCCGACCTGGTTATCGTCAATACCTGCGGTTTCATCGACGACGCCGTGCAGGAGTCGCTGGACGCGATCGGCGAGGCCTTGGCTGAAAACGGCAAGGTGATCGTCACCGGCTGTCTGGGCGCACGCAATGGCGCCGACGGCGGCAATCTGGTTGCCGAGGTGCACCCGAAGGTGCTGGCGGTGACTGGCCCGCATGCCACCGAAGAGGTGATGCAGCACGTGCATATGCACCTGCCCAAGCCGCATGACCCGTTCACCGATCTGGTGCCGGCGGCTGGCGTCAAGCTCACGCCAAAGCACTACGCCTACCTGAAGATTTCCGAAGGCTGCAACCATCGGTGCAGCTTCTGCATCATCCCGGCGATGCGCGGCGACCTGGTCAGCCGGCCGATCGGCGACGTGTTGCGCGAGGCCGAGGCGCTGGTCAAGTCGGGCGTGAAGGAACTGCTGGTGATTTCGCAAGATACCAGCGCCTATGGCGTCGACATCCGCTACCGCACCGGCTTCGTCGACGGCCGGCCGGTGCGCACGCGCATGACCGAACTGGTGGGCGAGCTGGCCAAGCTGGGCGTGTGGGTGCGCTTGCATTACGTGTATCCGTATCCGCACGTCGACGAAGTGCTGCCGTTGATGGCCGAGGGCAAGGTGCTGCCGTATCTCGACGTGCCGTTCCAGCACTCGCATCCGCGCATTTTGAAGCTGATGAAGCGGCCGGCTTCGGGCGAGAAGAACATCGAGCGCATCCGCGCCTGGCGCGCGATCTGTCCGGATTTGACCATTCGCAGCACCTTCATCGCCGGCTTTCCCGGCGAAACCGAGGCCGAGTTCGAACACATGCTCGACTTCCTGCGCGAGGCTGAACTCGATCGCGTCGGCTGTTTCGCCTATTCGCCGGTCGACGGCGCCGAGGCCAATCAGTTGCCGGGTGCCTTGCCCGACGAGGTGCGCGAAGAGCGGCGCATGCGCTTCATGGAAGTGCAGCAGGAAATCAGCGAACGGCGGCTGCGGCGCTGGGTCGGTCGTGATACCGAGGTGCTGGTCGACGCCATCGAGCACGATCCGGAGCAGGATCTATGGCGCGCGGTGGCCCGCTCACCGGGGGATGCACCGGAGATCGACGGCTCGGTTTATGTGACGCTAGCCGGGCGTGAGCAGGCGGCCGTGGCCTCACCCGGCACGCTGCTGCGAGTGCGCATCGAGCACGCTGAAGAGCATGATTTGTACGCGAGTCTGGCGGGCGGCCTGATTCGCTGACGCCGCGCAGCATCGGCCAGCGCCGGCATCGACTGCCGGCAGGCCGAGGCTACGCTGCCGTAAGAGGCGTCTCTATCGTCTCGCTCATTCAAGGCGGATATTGGTCATCTCGACCAGCGAGCGCCAGTTGCGCACTTCCGCGGCATGGTATTGGCCGAGCTGCTGCGGCGTGCCGCCGGCCAGGTCGATGCCGATCGACAGCGCGAGCTGCTTCAGTTCAGCCGATTCCGTGATCATCCGGTTGATTTCGCTGTTGAGCTTGGACACGATCGCGGCAGGGGTGTTCTTGGGAGCGAACAGTGCCAGCCAGACCACCAGTTCGTGGCGCGTCAGACCCGCTTCGGCCAAGGTCGGAATCTCGGGCGCGAAGCCGGCGCGCTTGGGGCTGGTCACGGCGATGGCCTTGATCTTGTCGCCTTTGATCAGCGGCATCGAAGGGCCGACGTTCTCGAATGCGAACTGGATCTGCCCGCTCATCAGGTCGGTCATCATTGCGCCGACGTTCTTGTAGAGAACGGTAGGCACGTCGACGCCGCCCATGCTCTTGAGCAGCTCGACCCATACGCGAGCGGTGGTGTTGCTGGCGCCGAAATTCACCGCGCCGGGGCGCGCCTTCGCCGCTGCGATCACTTCCTGCACCGAATTGGCCGGCGCCGACTTGCTGCCGACCAGGATCATCGGCAGTCGACCCATCAGGATCACTGGCGTCAGATCGGTGAGCGGATCGAAGGGCAGCTTCGAATACAGACTTACATTGGCCGCGAACGGGCCGTTGCTGCCCATCACCAGCGTGTAGCCGTCGGGGTCGGCCTTGGCCGCTGCCTCGGTGCCGATGTTGCCGCCGGCGCCAGGGCGGTTGTCGATGACCACCGGCTGCCCGAAGCGTTCGGAGAGGCCTTTGGCGACGCCGCGTGCCAGCGTGTCGACGCCGGCGCCGGCGCCGAAAGGAACGATCATGCGGATCGGTTTGTTCGGATAATCGGTCTGCGCGCTGGCGCTACCGACGAGTGTCGCGCACAGCAGCAGCGCGAACGCGGTCATGCGTGATTTCTTCATGGCTTGTCTCTCTCCTGGTTCTTGGGATTGGGGTCAGGCGTCTTGCGCTGCGCGGGTATGGCTGCTTGCCGCCGGCGCGCGCCAGTTCTCCGGCACAGTCGGTGCGCTGTCCATCACGGTGGCGCGGCGCATGGCGCGGCGCTGCGATTCGTCGAACGGGCGGCCCCGGTGCATGGTGCAGCGGTTGTCCCAGATCACGACGTCGTCAACGTGCCAATGATGCTGGTGGACGAAGCGCGGCAGCGTGGCGAAACTCATCAGCTCATCGAGCAGCGCGCGGCTGGCCGCATCGTCCAGGCCATAAAGCCGCTTGATGTGCGAGGCCAGATACAGCGACTTGCGCCCTGATCCCGGGTGCACGCGCACCAGCTTCTGCGGCACCGGCGGCATCCGCTGTTTCCATTCGTCGGGAACCGATATCGCATCGAACCCGGTCAGCGCCCGCGAGTGAAAGTAGTCGTGCTCGGCGACCAGCTCTTCCAGCCGCGCCTGCTGCTGCGGCGGCAGTGCATCCCAGGCGGCGCGCATGTCGGCGAACTCGGTTTCGCCGCCTTCGCGCACCACTTCCTGCGCCGAAAGGATCGAGACGCTCGCCGGCGTGCGTTTGAACGAGCTGTCGGTGTGCCAGAGCTGATTGCTGAGGTTGATCAGCCGCCGCAAGTCCTGCTTGCCGAGCAAGTCGCCGGTTTCGTCGAGATTGGAGATGTCGGACAGGCCGGCGTCATCGAGCCGGCGCGGCCGGCCGGCGTTGTACAGCGACGGGCCCAGCGAGACCTCGAGCGGACCGAAGCAGCGGGCGAATGCGAGCTGCTGCGCTTCGTTCACTGCCTGACCAGGCAGGACCAGCACGGCGTAGCGGTTCAGCGCCGCTTCGACCTCGGCGAACAGCGACGCCGGCAGCGCTTGCCGAAGATCGAGACCACGTACTTCGGCGACGAAGTCGGGGGTGATCGGGGTAATGTCGAGCATGGCTGGGGTCTCCTCATTTTGTTCTATGGTCGAACATATGATCGACTATCGAACAGATCGCCGGCAAATTAACATGCATGCCCGGCCGGGGTCAACGTGCGGCCGGCAGCGGAGAAACTGATGCAGCATGAACACAGGACGGCGCCGCCGCAGGAATCGGGCTTGCGCGACAGCGGTCTGCCCAAAGGCAGCGACGAGTTCGTGGAGGCGTTTGCCCGCGGGCTGGCGGTGATCAAGGCGTTCGGCCAGAGCCAGGGAGCGCTGACGATCAGCGAGGTGGCGCAGCGCGCCCGGCTTACGCGGGCAGGCGCGCGCCGCCTGCTGCATACGCTGGTGACGCTCGGTTATGCACGCACCAGCGGGCAGCGCTTCGAGCTGATGCCCAAGGTGCTCGAACTGGGCTTTGCCTACCTGTCGTCGCTATCGCTGCGCGAGCTGGCGCGGCCGGCCATCGACGAATTCGTGCGTCGTACCGGCGAGCTGTGCGCCGTATCGGTGCTGGAAGGCAACGAGATCGTCTACATCGCGCGGCCGGAGCTGCGCAGCCCTTTGCGGCGCAGCCTGGGAATCGGCGAGCGCCTGCCGGTGCATGCGACTTCGACCGGGCATGTGCTGCTGGGCAGCCTGGAGCCAGCCGCCTTGGAGGCCTTGCTGTCGCAGGCCCCGTTCGAGCGCTTCACTCGCCACACCCGCTGCGAGGCCGATGAACTGCGCGCCGCGGTCGACAAGGCGCGCCGCAACGGCTGGGCGCTGGCCGCAGAAGAACTGGAACTGGGCGTGACCGGCCTGGCCGTGCCGGTGAAGGACAGCGCCGGCGCGATCGTGGCGGCGGTGACGCTGAGCGTGAACAGCGCGCGCCACAGCCGCAAGGAGCTGTTGAGCAGCTTTTTGCCGCAACTGCTCGATGTGGCTGATCAGATCAGTCGTGGGTTGGGGGCGCTCGATTGATGAATCGGCCCGCGCCCGCCTCGATCTCATCAGGGCGATCGGTCGAACCCGTGTCTGATTTGGCTTGTTGAGATGCTTATATTGATGCAAAATGTCATCAATATAGATGCGAGGATGCGATGAGAACTACAGTCACCATCGACGACGAGTTATACGCAAAGGCGCTGGAGCTTGCCGACCCCGAGATGGAGAAGGCCGACTTGTTCCGAGAGGCGATCAAGACGTTCGTACGTGTTCAAGCCGGCAAGCGCCTGGCCGCCCTCGGCGGCACGTCGCCCAAGATGAAAGACATTCCGCGCCGGCGCGCGGAGTTTGTGAAGTGAGCGTGCTCGTCGATACGTCGGTCTGGGTCGATCACTTTCGCCGACGTAATGCGACACTGGTTGAATTGATCAGGTCGGACATGGCACTCACGCATCCAATGGTGGTGCTGGAGCTTGCCTGTGGAACACCGCCACAGCGAACGCAAACCCTTGCTGACCTCGATCTGCTTCAGAGCGTGCGGCAGGCGTCTCTCAGCGAAGTGAGAGCGTTTATCGACCGGGAAGCGCTGTTCGGCTTGGGCTGCGGGCTGGTCGATATGATGCTTTTGACTTCGACGTTTATGACGCCGGGCACGCAGCTCTGGACCTTGGATTTGCGGCTCGCGGGTCTGGCCGAACGCTTCGGCATACTTCACGCGCCTGCGACTCGTTGAGCCGGGTGATTAGGTCAATCGACGAACCAGTTCAGGATCGCATCTAACCCGCAGTGATTGATCGCCTGCGTAGTCTGCGCGCGCACGATCGGCTTGGCGCGATAGGCTACCGACAGGCCGGCGATGCCCATCATCTTCAGATCATTGGCACCGTCGCCGACCACGATCGCCTGTTGCGGCGAGCAGCCTAGTTGCGCGCAGGTTTCCTCGACGATGCGCCGCTTGACGTCGGCGTTGACGATCTCGCCCAGTACTTGTCCGGTGAGCTTGCCGTCGTGTATCCCGAGCGTGTTCGAACGCGTGAAATCCAGATTCAGCCGTGTGCGCAGCCGGCTGGTGAAGAACTCGAAACCGCCGGAAACGAGCAGAACCTTCAGCCCCGTTGCATGCGCTCCGGCCAGCAGCGGCTCGACACCCGGCGAAAGCCGCAGCCGCTCGTCATAGACGCGTTGCAGTACGTCTTCGGATAGACCGGCGAGCAGCGCCACGCGCCGGCGCAGGCTCTCGTTGAAATCGGTGATCTCGCCGCGCATCGCGGCCTCGGTGATCGCTGCGACCTCGGCTTTGCGACCCGCGTAGTCGGCGATCTCGTCGATGCACTCGATCGTGATCAGCGTCGAATCCATGTCGAACACGATCAGACGGTAATCGGTCAATCGCGCGCCGGCGGGCATCAGCGCGGCATCGACTTGCTGCGCTTCGGCCAATGCCGTGACAGTCTCACGAGCGAGGTCGACCTCTTGCCATTCGGCCAGCGCCGGCGTGCGCAGGGAAGCATCGCGCCCGATCAGCCCGGCGAAGGCGATGATGGCGCTGTCGCCAAGCTGCGGATGCTGAATGACGAGTCGGTTCATAGCGACAACCCCTTGATGATCTCGCGGATGCGCTGCAAGCGGCTGTCCAGGTCGGGCGTGGACAAGGTGAAACGCAGCCGGTCCTGGCCCGACAGCTTCACGTCGCGCCGGCTCTGGATGAACTTGATGATGCGCAGCGGATCGATCGGCGGGTTCGGTACGAACTGCACGACGATCGCTTCGGCGGCGGCGTCGATCTTGGCGATGCCGAGGCTTTGCGACACGATGCGCAGCCGATGCGTCTCGACCAGCGCGCGCGCCGCGTCGGGCAGCTTGCCGAAGCGGTCGACCAGCTCTTCGCGCAGCAGGTCGAGTGCGTCTTCGGTGCCGCAGTTGGCCATGCGCTTGTACAGCGTGAGCCGCTCGTGCACGTCGCCGCAGTAGTCGTCGGGCAGCAGCGCCGGCACGTGCAGCTTGATCTCGGTGGTGGCCGCCAGCGGCGCCGACAGGTCGGGTTCGCGGCCGGCTTTCAGCGCCTTCACCGCTTCGTTCAGCATCTCGGTGTACAGCGCGAAACCCACTTCCTGCATGTCGCCCGACTGGTTCTCGCCCAGCACTTCGCCGGCGCCGCGGATCTCCAGGTCGTGCATCGCCAGATAGAAGCCCGAGCCCAGCTCTTCCATCATCTGGATCGCTTCCAGGCGCTTGGTGGCATCCTTGGTGATTGCCGCTTCGTCGGGGATCAGCAGGTAGGCATAGGCCTGGTGGTGCGAGCGGCCGACGCGGCCGCGCAACTGGTGCAGCTGCGCCAGACCGAAGCGGTCGGCGCGGTGCATGACGATGGTGTTCGCGGTGGGCACGTCGATGCCGGTCTCGATGATCGTCGTGCACAGCAGCACGTTGAAGCGCTGCTGGTGAAAATCGCGCATCACGCGTTCCAGCTCGCGTTCCGGCATCTGGCCATGCGCGATCGTGATGCGCGCCTCGGGCACCAGCTCGGCCAGGTGCTGGCGGCGGTTCTCGATCGTCTCGACTTCATTGTGCAGGAAATAGGCTTGGCCGCCGCGCTTGAGTTCGCGCAGCAGTGCCTCGCGGATCGTGCCGTCGGATTCGCGGCGCACGAAGGTCTTGATCGCCAGGCGCTTCTGCGGCGCGGTGGCGATCACCGAGAAATCGCGGATGCCGTCGAGGCTCATCGCCAGCGTGCGCGGAATCGGCGTGGCGGTGAGCGTGAGCACGTCGACCTCGGCGCGCAGCGCCTTCAGCGTCTCTTTCTGGCGCACGCCGAAGCGATGTTCCTCGTCGATGATGACCAGGCCCAGGCGCGGAAACTTCACGTCGGCCGACAGCAGCTTGTGCGTGCCGATGACGATGTCGATCTGGCCCTTGTTGATCTGTTCGATCGCAGCCTTGGTTTCCTTGGCCGACTTGAAGCGCGACAGCTCGGCCAGCCGCACCGGCCAATTGGCGAAGCGGTCACTGAAGGTCTGGAAGTGCTGCTCGGCCAGCAGCGTGGTGGGCGCCAGAATGGCCACCTGCTTGCCGTCGGCGATGGCGACGAAGGCGGCGCGCAAGGCCACCTCGGTCTTGCCGAAGCCGACGTCGCCGCACACCAGCCGATCCATCGGTTTGCCCGACACCATGTCCTGCACGACGGCGTGGATCGCGGCCAGCTGGTCGGGCGTTTCCTCGAAGCCGAAGCCGTCGGCGAAGGCCTCGTAGTCGTGCGGCTCGAACTTGAACGAATGGCCGGTGCGCGCCGCGCGCCGCGCATACAGGTTCAGCAGCTCGGCGGCGGCGTCGCGCGCCTGCTGCGCGGCCTTGCGGCGCGCCTTTTCCCACTGGCCCGAGCCGAGCTGGTGCAGCGGGGCGTCTTCGGGGCTGGCGCCGCTGTAGCGGCCGATCACGTGCAGCTGCGACACCGGCACGTACAGCGTGGCCTGGCTGGCGTAGACCAGGTGCAGGAACTCGGTGGGCCCGTCGCCCAGGTCCATCGTCACCAGGCCTTCGTAGCGGCCGATGCCGTGCTGGGCATGCACCACCGGATCGCCGATCTTCAGTTCCGACAGATCGCGGATGATCGAATCGACGTCGGTCTGCGCCTCGCGCAGGCCACGCCGCGTGCGGCGCACGCTGCCGACGAACAGCTCGGCCTCGGTGACGATCGACAGGCCCGGCACCGGCACGATGAAGCCGTCGTGCACTGGTCCCACCGCCAGCGCGGCTTCGTCCTTGCCCGCCAGGAACTGCGCCCAGCCGTCGACCGGCGGCAGCGCCATGCCATGGTCGGCAAACAGCTGCGACAAGGTTTCGCGGCGGCCGGCCGATTCGGCGATGATCAGCTTGCGTGTACCCGAGCCGACCAGGAAGCTTTCGATGCGCTCGATCGGGTGTTCGGCACGGCGGTTGATCGCAACGTCGGGTAGCGGACGGGCGAAGCCGGGCCGTGCAGAGGCCGCTTCGACCGACGATGACGAGCTTGCGCTTGCATTTCCGGCGAGCGCGTCGCCCGCCGTCGCGCCGTTGACGCTGCCGTGGCTCGCTGCTGCGTTTGCCGTGTCATCGCCTGCTTCACCGTTCTTGCCGCGGCCGCTCAGCGCCCAACGCCCGAAACGTTTGGCTTCGGTAAAGAAGCGCTCTGCCGCGATGAACAGTTCATCAGGCCGCAACAGCGGGCGTTCCGGGTCGTGCGACAGAAACTTGTAGCGCTGGTCGGTTTCCTGGCCGAAGCGCAGCGCCACTTCTTCGATGTTGCCGTGCGAAACGACGATCGAGCCTTCGGGCAGATAGTCGAACAGCGTTGCGGTGCTGTCGTGAAACAGCGGCAGCCAGTATTCGATGCCGGCCGGCGCGATGCCGTTGCCCAGGTCGCGGTAGATCGTCGTTTTCGACGGATCGCCTTCGAAGCGTTCGCGCCAGCGGCCGCGAAACGCGGTGCGCGAAGCCTCATCCATCGGAAACTCGCGGCCCGGCAGCAGGCGGATGCGCTCGATCGGATACAGGCTGCGCTGCGAATCGGGATCGAAGGTGCGGATCGAATCGATCTCGTCGCCGAACAGGTCGAGGCGGTACGGCAGCGTCGCGCCCATCGGATACAGGTCGATCAGACCGCCGCGCACGCAGTATTCGCCCGGGTGCACCACCTGCGTGACGTGTTCGTAACCGGCCAGCGTGAGCTGCGAGCGCAGCCGCGCTTCGTCGAGATGCTGGCCCTTGTGGAAGAAGAACGTGTGCGAGGCCAGGAACGACGGCGGCGCCAGCCGGTGCAGCGCGGTGGTGGCCGGCACCAGCAGCACGTCGCAATCGCGCTGTTGCAGCGCGTACAGCGTCGACAGACGTTCCGAGATCAGATCCTGGTGCGGCGAGAACGCGTCGTAAGGCAGCGTTTCCCAATCGGGTAGCACCAGCACGCGCAGGCCGGCGCCGAACCAGCGCAGCTCTTCACCGAGCCGCTGTGCGTCGATGGCGCCGGCGGTGACGATGGTGAGCAGGCGCTGCGCCTTGCGTTCGCGCAGCGCCAGTTGCGCCAGCAGCAGCGCGTCGCCCGAACCATGACAGGGCGGCAGGCTGACGACGTGCCCCGGCTTGGGCGCAGGGGTGTTGGCGACGGCGGCGCTCAAACCCGGATCGGGCGGTGCGATCGAAGCCGCTTCGGCGTCGGCCGGCATGGGAGGCATCGCTGATGGCTTGCGAGGCGCGGAGCCCAGTGCCGAAGCGGGCGCCGGCGTGCCGCGTGCACGTGGCGACGGCATCTTGCCGCGTGCGGCGAGCGAAGCTGCATCGGACGCGGCGGGCTGGGCGGGCGGTACTGCTTGTTTTTTCAAGGGGCAGGCGAAGCGATTCGAGGCTGGTCTGCAGGCCGGTGACCAGGGCGGCCGGCGCGGCCCGCATCGGGCGAAGCTTAGAATTCTAGCTTTTCCCAACGAGCAATGATGTCCGTGAGCCCCTCAGCCGCAGCCGCGCCGCGCTGTTTCGCCGTCGTTCCGGCCGGCGGCGTCGGCGCCCGCCTGGGGGCGGGTGAGCCCAAGCAATACCTGTCGCTGGCCGGGCGCAGCATGCTGCAATGGTCGGTGCAGGCGCTGCTGGCGGCCGACTGGATCGAGCGCGTGCTGGTGGTGGTGGCGCCGGGCGACGAGCGGGCCGGGCAACTGCTGGCTGGCTGGCCGCGCGTCGAAGTGCTGGCGCGCGGCGGCGCGACGCGCCGCGATACCGTGAGCGCTGGGCTGGCGGCACTGGCGGCCGGCGGCGCGGCGGCCGGCGACTGGGTGCTGGTGCACGATGCGGCGCGGCCGGGCCTGGAGCGCGATGCGCTCGAGCGGCTGCGGGCGGAAGTGGCGGATTCGCCGGTGGGCGGCCTGCTGGCGGTGCCGGTGGGCGATACGGTCAAGCGCTGCGCGGTCGCAGGCGACGCCGGCGACGATGCTGCCGCGTCGTCCCCATCGAGCCCTGCACGGGCCAGCGTCGCGGCCACGGTGCCACGCGACCATTTGTGGTTGGCGCAGACGCCGCAGATGTTCCGTCTGGGCCTGCTGGCCGACGCGCTGCGGCGCTTCGACGCCACCGACGAAGCCTCGGCGATCGAACAGGCTGGCCACGCGCCGCGCCTGATCGAGGGCGCACGCGACAATTTCAAGGTGACCACCGCCGATGATCTGCGCTTGATGCGGCAATTGCTGGAGCAAACGATGACGGCGCGCTTTCGAATCGGGCAGGGCTATGACGTGCACGCGCTGGTGCCGGGCCGCCCGCTGATCATCGGCGGCATCGAGATCGCGCATACGCACGGGCTGCTTGGCCATTCCGATGCCGATGTGCTGCTGCATGCGATCACCGATGCCTTGTTCGGCGCGGCCGCGCTCGGCGACATCGGCCGCCACTTTCCCGACACCGAGCAGCGCTGGCGCGGCGCCGACAGCTTCGAGCTGCTGCGCGAAGCGACCAGGCGCGTGCGCGCGGCCGGCTGGCAGCCGGGCAATGTCGACGCCACCGTGATCGCGCAGGTGCCGCGCCTGGCGCCGCACCTGCCGGCGATGGGGCAGCGCATCGCAAGGGCTCTGGAAATAGACGTTGTTCAAGTCAACATCAAGGCGAAGACCAACGAGCGGCTCGGCTTCCTCGGCCGCTCGGAAGGCATCGCCGCAGAGGCCGTGGTTTTGCTGGAATCCGTGCGAAGCGAGCCGCGCTGAGCGAGTGCTGGCAGCGGCATCAATGCGTTCAGAGTTTGTCGACGTTCAACCGGGTAGCCGTTCCCTGCGTTTACACTCCGGTCTGCAATCGATGGACAGGAGTGTTGCCGCGATGAATTCGAACTTGCACCGACTGCCGATGCCGCTGCTGCTGTTGGCGGTGATCACCGCGTTGTGGCTGTCGACCTTGAGTGCGGCGCGCGCCGCCGAAGCGGATCCGATCGGCGCCGTCAAGACAGTCACCGGCGAGGCCTGGATCAAGTCCGGCGACAGTGAAGTGCGCGCACAGGCCGGCATGCCGGTGGTGGCCGGCGCCACGGTGCGCACCGGCGCCGACGGTGCCTTGGGTCTCACGCTGAAAGACAACACGGTGATGTCGCTGGGGCCGCGCACTGAACTGACGATCGATGAGTTTGTGTTCGACCCGGGGCACGACAAGCTGAGCCTGGTGCTGCGCATGACGCGCGGCACGCTGAACTTCATTTCGGGCCTGATCGCCAAGCTGCGCCCCGAAGCGCAGGTGGTGCGCACGCCGACCGGAACGATCGGTGTTCGCGGTACGCATTTCCTGGTCAAGGCGGAGGACTGAACGATGGCCCGCACGATTGCCGGCATGGCACACGATGCAACGCGCCGCGGGCGCAATTCAGCCAGCGGCCTGCATGCCTGGGCATGCGCGATCGGCCTGGCGCTGGTTGCGGGTTGCGCAAGCGTGCCGCCGCCCGCGCCCAAGCCCTCGTCCTACGTGATGCTGGTCGCCAGTCCCGACGGCACGACCGGGGCGATTTCGGTCACCGGCCCGCGCGGCACGACGCTGCTCGATCAGCCGCGCCAGCGCACCTTGCTCGACGGTTCGGGTGAGCGGCCCGCCATCAGCGAGGAACAGGTCGATGCCGATTTCGCGGCAGCCCGTTCGGCGCAGCCGCCGCTGCCGCTGCGATTCATCCTGTATTTCGAGACCGGCACGACGCGGCTCACCGCCGAATCCGAACGCCAATTGTCGGAGGTGGTCGAGCGCGTGCGCGAACGCAGCGGCACCGATCTGTCGATCATCGGCCACACCGATTCGGTCGGCCAACAGGTGTTCAACGAGCGGCTCGGCCTGCAACGTGCGCAGATCGTGGGCACGCTGCTTAGTGCGCGCGGGTTGGCCACGGCTGGCATGAACGTGCTGTCGGCCGGTGAGCGCGATCCGCTGATCAAGGTGCCCGACGAAACCGACGAACCGCGCAACCGGCGCGTCGAGGTGTACGTGCGCTGAGCGGGCGTGCCGGCGGACGTCGTCGCGTGCGCGCCGGCGCCGTCCTATTTTTCGAGCATCACGATCAGATCGTCGCGGTCGCCTTCGCGCAAGCGCTTGTCCTGGAATTGCACCAGTGCATCGGCAGGGCGTCGCGCGGCCAGGCGGCGAAACGCGTTGATCGCCGCGGCATCGTGGCCGGCCAACAGATCGTAGGCGGCCTGGTATTCGAGATCGGGGCCGGCGGCCGGTTGGCCTTGCGCGTCGAGCAGCGGTTCATAGACCAGCAGCGCCTGCGTGCGGCCCTTGAGCACGACGCGGCCGATCGGGCGCATCGGCATCTCGGGGCAGGCGTGGCGGATTTCGTCGGACACGCAGATCGACGTTCCCAAGTGCTTGTTGAGGCCTTCCAGCCGCGAGGCCACGTTGACCGCATCGCCCAGCGCGCGATAGTCGAACAGCGTCGAACCGCCGAAGTTGCCGACGATGACTTCACCCGCGTGCACGCCGATGCGCGTCTCGCCGAAATCAGTGCCGCGCGCCTTCAACTGCGCGACGTAATCGCTGGCGAACCGATGCAGGTCGAGCGCGCAGGCATGGGCGCGACGCATGTGATCAGGCTGCTCGATCGGCGCGGAAAACACCACCGCCAGCGCGTCGCCGATGATGCGATCGAGCGTGCCCTCGTGACGGAACACGATCTCGATCATGCCGTCGAGATAGGCATTCAGCGATGACACCGCCAGCGCCGGGTCGATGCGTTCCATCAGCGCAGTGAAATCGGCCAGGTCGGTGAAGATGAAGCTGCAGGTCTGGCGCCGGCCGCTCAATACGAGCTGCTCGGGGTTTTCGATCAGGTGCGACACCAGGTTCGGCGATACGTAGCGCGAGAACGCATTGCGCACCCAGCGCTGGCGCTGCTCGGCCGCCATGTGCCGCGTGATGCCGCCGGTGAGGTAGCAGGCGAGCAGTGCCAGCGCCGGCATGGCCGGATCGAGCAGCAGCGCATGCTGGTGGAACGCGAACCACGAAGCGGTGCCGAAGGCCGCCGCCAGCAGCAGCGCGAAGGCGGCCGAGCGCATCGGCCCGCCGCTCAGCGCGACGCCGGCCACCAGAGCACCGCCGACGATGATGGCCAGCAGCTCGAGCGCCTCGGCCCAGGCCGGGCGGTTCAGCGGCTGGCCGTTGCGGATCTGCTCGATCAGTTGCGCGTGCGCTTCGACGCCCGGGATAGGCGTGCCCAATGGATTGAAGCGCAGATCCATCAGACCCTTGGCCGAGGTGCCGATCAGCACGATGGCGCCGCGCAGCGACGGGTCGTTCAATTGGCCGTCGAGCACCTGCCAGGCGGGCAGATAGCGCTGCGGCCGTGGCGCCGAGTAGTAGAGCCAGGCTTCACCGGTTGGCGTCACCGGCACGCGATAGGCGCCGATCTGCACGCTGGCCAGGCCCAGGTCGTTGGGCAATGCGCTCAACAGATAGCGCGGTGAGCCCTGCGCCAGCCGCAGCGCTTCGGCTACCAGCGAAGGCGCGATCTGGTCGCCGAGCTTTTGCAGCATCGGCACGCGGCGGATGACGCCGTCGGCATCGGGCGTGAAGCTGATCGTGCCCAGGCCCGCGGCGGCCTGGCGCAGCGGCGCCAGCGGCAGCACCGCCGACGGCGCGCCGGGCAATCGCCGCGTGGCCGATTCGCCGACGGTGACGATGCGAAACGGCGTTTCGAGCGTCGGTGGCGGCGGGCCGCTGTCGGCCAGCATGTAACCGAGCACCACCGGCGCGCCGCGCAGCGAGGCGGCGAATTCAGCGTCGGGATCGGGCAGCGCCGCCAGTTGTGCGGCCAGCCCCGGCGATAGCGTCCACTGCCGGCTGAGCAGGCGCGGATTGGCACGGTCGGGCTCGGCGAACACGATGTCGAATGCAATGGCGGCGGCGCCAGCCGCCTGCAGCCGGTGCACCAGGTCGGCCAACAGCGTACGCGGCCACGGCCACTGGCCGCGCCGCGCCAGACTTTCCTCGTCGATGTCGACGATGCGTACCGGATCGCCGTGGGTCGGCCGCGGGTGCCAGCGCTGATACTGGTCGAATACCGTGTGGCGCAGCGTCTGCACCGGGATCGGTGACCATAGCTGCAGCATCGCGATCAACGCGATCGGCACGATCGGCAAGGCAAGCGCCCATCTGGAGATCGATAGCGAACCCATGCGCCTCCTGTTGGCTGGCGGGGCGATGGTAGCAGGAGCAGCACCCCGGCGCAGTGAGGCCGTGCGGGGCAGGGGCGGTGCAGAGCGGGAGCGCGGCCCCCTCGGCAAGAATCAGCGCGCCGCTTCGCGGATCCAGCGCGCCGCCTTCTCGGCGATCATCAGCGTCGGCGAATTGGTGTTGCCGCTGGTGATGGTCGGCATCACGCCGGCATCGACCACGCGCAGCCCACCGATGCCGCGCACCCGCAGCCGGGAATCCACCACCGCCATCGGATCGGCGTCGGGGCCTTGCACCCGGCCCATCTTGGTGGTGCCCACCGGATGGAAGATGGTGGTGGCGATGTCGCCGGCCAGCCGCGCCAGCTCCTCGTCGGTCTGGTATTGCGGGCCGGGCTTCCATTCCTGCGGTTGGTAGCGGGTCAGCGCCGGCTGCGCCGCGATGCGCCGCGTGACGCGCAGCGAATCGGCCGCCACTTTGCGGTCTTCGTCGGTCGACAGATAGTTCGGCGCGATCAGCGGCGCGTCTTCCAGCCGCGCGCTGCGCAGGCTGACAGAACCGCGGCTGCTGGGGTTCAGATTGCAGACGCTGGCGGTGAAGGCCGGGAAGCTGTGCAGCGGCTCGCCGAAGGCGTCGAGGCTGAGCGGCTGCACGTGGTATTCGAGGTTCGGCCAGGCGTGTTCGGGCGAGCTGCGCGTGAAGGCGCCTAGCTGCGACGGCGCCATGCTCATCGGGCCGCTACGGCGCAGCAGATATTCCAGGCCGATCATCGCCTTGCCCCAGTGGCTGCCGGCCAGCTGGTTCAGCGTCTTGACGCCGGCGACCTTGTAGACGGCGCGGATCTGCAGATGATCCTGCAGGTTGGCGCCGACGCCGGGCAGGTCGCTGAGCACTTCGATGCCGTGCTGCTGCAGCAAGGCCGCCGGGCCGATGCCCGAACGCTGCAGGATCACCGGCGAGCCGATGCTGCCGGCGCTCAGGATCACTTCGCGCGCGGCCTGCGCGGTGAGCATCGCCTGGCCGTTCCAGGCCTCGACGCCGCTGCAGCGCCGGCTGCCGTCGGGCTGCTGCTCGAACAGCAGGCGAGAGACCTGGGCACCGGTCCACATCTCGAAGTTGGGCCGGCCGTAGCAGGTGGGGCGCAGAAAGGCCTTGGCGGCGTTCCAGCGCCAGCCGCGCTTCTGGTTCACTTCAAAGTAACCGACGCCTTCGTTGCTGCCGCCGTTGAAATCGCTGGTGGCGGCGATGCCGGCCTGTTGCGCAGCCTGCGCGAAGGCATCGAGGATGTCCCAGCGCAGGCGCTGCTTCTCGATGCGCCACTCACCGGTGCTGCCGGTGCGGCGATTGCCGTGCAGCTTGGCAAAGCCCGCGTCGGCCGAGCCCTCGCCGTCGAGCCGCCAGTGGTCTTCGTGGCGCATGAAATCGGGCAGCACCTGCTCCCAGCGCCATTGCTCGTCGCCGCTCAGCTGCGCCCATTGATCGTAATCGCGCGACTGGCCGCGCATGTAGATCATGCCGTTGATGCTGGAGCAGCCGCCCAGCGTCTTGCCGCGCGGATACAGCAACTGGCGGCCGTTCAGGCCGGCGTCGGCTTCGGTGCGGTACAGCCAGTCGGTGCGCGGATTGCCGATGCAGTACAGGTAGCCGACCGGAATGTGGATCCAGTGGTAGTCGTCTTTGCCGCCGGCCTCGATCAGCAGCACGCGCTTGGAGGCGTCGGCCGACAGCCGGTTCGCCAGCAGGCAGCCTGCCGTACCGCCGCCGATGATGATGTAGTCGAAGGTCGGGGCGCTCATCGGGTGGCTCCGAGGATATTTGTGTTTCTCATGACTCCCCTCCGTTCGAATGAGGCGAAGTTTCAGTGAATGGTCGGAATTTTTCCAATGATTTCGCTAAAATGATGATATAAATTTCTCAAATATCACTACGCCTATCGTGCTTGCAGACGTCGATCCGCAGACCCTGCGCGCTTTCATCGCAGTAGCTCGCGAGGGCAGCGTGTCGCGCGCCGCGCAGCGGCTGCATCTGAGCCAGCCGGCGGTCAGTTTGCAGATCAAGGCGTTGGCGACCGGCACCGGCCTGGCGCTGTTCACGCGCACGCCGCATGGGCTGGCGCTGACGCACGATGGCGCCGCCTTGCTGCCCCAGGCCGAGCGGGCGCTTGCCGCGCTGGCAGCGTTCTCGCAGGCGGCGCAGCGGCTGCACAGCACGGTGCGCGGGCGCTTGCGCATCGGCACCATCCTCGACCCCGAGTTCACGCGGCTGGGCGCCTTCCTGCGCGAACTGGTCGAGGCCGCGCCGCAGATCGAAACCGAGCTGCGCCAGGGCATGAGCGGTGAAGTGCTGGAACGCGTCGGCAGCGGCGAACTCGACGTCGGCTTTTACCTGGGCCTGCCGCCCGACGCCGAGCCGCGCTTTCAGTCGATGGAGTTGACGCGTTTCACCTACCGCGTGCTGGCGCCGGCCGCTTGGGGTTCGCAGGTGCTGGGCCGCGACTGGCGCGGGCTGGCGGCGCTGCCGTGGCTGGCTACGCCGCCGGCCAGCGTCCATCATCGGCTGCTGGCCGGCGTTTTCGGGCCCGGATCACAGACCGGCCTGGAGCCGCGGCGCGTGGCGCTGGTGGACCAGGAGGCATCGATGCTGGACCTGGTGAGATCCGGCGTCGGCCTGAGCCTGGTGCGCGATTCGATCGCGATCCGCGAGAGCCAGGGTCAGGGCCTGGTCATCGCCGACCGCGTGAGCCTGCCGTGCGCGCTGAGCTTCGTGAGCCTGCGGCAGCGGCTCGGTGAGCCGGTCATCGATAGTGCGTGGAACGCATTGCACCGAGCCTGGGCGCCGCGGGCGCGAGCTTAGGAGTGACCAGGTCGCTTCGGAAGCGCAGGAGACCCCGAAGCGGCGCGTGGGCGGCGAAGCTGCGGATCGCTACGTGCACGCATACCCCGGCCGGGTTCATGTCCTCCGTTGGTTTTATGCGTGATGACGTCGGCCTGCGATTGACCTGGCGGGGGCGCAACGTTGATACTTTGTGGCGTTGTATGAAGTGACAGCTTCTCAATCGAGATCTGTCCGATGAACCGAATCAGCCATTCGCATCAGGGGGATAACTCATGTTTTTGCACAAGCTCATGAAGATGAGTGGGGTTTTGCGCGGCGCGCTTGCGGTGTGTCTGTTCGTGCCGTTCATGGGCACGGCAGCGGCGCAGACCACGCTGAACGGATTGACGCACGACAGTGCCGACGGTAATCACTCCCACGCCAGCGCCGGCACCGCGGAGGTCGGCGGGTTCGAGGGTAGCGAAATCGTGCGCGGCATGAGCGAGTTCGACATCAGCGCGCTGACCGGGCCCGTGGCCAGCGCGACGCTGCGCTTCAGCGTGTCTGCGCTGGCCGGTTGCTGCGGACAGGGGCCGTTCTCCGGCACCGTCGAAGTGGTCGCCTATGTCGGCAACAACGCGGCAAACGTCAGCGATTTCAGTGCGCCCGCAACCGCCACGCTCGGCACGTTCTCGACGGCCGGCGCAACGGTCGGACAGGTGTTCAACCTGGACGTCACGAGCGCGTTGAACGCAGCTATCGCGTCGTCGGATGTGTCGTTCGGCGTCCGGTTGGCGAGGTCGCCTGAATCCAGTGCGAATGAGGCGCTGAGCTTCAACAATTTTCAACTGGTCCTGCCGGCGGCACCGATCGCCGCCCCGACGCCGGTTCCGACGGTCAGCCAGTGGGGTCTCATGATCCTGAGCGCACTGCTGGCGCTGTTCGCGATCGGCCAGATGCGCCGCATGCGCCGCTGATCGAATCGTGGCGAGCGTAGGCGCCATGGCCTGCGCTCGCCGTCTGCCGCGCGCGCTGCGCGCCGGCAGACGCGCGCCGCTTCAGCTCAGGTCGGCGGCCAGCGCATCGCGCACGTGCTGTTGCAGCGGCTCGACGCTGGCGCTGTAGTGCGGATGATCGATGCCCACTGACAGCGCCGCGCCGCCCTTGAGCGCCGCGGCAGCGGCGGCGTCGAGCTCGAAGCGCAGGAAGTGCACCGACGAGGTTTTCTGCTCGTTCTCGCGTTCCAGGTCTTCGTCGGCGATTGCATAGGCGCGCGGCGAGCCGGCCACCTGCACCCAGACGCGGTCTTCGGCACCCTTCAATTGCGCCAGCTCGCGCCGGCGCACGTCGGCGTCGTCGTACTCGATCAGCATCGTGGCCTTCAGATTGCTGCCGTCGGGGATCAGCGGGTTGTAGGCCTCCAGTTCATGGCGGATGCCGTCTTCCTCGAAGATGCGCTCGATGCGCAGCATTTCCTGGATCTGGTAGCGGATCGTCAGCTCGTCTTCGAACAGCAAGGTCATGTGCTGGCCGAGATGCACGGTGCGGTGTTTCTTGTGATCGATGATGCGCCTGCGAAACGCCGGGCGTTCGCGTGCATAGGTTTCGAGCGTCATCAGCGATTCTCTGGTTACCTGCGGCATGGTGATTCCTTCAGCGATCAGGTGAGCCCGTAGGCCATCCGTAACAGCGTGATCGGGTGGGCCAGGCGGCCATCGATGCTGCGGCCGGCTTCAGCCAGGCCCTGGCTGATGTGATGGCCGGCGAGTTGGCAGTCCGACGCGATCCAGTCGGGTTCGCCGCCGGCCGGATGCTCGCCCATCTGCCGAAACACCGGGCGGCCGATCTTCATCGCGGTTTCGTGAAATTCCTTTTTCACGCCCCAGGTGCCGGCGTGCCCCGAGCAGCGCTCGACGGTGTGCACGTTCGTATCAGGCACCATCTGCAGCATCTCGCGGGTCTTCTGGCCGACGTTCTGCACGCGCAGATGACAGGCCACGTGATACGACACTTTACCCAAGGGCTCGGAGAATTGGGTATCGAGCAGGCCATCGCGCGCACGCGCCACGAAATACTCGAACGGATCGAACATCGCGTCGCGCACCGCGGCCACGTCGGGGTCGTCGGGGAACATCAGCGGCAGTTCCTGCTTGAACATCAGCGCGCATGACGGAATCGGCGCCAGGATCGCATAGCCTTCGCGCGCCAACCGCGCCAGCGGCGGGATGTTGATCGCCTTGGCCTGCGCCACCGATTCCAGATCGCCCAGTTCGAGCTTGGGCATGCCGCAACAGGACTCCTTTTCGGCCAGCACGTAGGGAATCTTGTTGTGTTCGAGCACCTTCAGCAGATCGTGGCCGATGCCGGGCTCGTTGTAGTTCACGTAACAGGTCGCATAAACCGCGACCTTGCCCGGCGTGCGCTCGCCGTCGCGCACCGGATGCTGCGCCGACGGCGTGGCATGCGTGCGGAACTTCTCGTCGGTGAACTCGGGTAGCCAGGCCTTGTGGTGCACGCCGAGCTGCTTTTCCAGCATGCCGCGAAAGCGATCGTTGTGATTCAAGGCATTGACTGCCTTGACGACGATCGGAATACCGGCCAGCGAGCCGTTGCGGTCGGTCGAGGCCAGCGTGCGGTCGCGAAACGAGGTCGGCGTGCCTTCGCGGTACTGGATCGCCTTGGCGCGCAACATCAGATGCGGGATATCGAGGTTCCACGGATGCGGCGGCACGTAAGGGCACTTGGTCATGTAGCAGACGTCGCACAGATAGCACTGGTCGACGACTTTCCAATAATCGTTCTTGTCGACGCCGTCGATCTCCATCGTCGACGATTCGTCGACCAGATCGAACAAGGTGGGAAACGCGTTGCACAGGCTGACGCAGCGGCGGCAGCCGTGGCAGATGTCGAAGACGCGTTCCATCTCGGCCAGCGTCGCGTCCTTGTCGTAGAACTGCGGATTGCGCCAATCCAGCGGATGGCGGGTGGGCGCTTCGAGCGAACCTTCTTTGATGGTCATGGTCGATTCTTTGCCAAGGCACGCGGCGCAGCGCAGCGCTGGCCGTGCGCGAACCGGGAAACCCGAGAAAAAAGGGGAGCCCGCGAGCTCCCCTTGATCACGCGAACTCGGGCGCGTTCACACGACGATCTGCGATCGTTCCCGTGTCTGAGCGTGCCGGTCTGAGGCAAGCATCGCCGGCGACGACGGCACGCCCGCCACGATCACGACAGCGTCTCGAGCGCTTTGGCGAACTTGTTGGCGTGCGAACGTTCGGCCTTGGCCAGCGTTTCGAACCAGTCGGCGATCTCGTCGAAGCCTTCTTCGCGTGCCGATTTCGCCATGCCCGGATACATGTCGGTGTATTCGGGCGTTTCGCCGGCCACCGCGGCCTTCAGGTTGGCGGACGACGGGCCGATCGGCAGATCGGTGGCCGGGTCGCCGACTTCGGCCAGATAGTCGAGATGGCCATGCGCATGGCCGGTTTCGCCTTCGGCGGTGGAACGGAACAGCGTGGCGACTTCGGGGTGGCCCTCGACGTCGGCCTTGTTGGCGAAGTACAGATAACGACGATTGGCTTGGCTTTCGCCGGCGAACGCATCTTTGAGGTTTTGGTGCGTTTTGCTGCCTTTTAGGCTTGGCATGATTGTCTCCTTGCGACGGTTGATCGGAGCGATCGTCGCCAAAAGGTGAAAAAACCCCTTGACGATCCGGGCTAATCTAGCAAAGCTCCGCCGTCACGGCCAATTGACGATTCATATTTCAGCGATTGCCGTTAGCTATCAGCGGCGGCGCTGGCCTTGCCGATTCGATGATCGGGGAGCACCACGCTCACTGCCAGGCCCCCGCCGGCGGCGTTGTCCAACTGCACGCTGCCGCCGTAGCGGCGCGCCAGGCGTTCGACGATCGCCAGCCCCAAGCCGGCGCCGCCGCGCTCGTCGCGCGCCACGTCGAGCCGCGTGAACGGCCGCAGCAGCCGGTCGAAATCGGCGGGCGCGATGCCTGGCCCGTGATCGCGCAGTTGCACGACGATGCCGTCGGCGCGCCGCGTGACGTGCAGTTCGACGCGCGCCGGATCGCCGTTGCTGCGCCCGTAGCGGATCGAGTTGTCGATCAGATTGGTGATCACGCGCTGCAGATCGGTGGCGTCGCCGAGCCAGGTGTCGGCCGCCGCCGGTGCGATCGTCAACTGCAGCTCGCCGGCCGCCACGGCGCCGCGAAACGCCGCCTCGACGTCGGCCAGCAAGGCCGCCAGCCCGACCTGCTCGGCGCGCGGCGGCTCGGCGATGCGCGCGTACTGCACGAACTGGCCGATGATGCGGTCGATGCGCTCGATGTCCTCGACCATCGACGCGTGCTGCTCGGCCGACAGCCCGGCCATCTCGATTTCCATGCGCAGCCGCGTCAAGGGGCTGCGGATGTCGTGCGAGATGCCGGCCAGCGCCACCGAGCGATCCCGATCGAGTTCGACCAGGTCGCTGGCCAGGCGGTTGAAGCGCCGGTTCAGCGCGGCGATCTCGGTCGGGCCGCTTTCGGCCAGCGGCGCCGGCGTGCGGCCGCGGCTGACCACGTCGATGGCGCGCGCCAGGCTGGCCAGCGGACGGTTGACCAGCCGCGAGATGGCCAGCGCGCCGATCAG
>JAFKGG010000053.1 GCA_017307915.1 Burkholderiales bacterium | reverse complement strand
CGAGCGTGCTGCTGGTGACCACGCTGCTGCGGCTGTCGCTGAACGTGGCCTCGACGCGCGCGGTGCTGATGCATGGACACACCGGCACCGACGCGGCCGGCAAGGTGATCGAGTCGTTCGCCAGCTTCCTGATCGGCGGCAACTTCGCGGTCGGCATCATCGTGTTCGCGATTCTCACGGTGATCAACTTCGTCGTGGTGACCAAGGGCGCCGGCCGCATCGCCGAGGTGTCGGCGCGCTTCGCCTTGGATTCGATGCCCGGCAAGCAGATGGCGATCGACGCCGACCTGAACGCCGGGCAGATCGATCACGTCGAAGCCAAGCGGCGACGCTTGGAGGTCAGCCGCGAGGCCGACTTCTACGGTTCGATGGACGGTGCTTCGAAGTTCGTGCGCGGCGACGCGATCGCCGGCATCCTGATCGTGTTCATCAACGTGATCGGCGGCCTGTTGATCGGTACCACGCAGCATTCGCTGTCGGTCGAACAGGCGGCCAACAACTACATCCTGCTGGCCATCGGTGACGCGCTGGTGGCGCAGATCCCAGGGCTGGTGATCTCGGTGGCGGCCGGCCTGATCGTATCGCGGGTGGGCGACGAGGACGACGTCGGCTCGCAGGTGGCCAAGCAACTGCTGTCGCTGCCGCGCGCGCTGGGCCTGACCGCCGCAGTGATCGGCCTGCTGGGCGTGGTACCCGGCATGCCGCACCTGGCCTTCCTGATCCTGGCGGCGGCGATCGGCTATCTGGCCTGGAGGCTGTCGGAGCAGCAGAACAAGACCGAAGAGCAGGCGCCAGCAGCGGCGCCGGAACCGGTCAACAGCGAAGCGAGCTGGGATGACGTGATGCCGGTCGATACGCTGGGGCTGGAGGTCGGCTACCGGCTGATCCAACTGGTCGACAAGGAGCAGGGCGGCGACCTGCTGTCGCGCATCAAGGGCGTACGCAAGAAGTTTGCGCAGGAAGTCGGCTTTCTGCCGCCGGCCGTGCACATTCGCGACCAGCTCGACCTGCGGCCGACCGGCTATCGCGTGACCTTGAAGGGCGTGGTGATCGGCGAAGGCGAGGCCTTTCCCGGCATGCTGATGGCGATCAACCCCGGTGGGGCCAGCATGGCGCTGGCCGGCACGTCGACCACTGATCCGGCCTTCGGGCTGCCGGCGACCTGGATCGACGCGCGCCAGCGCGATTCGGCGCAGGCGGCCGGCTACACGGTGGTCGATCCGGCCACGGTGATCGCCACCCATCTGCACCATCTGATGCAGGTCAACGCCGCGCGCCTGCTGGGTCGTGCCGAAGCGCAGCAGTTGCTCGAACATCTGGGCCGCTACGCACCGAAGCTGGCCGACGAGATCGTGCCCAAGGTGGTGCCGATGCCGGTGTTCCAGAAGGTGCTGCAGAACCTGCTCGACGAGTCGGTGCACATCCGCGATCTGCGCGGCATCGTCGAGGCGCTGGGCGAACACGGCGTGCGTACGCAGGATCCGGCCGAGCTGACGCGCGAGGTGCGCGTCACGCTGGCACCGGCGATCGTGCAGCAGACCTTCGGGCCGATCCGCGACCTCAGCGTGATCGCCATCGAACCGGGGCTGGAAAACCTGCTGGTACAGGCGCTGGCGCCGGGTGCCGGCGGTTCGCTGGAACCGGGCGTGGCCGAATACCTGATGGCGGCCGGCGCACAGGCCGCGCAGCAGCAGGAAGAAAGCGGCTCGGCCGCCTGCCTGCTGGTGCCGGACCGCATTCGCGTGCCCCTGGCCCGCCTGCTGAAGAAGGCCGCGCCGCGGCTGCGCGTGCTCGGGCACGCAGAGATACCTGATACCCATTCGATTCGAATCGGAAGACTGATCGGAGAGGCGAAGTGAACGTCAAACGCTATGTCGCGAAGACCGCCAAAGAAGCGCTGGCCAAGGTGCGCGTTGAACTGGGCCCGGATGCGGTCGTGCTGAAGAACCGGCCGGTGCCGGGCGGCGTCGAGATTCTGGCGATGGCCGACGAGGCGGCGCTGGCGCTGGGCGGCGACGGCATGGGCCGGCCGGACACCACGCCGCCGGCACGCGCCGGCGCCGCGGCGGCTGTGGCCGACGATGACGCCGATGAACCGATGAGCACGGTGAGCTTCGAGGCTTATGTGCGCGAGCGGCAGCAGCGTCGCATGGCGACCGAGGCCGGCGAGCCGGCGGAATCTGCCGAGCCGGCTGGCGCCGGTGCGGAGCCGGATCGCGCAACGCGCTTCAGGCAGCGGCCGGAGCGGGCGCAGTCGGCGTCAGCGCAAGCCGGTGCCGCGCCATCCCGGGGCAGTGCGCCGTCACGCGGCGTTGCGCCGGGGCGCGGCGTCGCGCAATCGCAGGGGCTTGCGCAGGCTCAGGAGATGGCCCGGGCCGCAATGGCCCAGGCCGAAGGTATGTCCCAGATTCCAGGCATGGGCCAGGCGCGCGCCACGCTGGCGCCGCCCGCTGACGACGCGATCGATGCGCGTGCGCTGTTGTCGGAACTGCGCGCGATGCGCGGCTTCATCTCCGATCAGCTTGAAAGCATGAGCTGGTTCGAAGGTGTGCGCCGCCGCCCGGTGCAGTCACGCATGCTGCGCCGGCTGTTGCAGCGCGGTTTTTCGGCGGCGCTGGCGCGCACGCTGGTCAATCATCTGCCGGCCGATTTCTCCGACAACGAGGCCGATCAATGGCTGGCCGAGGCCTTGCGGCGCAATCTGCGCATCGATGCGCCGGCGCAGACCGTGTTCGAGGAGGGCGGCACCTTCGCGCTGCTGGGTCCCACCGGCGTGGGCAAGACCACGACTGCCGCCAAGATCGCCGCGCAGTTCGCGCTCAAACACGGCACGCAGTCGGTCGGCCTGATCACCGCCGACGTCTACCGGATCGGTGCGCAGGATCAATTGCGCACCTTCGGCCGGCTGCTGGGCGTGCCGGTGCACGTGGCGCATGACGTGGCCGCACTGGCCGATTTCCTGCAGCTGTTCATGAACAAGAAGCTGGTGCTGATCGACACCGCCGGTGTCGGCCAGCGCGACGAGCGCGTCGGCGAGCTGCTGGCGGCGCTCAACTCGACGCAGGTGCGCCGCGTGGTGGTGGTCAACGCCGCGATGCAGGCCGAGGCGATCGAGGAAGTGGTCGAAACCTATCAGGCACGCAGCGCCGCCGGTGTGGTGCTGTCCAAGGTCGACGAGACGGTGCAATTGGGCGGCGCGCTCGATTGCCTGATCCGTCACCGCTTGTCGCTGCAAGGCATCGCCAACGGCCAGCGCGTGCCCGAAGACTGGCATCGGCCCGATGCCGCGACGCTGGTGGCGCGCGCGCTGGCCGTGTCCGAGCGCGCGTCGCCGTTCAGCTTCGAGGAATCCGAGTTGGCGATGCTGCTGATGGCAGCCGCCCGACCTGCTGCCGCCGGCATGGCGATGGAGGCGCGCGGTGTTTGAGCCGGGGCTGGATCAGGCCGCCGGTCTGCGCCGGCTGTTCGTGCCGGCACGGCCGCTGCTGTTGCCGCTGGCCTGCGCCAGCGGCGATGCCGCCGACCGGCACGCGGCGCACGAGATGGCGCGCGCGCTGGCCCGGCTGGGACATCGGCCGCTGTTGATCGATCTGCTCGGCGATGCCGCGACCGCGGCGCCCGAAGGGTTCGCGGTGGGTGCCGTCGGAGGGCGGCGCGCCGCCGCCGGTCGCGGCATCGTGCGGCTCGATGCGCACTGGCTGCTGGGCGGCTGCGATGCCCATGACCTGGCGCGCCTGCTCGACGAAACGCAACGCCGTGAGCTGGCGCGCGGCCATGCGCTGGATGTGGCGCTGGTGGCGGCACCAACTCTGCGGCTGGCCGATTTGTGCGCGGGTCTCACCGATCGGCTGCTGTTGCTGGCGCGCAGCGATGCCGAATCCCTGCCTGCCATCTATTCGCAAATCAAGGCGATCGGCCTGGCGCACGGCCTGGGCCGATGGCTGGCGGTGTTTCGCAATGCACATTCGCAGCGCGATGCCGTATCCTGCCATCGTCGGCTGGCTGATACCGCGACGCCCTTTCTG
>JAFKGG010000414.1:25238-51262 GCA_017307915.1 Burkholderiales bacterium | reverse complement strand
CCGCCCCCTCACCACCCGCCGCGCCGCGCCAAACCCCCGCACGCCCGGCCGCCTACGAAACACCCCACCCCTCATCGCACCAATCGCCGCCAACCAGCCGACGGCAATCGCTCAGTCGCCCAGCCCAGCCGTCAGACGATTGGGCTGACGCTTCTCGATCGCGTATTTCAGCAGCGCCGCGCAACGGAAGATGCCGTGCGCGAATTTGCCATAGGGCAAGGTCAGGAAGAAGGCCATCACCACGCCCAGATGCACGGCCAGCAGCAGCGCCATGGCACCGGTGTCGCGCCCGAACAAGAGCGCCAGGCCGGTGGCGCTGGTGGCGAACAGCAGCGCAATGAAGCCGCGATCCATTGGCTTTTGTGCCGCATCGCCGTGCAACGGATGGCGCCGCAGGTTCAGCCACAGCAGTCCGGCGGGCCCCACCAGCAGGCCGATGCCGCCCAGCGTGCCCAGCACCACCGGCAGGCTGCTCATTGCATACGGCGCCTGCAAGCCCAGGCCGTAGTGATACAGCGTAGCTACGCTGGTCGACGCAAAACACAGCATGAAGCCATAGAACGTACTGTGGTGAAAGCGCCGGCGCCACAACGCGAAGGCATCGTCGGCTTCGTTGCAGCCTTGGCCGTGGCCGCCGCCAAGATAGCGCAGCCGCAGCGCACTGTCGATCGCTTCGCCGGCTGCCGCCATCGACTCGCCCTCGGGCGCACGGCCGGGCGTCACGTCACGCCAGAAGCGCGTCACACCCACGGCCAATGCAAACACCGAAAACAGGAACACCACCCCGAACATCAGCGCCAGCATGTTGTGCGGAAACACGGCGTAGAAATTGCCCGCCAGCGGTTCGTGCAGCAGGCCGCCCTTCATCGCCACCGCCAATGCCAGGAACAGCGCCAGTCCGGCGGCCAGCGCCAGACTCAGCGTCAGCCCATTGCGCCGATACAGCCCGCCCATGACCCGCGGCCACGCATAGTCGTGATAGGTGCTGGCACGCACCACGGCCATCGCCTGCGGCACGTTCACCGAAAACTCGTGCGGCGGCGCGTACTGGCAGGCATGCAGACAGGCGCCGCAGTTGTGGCACAGGTTGGCCAGGTAGTGCACGTCGGCCGAGCCGAATTCCAACCGGCGCGTCATTGCCGGGAATACGGCGCAAAAACCTTCGCAATAGCGACAGGCATTGCAGATCTGCATGACGCGCGCGACTTCCTGCTCTTCGCGGGTGGCCGTGCGCTGCGCGCGGATGGGAATGGTGCGCAAGCTCGCAGCCTGCGGGTCGCCCGACCCGAGCACGCCGCGATTCGCCGAATCAGCAAGCTGCTGCATGGGCTAGTTCTCTGTCGAATTCTGGATGCTGATGGCCGGTGGCACGCGCCGCAAAGGTGCCGGCGATGCGGCCGAAGGCCGTGCCGATGCTCATGCCGACGCCCGCGGTATAGCCTTTGCCCAGCACGTTGCCAGCCATGATCTCGCCGGCGGCGAACAGGTTGTCGCTGGGCACGCCGCCGAAACGCACGGCGGTGGTTTCATCCACCTTCAGGCCCAGATAGGTGAAGGTGATGCCGGGACGCAGCGGGTAGGCATAGAACGGCGCCGTTTCGATCGGCAGCGCCCAGTGCGTCTTGGCCGGCGTGATGCCTTCGGTGTGGCAGTCGTCCAGCACCGTGTGGTCGAAGCGGCCGACACGGCACGCGGCGTTATAGCCGCGCAGCGTCTGCATGAAGCTGGCAGGATCCACGCCGATCTTGCCCGCCAGCTCTTCCAATGAATCGGCCCGCACGCCCGGAAACACTGCCGGCATGAAGCGGCCGACGGCCTTCTGATCGGTGATCGACCAGGCGAGCTGGCCGGGCTGCAAGGCCACCAGCCGCCCCCAGATCGCATAGCGCTTGGGCCAGAAATCCTCGCCTTCGTCGTAAAAGCGCTGACCCTCGCGGTTGACCACCACGCCCAGCGACACGCAGTCGATGCGCGTACAGATGCCGCCGTCATACAAAGGCGCGCGCGCATCGATGGCCACGCAGTGCGACTGGGTGGGATCGCCGATCGAATCGACGCCCGCGTCGAGCAAGAACTTCAGCGGCACGCCCTGGTTGTAGCGCGTGCCGCGAACCAGAAAATTGTCAGCCGGCCAATCGCCGTATTGATTCTGGCCCCAGGCTTCGCGCTGCCAGGCCAGATTGGATTCGAAACCACCACAGGCCAGCACGCAGCTGCGCGCGGCGATGCGTTCGCCGCTGTCGGTGATCGCCGCGACGAAATGCGAACCGTCGAGTTCCAGCCGGGCCACCGGGCTCGAATACCGCACCTGCACGCCCAGCGCCTGCGCGCTGCGGAAATAGGCATTGACCAGCGCCTTGCCGCCGCCCATGAAGAACGCATTGGTGCGCGCCACGTGCAGCGCGCCCGACAGCGGCGGCTGGAAGTGCACGCCGTGGCGGCGCATCCAGTCGCGACAGCCGCTGGAATGCCGGATAACCAGCCGCGCCAGTTTCTCGTTGGTCTGGCCGCCGGTGACCTTCAGTAGGTCCTGCCAATATTCTTCTTCGGGATAGGCGTCGACCAGCACATCCTGCGGCGCGTCGTGCATGCAGCGCAGATTGCGCACGTGCATCGAATTGCCGCCACGCCATTCCTGCGGCGCCGCTTCCAGAAGCATCACGCTGGCGCCGGCTTCACGTGCCATCAGCGCCGCACAGAGCGCGGCATTGCCGCCGCCCACCACCAGTACGTCGATCATGGCGGGACTCTAGAGAAAAGGCCGGCGAACGGGAAGACGCCGATCCGTGAGGCGGGTATCACGAATCGTGATAGGGGTGAAAAACAGCCCCTAATCCGCGCGAATCCCCGCCTTCTTGGCTACCGAGCCCCAGCGCTGCCATTCGGATTCGATCATCTGCTGCGCCTGCTGCACCGAAGACGACACCGGCCGCACGCCGCGCTTGGCCAGCTGTTCCTGCAAGGCCGGCTGGCCAAGCACGGCATTGAGCTCGCGATTCAGATAGGCAACGACGTCGGGCGAGGTGCCCTTGGGTGCGGCGATCACGTGCCAACCGCCGATGACCAGCGCCAGCCCCTGCTCGGTGGCCGTGCGCAGATTGGGGGCGCTGCCATCGCGCTTCGCGCTGGTCACGGCCAGCAGCTTGACGCGGCCGGAGGCGGCCTGCGGCGCGGCCACCGACAGCGGCACGATGAAGGCCTCGACGTCGCCAGCCGATACGGCGGTGATCGCCGGGGCAGCGCCGTTGAACGGCACGTGCACCATGTTGAGCCCGGCCATCTGCTTCAACTGCTCGAAGGCGATCTGCGAAGTGCTGCCCACGCCCCATGACGCGAAGTTCAGCTTGCCCTGGTTCTTCTTGGCATGCTCGATGAAACCCTTCAGATCGTCGACCGGCAGCTTCGGCGACACCACCAGCGAGAACGGAAACTCGTCGACGATGCCGACAGTGGTGAAATCCTTCAGCGGGTCGTAGCTGAGCTTGGCATAGATGTGCGGATTGATCGCATGCGTCTCGGCGGTGCCGAACAGCAGCGTGTAGCCGTCGGCCGGCGCGCGCGCCACCGATTCGGCCCCGATGATCGCATTGGCGCCGGCGCGGTTCTCGACCACCACGTTCTGCTTGATCCGCTCAGCCAGCGCCTGAGCCACGACGCGGGCCACGATGTCGACGTTGCCGCCCGCTGCAAACGGCACGACCAGCCGCAGCGGCCGTTCCGGATAGCCCGCCGGCTGGGCGGCCACCTGGGCGCTGAAGCAGACTGCCATCCAGAGCAATACCAGGTTGATGATTCGCATGCCGATGTCTCCTTGCAATTTGATGATTGTGTCCGCAACGATTTGATCCGGATGACGCCGACCGGCCGGCTAGCCGATCGATCGCCCCGCCAGCAGCGAGCCATGGCCCTCGATCGGCGCATTGACGCCGGCGACGCGCAGCGCATTCCACATCGACGCCGCGGTACTCGAGATCACCGGCTTGCCCAGGTCGCGTTCCATCGCATCGAGCGCGGCCACCGTGGGCATGCCGACGCCGCTCAGGAAGATCGCCTCGGCATCCGGCGTATCGACGCGGCGGGCGAGCTGATAGGCGCGCTCGGCGGTTTCGTCATAGATGTTCTTCACGCCTTCCAGGCGGCCAAAGGCGGCGACGTCAAAGCCATAGGCCTGCAGATTATCGCGGCATTGCAGCGTCGCTTCCTCGCCATAGGGCGTGCCGAACGCGATGCGGCGCACGCCCAGGTGCGACAGCGCCGCGATGACGCTGCCGAAGGCACTGATGAGCCGCACGCCGCTGGCCTGTTCGAGCCGCGCGATCAGCTCGCGTTCGCCTTCCTTGCCCAGCGTGTAGCTGGTGGCGGTGTGCAACAGCACGATCGCCTTGGGCTTGACCATCGCCAGCAGGCGCACGTTTTCGTCCAGATGCGCGATCTGCGAGCGGTTGCGTTCTTCCTGCCCTTGCAGGCTGCCGGTTTCGCCATGGGCGACCATGCGCGTGAAATGCACCGATACGCCGGCGGGCACCATGCCGATGATCTCGGTTTCGGAAGTGGGATTGCCGGGCGGGATCAGGAACCCGAGCCGGGCGCGCCAGCCGATCATGTTGCCTCCTCGTAGTCGTGTAGTGGGGTCACTCGCATTCTAGCGCCCTGCCTTGCGTCGATCCGTCGTCAAACCCGGCGCCAGCCTGCATAATCGCCGCCGACGCCTTCCTCGTTCACCGGAACCCACCATGTCCATCGAACTGCATGCTTTCGACACGCCGAATGGCCGCAAGATCAGCGTTGCCCTGGAGGAAATGGGGCTGCCTTACACGGTCAAGGTGATCGACATCCGCAACCAGGGCCAGTTCACGCCCGAGTTCCTGGCAATCAGCCCGAACAACAAGATCCCGGCCATCGTCGATCACGATGGCCCGGACGGGCAGCCCATCAGCGTGTTCGAGTCCGGCGCGATCCTGCTTTATCTGGGCGAGAAGACCGGCATGTTCCTGCCGAGCGATCTGCGCGCGCGCGTGCCGGTGCTGGAGTGGCTGATGTTCCAGATGGGCGGCTTCGGGCCCATGCCGGGCCAGGTGCACTATTTCGCCGGACTCGAGAACCCGCAGGAACAGCGCTTCGCGCTCGAACGCTACATGCAGGAAACGCGCCGCCTGTACGGCGTGATGGAGCGGCGGCTGGCCGATCGCGAGTACTTTGCCGACCAGCTCTCGGTAGCCGACTTCGCGATCCTCGGCTGGGCCTGGCGCCACGAGCGGCACAAGGTCGATCTGGCTGATTTTCCGAACGTGCAGCGCTGGTATCGCATGATGATGGCACGGCCCGCCGTGCAGCGCGGCTTCGAGGTCAAGCTGAGCTGAGCAGGCGCGTCAGAAACCCGCCTTGGCCTCCATCGCCAGCATGCCCTGCGGGTCGCGCACCCACAGCCGCACGCTGCGCCCGTCGGGGTCGGGTTGGCCGTGCAAGTCGAACGGCGCCAGATCGAACACCGGCCGCAGCCCACGGAACTCGAACGAAGCGATCGGCGTGGGCGCGTGGCGCCGCACCAGATCAGCGAGCAGCGTGGCCATCAGCGGACCGTGCACCACCAGGCCCGGATAGCCCTCCACCTCGGTAACGTAGCGGCGATCATAGTGAATACGGTGGCCGTTGAAGGTCAGCGCCGAGTAGCGGAACAGCAGCACGTCATCGGGCACGATGCGGCGCTGCCAGGCCGATTCGGCCGGCGCCGGCTTGCCCGGTGCCGGCGCGGCGCCGGGTGCGGGCGCTTCGCGATAGACGATGTCCTGGAACTCGGTCAGCGCGACCTCATCGCCGCCGACGCGACGAATCTCGTGACGCACCTGGACGAACACCAGCGCACCGCTCTTGCCGTGCTTGATCGACACGTCGTCGATCGTCGACGTGCGCGCCACCTGCTCGTCCACGCGCAGCGGCGAGTGGAACACGAGCCGGCCGCCGGCCCACATGCGGCGCGGCAGCGGCACCGGCGGCAGAAAGCCGCCGCGCCGCGCATGCCCGTCGTCGCCGAGTTCCGACTGACGATGCCGCGGCAGGAAATACAACCAGTGCCATAGGGCCGGCAGCGGCGTGCCCGGTTGCGGCGGATCGGAGGGGTAATCGAGCGTGGCCGACAGCCCCGCATAGGGCGCGGCCGTGACGAGATCGGCAGCGTGTTCGCTGCGGCCGACCCAGCTACGCAGCAAGGACTCGTCGAGATCAGTGGCGGAAGAACTCATGTATGAACCCGTGCAAGCGGAAAAAGAAAAACGGAAAGGCGCATCGGCCTGGATGCATCGGTAGGCGGCAGCATACCCGCATCAGCGCGCGATTCAGCGGCGGCCGCTACGACACGATCACCGCCACCTTGCCGATCGCGCGCCGCTCGCCGACTTCCTTCAGGGCATCGACGATGCGCTCGAGCGCGAACTCGGCCGTCACCAGCGGCCGCAGCTTGCCCTGCTCGAACAGCCGGCACAGCGCGCTCAGATTGGCCGCGGCATGCGCCGGGTCGCGTTCGAGCAGCAGCCGATAGCTGACGCCGATCACCTGCGCCTGCTTGAGCAACACCACATTGCCCTTGATCATCGGGATCACGCCGCTGGCATAGCCGGCGATCAGATAGCGGCCGAACGGCCGGATCGCGCGCAGCGCACGATCGGTGACGTCGCCGCCGACCACGTCCAGGATCACGTCGGCGCCCTGTCCGCCGGTCAGCTCACGGATCCGCTCGGTCAGGTTCTCGGTGCTGCCGTCGATCAGATGGTCGGCGCCGTTTTCGCGGCAGGTGGCGCGCTTGTCCGGCGTGCTGGCCACCGCGATCACCGTGGCGCCCAACGCCTTGCCGATCTGGATGGCGCACAAGCCGATACCGCCCGAAGCGCCCAGCACGACCAACGTTTCACCGGCCGCCAGCCGGCCGCAATCGACCAAGGCATGATAGGCCGTGCTGTGGACCAGCACGAAGCCGGCCGCCACCTTGTCGTCCATGCCGGCCGGCACGCGCTCGACGCGGATGCGCGGCGCCACCACCTGCTGCGCGTAACACCCCTGCCCCGGATAGGTCATCACGCGTTCGCCGACGCGCAGATCGTCGACGCCGGCGCCCAGCTCGAGCACCGTCCCCATGCATTCGAGCCCGGGTACGAACGGCAGCGGCGGCCTGACTTGATACTTGCCCTGCGGCATCAGCACGTCGGGCGGGTTGACCGAAGCCGCCCTCACCGCGATGCGCACCGAGCCGGCGGGCAGCGCCGGCGGCTCGACGTCTTCGATGACCAGTTGCTCGATCGGTGCGTAATCCTTGCAAAGAACGGCTTTCACGGTGTCTCCTGGGGGGGCGATCAGCGCGGTGGGCGCGCCGCACGCGTCGGCAGCGCCGATCCGCCGCGCCGGGCGGTGGATGGATCGATCGTCATGTTACGTAACTCTCGCAACCCCTGCGCGGCGCCACTGCCTGCTGCGTCAGGCGTGCGCCTTGCTGTCACGATGGCGACACGTTTCATTGGGGTGCCACCATGACCACCCGCCGATCCGGTGATCGGACCGCCATGCATCGCCTCGCGCAGCACCCGATGAGCCGCGCCGCCGCCATCCGCGTCGGCGTATCGGGATGGCGCTACGCCCCGTGGCGCGGCGATTTCTATCCCGAGGGTCTGCGGCAGGCCGACGAGCTGCACTACGCGTCGCGGCAGTTGCCGGCGATCGAGATCAACGGCTCGTTCTACTCGCTGCAGACGCCGGCCAGCTATCGCGCCTGGTACGCCGCCACACCGCGCGGCTTCGCGTTCAGCGTCAAGGGGCCGCGCTATCTGACGCACATCCTGCGCCTACGCGAAATCGACAAGCCGCTGGCCAATTTCTTCGCCTCGGGCCTCTTCGAGCTGAAGGAAAAGCTTGGCGCCATACTGTGGCAATTCCCGCCGAGCCTGCGCTGGAACGCCGAGTTGTTCGAACGCTTCTGCGCGGCGCTGCCGCGCAACACCGGCCAGGCGCAAGCGCTCGCGCGCCGGCGCGAGGCACGCATGAAAGGCCGCTGTTCGCTCGCCATCGATCGCTCGCGCAGGCTACGCCATGCCGTGGAAATCCGCCACGACAGCTTCCTGAACGAGGCCTTCATCGCATTGCTGCGCCGCCACGGCATCGCGCTGGTCATCGCCGACACCGGCCGGCGCTGGCCCGAGATCGGCGACCTCACCGCCGATTTCCTCTATCTGCGCTTGCACGGCGCCACACAGCTCTATCGCAGCCGCTACAGCGAAGCCTCGCTGCGCAAATGGGCGCAACGCATCGAACAATGGAGCCAAGGCCAGGACGCGCAGGACGTGCCACGCATCAGCACCAAGCCGCCGCGCGCCCGTACCGCGCGCGACGTGTTCTGCTTCTTCGACAACACCGACAAGCAGCACGCCCCGCGCAATGCGCAGCGCATGCTGGCCCTGCTCGGGCACGACGCCCCGATGCCCGCTCGCGGCTGGCGCTGAGGCCCCTTCGCCGGCAGCCATCGCGCTGCTGCGCTATCCTCTGGTGCCATGAAAAAAATATTCCACGGCTGGCGCATGGTCGGGGCCGCCAGCGCCATCCAGTTCATGCAGTCCGGCATGTTGAACCAGGCGTTCGGCGCCTACGTCGCAACACTGAGCAGCGAGCGCGGCTGGAGCAAGACCTCGCTATCCGGCGCCGCGGCGCTGCAATCCGTTGAATCGGCGGTGATCGGCCCGCTGCTGGGCTGGGTACTCGACCGCTTCGGCCCGCAGGGCGTGATCCGCCTCGGCGTGCTGATTCTCGGCATCGGCTTCATGCTGCTCAGCCAGATCGAGTCGATAGCCGGGATGTACGGCGCGATGATCGTCATGGCGCTGGGATCGAGCATGTGCGGCTACTTTCCGCTGAACGTCGCCGTCATGCATTGGTTCCGCCGCTACCGGGCACGCGCGCTGTCGTCGGTTTCGATGGGCCTGGCACTTGGCGGCTTCTTCGTACCGGTGGTGGCCTGGACGATGCAGCAGGTGGGTTGGCGCGTCACCGCCTTCGCCTCGGGCGTGCTGATCATCGTCATCGGCTATCCGCTGGCCCGCGTCATGCGCCGGCGACCCGAAGACATGGGCGAAACGGTCGACGGCCTGCCGCCCGAAGCCCCGGGCAGCGAAACCCAGGTCAGCGAATCGCATGCCGACTCGCAACCCGCATTCACGCCGTCGCAGGCGCTGCGCACTCAGGCGTTCTGGCTGCTGTCGGTGGGCCACGGTCTGGCGCTGCTGGTGGTCACCGCGGTCAACGTGCACGCGATTTCGCACATCCGGCAAAGCCTGAACTATTCGATCGCGCAGGCCTCGCTGTTCATCACGCTGATGACCGCAGCGCAGGCCGGCGGCGTGTTCCTCGGCTGGGTGATCGGCGATCGCTTCGAAAAACGCTATGTGGCCGCGGCCTGCATGTTCCTGCACGCTGCCGGCATCCTGTCGCTCACCTATGCCACCGGCTCCGCCATGCTGGTCGCGTTCGCGCTGCTGCATGGCGTGGCCTGGGGGCTGCGCGGCCCATTCATGCAGGCGATCCGCGCCGACTATTTCGGTACGCGCTCGATCGGCATGATTCTGGGCCTGTCGGCGCTGGTGATCTCGCTCGGCCAGGTCGGCGGCCCGCTGGTGGCCGGCGCGATGGCCGACCTGAGCGGCGACTATCGCAGCGGTTTCACCCTGCTCGGCATACTGGCCGCGCTCGGCTCGGTGATGTTTCTGATGGCCAAGCGGCCGCGGCCGGCCTGAGGCGCGCAGCTCGACTCGCGCCCAGCCTCAGGCATGACCGGTTCGCTCGACCAGACGGCACAGCGCCTGCGTCAACGCCGCCGCACCCGCCCACGCCTTGCCGGACAGCACCGACTCGGGCCGAAACAGCAGGCCCACGACCGGCAGGCGGCGGTGCTCGAAAGCCAGCAGCGCACCGTCTTCGGCCGCGGCCAATGCTACGATCTGCGGCGGCAGGCTCGCACTGCTCACGCTTTCGGCCGCGTAGACGCCGACCTCGATCGATCGCCAAAAATCCGCCCCCGTCGCCGCACGCCGCACGTATCCGTCCATCGGCACCGGCAAGGCCGACGTGGCGACACCGGCCGCAGCCAACCATTCGAGCGCCGCGCCGCCAATCAACAAGGCCGGCCGCCCCTGTTCGAGCAAGGCGTGCAGTGCCTTCGGAATCAGCCGCCCCGCCCGCGCACCGGCCACGACCACGGGCGCCGCGCCGCTGGCTTCGCGAACCGCACGCACGTTCGCGCCGCAGCGGCGCAGCGCATCGGCCAGCGAGCGCTCGAACGGATCGCCGGTGAGCAGCAGTTGCACGTCGATGCCTGCGGCAGTCTGCGGCCGCGCCGCCGCGGTGGGCGACGACGATGCCGCCTGCTCGACGCCCAGCACGCGCAGCATCGTCCGCGCCTTGATCTGCGATTCGGCCTCTTCGTCTTGCGGTGTCGATTGGGCCACCACCACGCCGCCGGTGCGCAACTCCACCATGCCGTCGTGGAACCAGCCCAGCCGCATGATCGACCCGATGGCCATGTCGCCGTCCACACCGACGAAACCGACCGCGCCGCCGAACCAGCAGCGCCGGCTGCCTTCCAGCTCGTCGATCACGCGCAGGGCCTGCTGTTTGGGCACGCCCGAGATCGTCGGCGGCGCGGCCGTGGCCAGCAGCACATCCCAGGGATCGCAATGCACCGCCAGCCGCCCTGTCAGATAGTCGGCGGCATGGATCACCGACGCGAAGAAGTGGAGCCGCTGCCGATGCGACAGCGCGAGCGAACCCGGCTCGCAGACCGCCTGCAGGCTGTCGGCAAACGAGTCGCTGCACAGCGCCAGCGCCGCGGCTTCCTTGGACGAGGCCAGCAGCGCGGCGCCGAGCGCTGCATCTTCCAACGGATCGGCACCCCGCTTCGAGGTGCCGCACACCGGCGCGCATTCAAGCTCGCCCGCTACGACGCGAGCTTGCAGATCGGGCGATGCGCCGATCAGGCATTCGTCGCTGCCCAGATGCACGAAAAACATCTCGGGCATCGGATACCTGCTCCGCAAGGTGGCGAACGCCGCCGAGGCAGAGCCCTTGAAAGCACGGCGAAACCCCTGGGACAGCGTCAGTGACATCAATGAGCCATCGCGCAGATGCCCGATGGCTTTGGCAAGCCGCTGTGCATATTCGCCGGGCGCAAAATCGTCGCGGGGCTCGGGATGCACTGCGGGCGTAGACGCAGAAGCGGGCGCCGGCGCGACGATCGCACCCACCGGCACCTGGGGCGCGCCTCTCGACGCCACCCGGCCCAGCTCCGGCATCGCAAACGTCACTTGCCTGAGCGTACCGCCGTCCAGCTTCAGCACCGTCAAAGGCAGATAGAGCAGGACGCGAACATCCCGATCCACCGCTTCGGCAGGCTCCACTGCCCCCAATCTCCAATAATCGAAGTTCCAGGCGCCATGGAAGCCCAGGTCTGCGCGCTCCCCGGTAAAGCACCCCGACAACGCACGCAGCAAGCCGATGAACGGATGCGCCGCACCCGGCGCACGCTCTGCACGGAACTCGAACCCGGCATCGGCGCGCGCGCCTGGCAGCGCCGCGCCCCAGGCATCGACCATCGCGGCGCCGGTATCGTCCAGCGGCTCGATCAGCATGCGGCCGCCGCTCAATGACAGCCGCAGCGCGGGATCGGCAAAGGCCAGCGCACGCCTGCGATAGACCGGCTCGCTCTCATAGTCGCAGCCATAGAACATGCCGGGCTGCGACTCGATCCGCTCGATGACCCGGTTGAGCCGCTGCGCCGGCACCATTTCCTCGGTTCTGAGGACGCGCCATCGCGGCAAAGCCACAGCCGCGGCATCAAGCGCCGAGTTCATCGTTCAGCCATGCGTTTATCGAACACCCGGTGCTCTTCTTCGGTGAATTCATGAATGATCGCTCGATATAGCCGTTCGATGAAATCAGCGCTGCCGCCGTGCTGCTCGGCCAGCTGGCGCAGCCTGACGATCTGCCGTTCGACGCGGTCCAGCGCCGGCACTTCTTCGCGCCGGCTCTTGATGCGCCCGCCGGATTGATAGATGTACTGTACCCGTTCCAGAAAGATCGGCACCAGGATCGCATCGAGCCGATCGATTTCGTCACGAAGTTCCTGCAGCGTTTCACATTGCTTGGCGCTTACCATCAGGCAATTCCCTTTCGCTTGAGCATTGACATCACACTTCCGCACCCGAGGCCTTGACGACCGCGCCCCAGCGTTGCGTTTCCTCTTCAAAGAATTTCTGCGTCTGCAGGCGCGAACCGCCCACCGGCTGCGCGCCGATCGCCGCCAGCTTCTGGCGCACGTCCGGCATCGCCAATGCGCGATTCACTTCGCGGTTGATGCGGTCGAGCACGTCGCCGGGCGTGCCGGCCGGCGCAACGATGCCCACCCAGGCCGAGAAGGTCAGCTCCGGAAAGCCGGCTTCGGCGATCGTCGGCACGTCGGCCAAGGTGTCGATGCGCTGTTGCGTCGTCACGAACAGGGGCCTGACCTGACCGCTCTTCAGGAACGGCGTGCTGGTGATCAGCGTGTCGAAGAAAATGTCGACCTGGCCACCGACCAGATCGGTCATCGCCAGTGAGCCGCCCTTGTACGGCACGTGCTGCAGCTTGATCCTGGCCAGATCGCCGAACCAATGCGCACCCAGATGGCCGATCGTGCCGCTTCCGCCTGAGGCATAAGTCACCTTGCCGGGATTGGCCTTCGCATAGGCGATCAACTCGGGCAAGGTCTTGAACGGCGACTTCGGATTCGTGACCATCACGAACGGCACCATGCCGGCCACCACCACCGGCGTCAGGTCGCCCTGCTTGTACGGCATCGACCGATACAGCGCCGGATTGACGGTGAAGCTGTTGCCCACCATCGCCAGGGTGTAGCCGTCGGCCGCCGCCTTGGCGACCTGATCGGTGCCGATGTTGCCGCCGGCACCCGGCCGATTGTCGACAACGATGTTCTGCCCGATCAATTCGCCGGCCTTCTGCGCAACGATGCGCGCAATACCGTCGGTAGTGCCGCCGGGCGCGAATGGCACCACCAGCCGGATCGGCCTGGACGGATAGGCCTGCGCACGCGCCGGCGCAAGCGCGCCGGTCGCGCCCAGCGCCAGCATCGCGGCCAGATATCGCCGCCGCTTCTCGAACATCGGCGCTACCGCGCCATCGCTGCCATGCCTGGGCTCAGTCATGTGTCGTCTCCTTGCCTTATGTACGTCGACTGCCGAAAATTCTGCGGCTGCCGTCGGGCGGCGTAAATTGAATTGATTTGCGGCTCCCTTAGCTTTCAGCTATGGGATGGAGAGCGCGACGTGAACCTGCGTCAGATGGAAGTCTTTCGAGCGGTGATGTCCACCGGCACGGTGGCCGGCGCGGCCACGCTGCTGCACCTGTCGCAGCCGGCCGTCAGCAAGGCGCTCAGCCTGGCCGAACGCCAAAGCGGCATCCAGTTGTTCGACCGCATCAAGGGCCGCCTGATCCCGACCACCGGAGCACGCCTGCTTTACGAGGAAGTCGACCGCTTGTGGCGTGGCGTCGAGAAAGTGCGCAAGCTGTCGCTGGAACTGGCGCATCCGGCCGACGGCACGCTGCACATCGCCGCTTCATCGAGCCTGGGCTCGTCGCTGGTGCCGGCGGCGCTGGCCGAGGTCTACGAACAGTTTCCCAACTTGAAGGCCAAGGTCGATCTGCAGGTACCGCGCACCTTGATCGATACGCTGGTGGACTACACGTCGGATGTGGGCGTGGCCCTGTTCGCGCTCGATCATCCCAATCTGCTGACGGTGGCCCGTTACGATTGCGGCTGGGTCTGCGTGATGCCCAAAGGCCATCCGCTGGCCGAATTGAACGCGGTGCGCCCGCGCGACCTGCGCGGCTACCGGCTGATATCGTTTCCGTCGCTGCCCGATTACGGCGTCGAGGCCAAGACGCTGTTCGGCGCCGAAACCCTGCAGCCTGCGCTGGAAGTGCGCGCCGGCCAGAGCGCCTGCCTGTTTGCCTTGGCCGGCATCGGCGTGGCCGTGGTCGACGAAGTCACCGTCGCACGCAACGTGTTTCCGCAACTCGAAGTGCGCCCCTTCCGCACCCGCGCCCGGCTGGAAATACGCGTCGTGCGCAACGCCTTCAAGCCGCTGTCACCTTTCGTGCGCGCCTTCTGCGACGCCATCGAACATCAATGGCTGGCGCGCGAACGAGTGGGCTGAGGCTTGCGGCCGGCGCGCCGGTCACACTGCCGCCGCAACTCGCCGATCAACGCCAGCGCGGCGCTCGACAGCACGGCATCGCGCCGATAGACGACGCCCAGCTCGCGCGTGGGCAGCGGCACGCGCTGGCCGCGATGCTCGACCACCAGTTCCATCAGCAAGCCATTGCGTAGATCGGTGCGTGCCGCATCCAGGCTCATCAGGCCGACGGCGTTCGTCTTGGACACCGCCGAACGCACGAACAGCGCCGAATTGCTGCGCAACACGCTGCGCTTGACCTGTGCATTCTGCTCGGCAAGGATGCCGCGCAGCACCGTTTCGAGCTGATCGCTGTCTGAAAGCACGATCCACGGATGGGTGATCAGCGCCGACACAGGAATACGCCGCCGGGCGGCCAGCGGATGATCGGTGCGCACGATGACGGCGCTGTGATCGCTGAACAGCCTTTCCTGCGCCAGATCGGAAGCATCGCTGCCATGCGTCGTCTCGGCAACGACGAAATCGAGATCGCCATGCCGCAGCGCCCTGAGCAGATGATCGCGCGTGCCGATCATGTACGACAGCTCGAGGCGCGATTCGTCGGTGAGCAGCGGCAAGGTGGCCGCCGGCAGCACTTCGCTGGTGAAACCGAGCCCGCTGGGCACGCCGACCTTGACGACGCCGGTGGCCAGGTTGCGTAATGCGTCGACTTCGCTGTCGAGATAGCGCAGCTCGGCCAGAATCAGTTTGGCACGCATCAACAGCGCTTCGCCATAGGGCGTGAGCAGCACCCCGCCGGCGCCACGGCGCAGCAGTTGCGCGCCGAAACGCGACTCCAGCGACTGCAATGTGCGCGTGAGTGCCGGCTGCGTCACCTTCAGCCGGGCCGCCGCCCGGCTCAGGCTGCCGGATTCGACGATGACGACGAAGCGATAGAGGGAAGTTTCGTCCATGAAATGCAGTCGCGCCGTCTGCCGTGGCCATAAACAGACTATGCGCTTTGTTAATAGATATTTGAATAAAAATCATACATTGACATAGTCTGCGTCGCTACCTAAAGTCGCCGTCCGCCCCCGTGCGGCGCCTGCGCGCGGCACCACGTGGCGTCTTTCGTTCGAACTCGTCCCAGGAAATCGGCCGATGGCAGCCTCTCATCGCGTGCAATACCTGCTCGAAGCGATGAACCGCGCAGGCATCGACAGCTTCGTCGGTGTCTCCGTCGCGTTTCACAACTTCCTCGAATGCGACCCGCTGGTGGCGCTGGCCGGTTTTCGCCCGATGGGGCCGTCGCTGGTGCTGCTGCGCCGTGACGGCAGCATGCGCGCGCTGATTTCGCCGGCCTGGGACGTCCAGCGCGCGACTGCGCGTTGCCGCGACGCCGAAGTCAGCGGCAGCAGCGACCTGATCGGCGATCTGCGGGCGGCGCTACCCTGGCTGGGCAGCGGCACGATCGGCGCAGCGTTCGCAGAAGCAGTGCCGGCTGCGCTGCGCGATCGCATCGACGCGCTGCTCGGCCCTGGCGTGGTAGCGGCCGAGGCGATGCTGCTCGATGCCGCTACGGTGAAGAGCGCCGACGAGCTGGCCGATGCGCGGCACGCCACCTGGATCGCCGAGCAGGGCTATCTGCGCATGCTCGAGATCCTGCGCCCCGGCATCCGCGAATATGAACTGGCCGGCGACCTGCTGTGCCACATGAAGACGCTAGGGTCGCCCGACAATTTCTTCCTGATGAGCGCCGCCCAGCACAATCAGGCGGTGCGCTCGCCGGGGCGCCGCATCATCGAGCGCGGCGACATCGTGCTGGCCGAGATCACGCCGGTCTACAACAACCAGTTCTCGCAGATCTGCCGCACCGTCGTACTGGGGCCGCCTACCGACATCGTTCGCGAGCGTTTCGCGCTGCTGCAGACGGCGATGGCCGCCGGCCAGAAGGCTGCCAAGGCGGGCAGCAGCGTCGCTGCCGCTGCGGCGGCGATGAACGGCGTGATCACCGAAGCCGGTTTTGGTAACTATTGCCGCCCTCCCTACATGCGCGTGCGCGGCCATGGCCTGGGCAACGTGTCGAGCCAGCCCGGCGACATCGGCGAAGACAACCCGATGACCTTGCAAAGCGGCATGGTGTTCGTCATGCACCCGAACCAGTATTTCCCCGACTCGGGCTATCTGCTGTGCGGCGAGCCGGTGGTGATCGGCGACCAAGGCGCGCTGGCGCTGTCGACGTCGAGCGCGCAGCTCGATCAAGTGAAAGCCTGAGCGGAGCCGGCCATGTACACCATGCAACCCGTGATCGTGATGGGCTCGTACCGCTGGGATCAGGACATCCTGCCGCTGGACGAGTTCGAAGAGCGGCTGCGCGCCTTGCGCCGGCAGATGGCCAGCGAAGGCTGGGGCGGCTTGATCGTGCACGCCGACACCCAGGACAGCGCGCTGATGATCTGGCTGACCAATTTCTTTCCGCGGCTGCGCTGGGCGCTGGCGCTGATCGGCCCCGAAGGCCAGCCCGAGCTGCTGGTGGCCGGCGGCACCCGCGACTTGCCGGCAGCCAGCATGCTCACCTGGTGCCAGTCGGTCCGATCCTACGGCGATGCGCCACGGCTGATCGCCGACTGGCTTGGCCGGCTGCGCCGCACCGCGGCCCCCGCCGGCGCTGCCGAAGGCGCGATCGGGCCGATCGCCATTCACGGCCTGCAGCGCATGCGCACGCCGGTACGGCGTACCTTGTTGCAGGCGCTCGGCGACCAGGCCAGCATGCCGGCCGATGACGCGCTGGCGCCATTGCTGCGCGGCAAACGCTGGCGCGAACTGTCGGTGATCCGGCAGGCGCACCGGCTGCTGGCCGGCACGGTGGCGCAGTTGCGCCAGCGCTGGGATGCCGGCGACGCCACGAAAAGCGCCGTGATCGCCGCCGAGCGCTACGCCCGCATGGAGCAGGCGCAAGACGTGCGCATCCTGTTCAGTCTCGACCAGGGCCGCACGCTGCTGCCCTTCGAAGACTTCAGCGACGAGCGCGGCGACACGCTGGTGGCGTTCGTGGCGGTACGCTATCTCGGCTATTGGGCGCAAGCCTACGTGACGCACGGCGCTGCCGGCAGCGCCGCGCTGCAAGCCACCGAACAGACGCTGCGCGCATTGCGTGCCGCAGCCGCACCAGGCACCGACGGCCGACGGCTGGCCGAAGCTGCGGCAGCCGAAGCTGCGGCAGCCGGTGCTGCAGCAGCCGCGACGCAGCGCGCAAGCGTGCCGCCCGTCGGCATCACGCCACACCCGATGCTCGAAGGCCGCCACGGCTACGGCGTCGGACTCGACTTGGCCGAAGCGCCGTTCTTCGACGCACAAGGCAGCCAGCCGATGCGCGAAGGCGGCGTCTACACGCTGCAGGCCGGCTTCACCGCCCCCAGCGGCGCTGCGCTGCTGTCGGCCACCGTGTGTATCGTCGACGGCCAGATCGAAGATCTCTACTCGCCCATCTGAGCCCGCTCACGGGCCATCGCATCAAAGGAGGAGCCAATCATGAAACTTGTCCGCAAAGCCGTCTCGACGCTGATGCTGACCTGCGGTGCCTGGATCGCCGCCGCGCCGTCGCCCGCACACGCACTGTGCCCCGGCAGCACGGTCAGGTTCCTGGTGCCGTTTCCGGCCTCGGGCTCATCGGCCGACAGCCTGTCGCGCGCAGTGGCGGCAAGCCTGTCGGAAATCTGGTCGAAGAACGTGATCGTCGAGAACAAGCCCGGCGCCGGCGGCATCGCCGCCACGCAGACGATCGCCACCTCGCCGCCCGACGGCTGCACGATCGGCCTGGTATCAGCGGCGATCGCGGCCAACCCGGGCCTGATGAAGAACAAGCTGCCGTATGACACGCTGCAGGATCTGACGATGATCTCGCAGCTGGTCGACATTCCGGTCGGCTTGTTCGCGCCGCCTTCGCTGCCCGCCAACAACGTCAAGGAACTGATCGAATACGCCAAGCAGCAACCGCAGGGTCTGACCTACGGCACGCCGGGCGTGGGCACCGGTTCGCACATGGCGGGCGCACTGCTGGCATCGATGACCGGCGCCAACCTGATCCACGTGCCGTACCGTGGTCTGGCACCCGCCGAACTCGACATGCTCGCGGGGCGCATCTCGATGATGTTCGGCGCCGTGTCGTCGGAAGTCGGCGCGATCAAGGCCGGCAAGGTCAAGCTGATCGCACTGACCGGCGATCGCCGCTTTCCCGCTTTCCCCGATGTGCCGACGATCGGCGCAACGCTGCCCGGCTACAGCGTCGGCAGCTATTTCGGCGTGGTCGGCCCCGGCAGCATGGCCAAGCCGTTGGCGGCACGCATCTCGCAGGACATCGCGAAGGCAATGAACGCTAACGAAGTGAAGGCGCGCCTGAACGTGCTGCAACTGGTGGGCGTGGGTTCGACGCCCGAAGAATTCGAGAAGCTGGTACGCAGCGACATCACCGCGCTGAACAAACTGATCGCAGCGGCCGGCATCACCATCGAGTGAGTCGACAACCGCGGCCGGAGCCTTCGATGATCTATCAAGCCGAAAACAAGCAGATCCGCATCGCGCTGGCCGGCGATCTGATGCCCTCGCGCACGCTAACGCGCTTCACCGAGCCCGACTACCTGGCGCTGGTGCAACTGCTGCGCGGCTGCGACGTCGCCTTCGCCAACCTCGAAACCACGGTGCGAGAAAACAACGAAGGCGCGCCGGTGTTCACCAAGGGCACGCCGATGAGCACGTCGCCCGAACTACTTGACGATGTCAAGTGGTTGGGCGTGAACCTGGTGTCATGCGCGAACAATCATGCCACCGACTATGGCGTCGAAGGCATGCTCGCCGCCGGCCGCCATCTGCGGCAGGCACGGCTGCCCGCCGCCGGCCAGGGAGAAAATCTCGGCGCAGCGCGCGCACCGGTGTACGTCGACACGCCGGCCGGCCGCGTCGCACTGGTAGCGGCCACGTCGTTCTTTCCACCGTCCGCCCGCGCATCGGACCAGCGCTTCGATGCCGGCGGGCGGCCCGGCATCAATCCGATCGCGTTCAGCAGCAGCTATCGCGTCGACGCGCAAACTTTCGCTGAACTGCGTCGCATGGATGAACTGCTCGGCTTTCGCGCCGACCGTGCGCGCAAGAAGGGCGAGTTCTACAGCGCCTCTGAAATCGGCAGCGACAGCGAGAACAAGCTCAACGTGCTGGGCAGCGATTTCACGCTATCGGATGGTTTCGGCGTCAGCACGCGCGCCAGCCAGGCCGACGTCGAAGGCTGCCTGCGCTCGCTGCGCGAGGCGCGGCGCCAGGCCGACTGGGTGATCTTCTCGTTCCACTTCCACGAGCTGGGCCAGGCCGGCGCGCTGCAAGCGCAGCGAACGGTCGATCTGCTGGAGCCCGCGCAATTCATCACCGAGGTGTCGCGTGCGGCCATCGATGCCGGCGCCGATCTGGTGGCCGGCCACGGGCCGCACGTCACGCTCGGGCTGGAACTGTACAAGGGCAAGCCGATCGTCTACAGCCTGGGCAACTTCGTGTTCCAGAACGAGACCATCGGCAGCATTCCATCCGAATCGTATGCGCGCTTCGGCCTGCCCGCGCAGGCCACGCCGGCCGATTTCTTCGACACGCGCACCGGCAACGGTACGCGCGGCTTTCCGGCCACCGCCGAATACTGGCAGAGCTTCATCGCGGTATGCGAGTTCTCGGCGGGTGCGCTGGCAGGGCTCGTGCTGCAACCGATCGATCTGGGCTTCGGCCACCCGCGCGGCCAGCGCGGCCGGCCGGTGCTGGCCAGGGGCGACACGGCGCAGCAGGTCCTGGCGCGCGCGCAGCGGCTCTGTGCACGCCACGGCGTGACGCTGCAGATCGACGGAGAAGTGGGGCGGATCCGGCTCGATCAGCAATGAGTTTGATCTGATCGAACCGAAACGGGGCGGTCATGCGCTAACCTGGGATCATCAAACCTCGAACCAGGAACGCGCGCATGGCCGAAACCCTAGTCACCGTCGAACTCACGCAGCAGCAGGACTATCGCTTCGAAGCACGCTTCGGCGAAGCCGTGCCGCCGTTGATCTGCGACGAACCGCCGCCGCTGGGCAGCGGCCAGGGTCCATCGCCCGTGCAGTTGCTGGCTACGGCGGTGGGCAACTGCCTGAGCGATTCGCTGATCTTCGCGCTGCGCAAATTCAAGCAATCGGCCGATCCGATCAATTGCCGGGTGCAGGCACAGGTCGGCCGCAATGCCGAAGGGCGCCTGCGCGTGCTGCGCATCGACGCCACCATCAAGCTCGGTGCGCCGGCCGCCCGCCTCGAACACCTGGATCGCGTGCTGACCCAGTTCGAGGCATTCTGCACAGTGACGCAAAGCGTCGGCACCGGCATCGAGGTCACTACACAGGTCTTCGACGCCGACGGCGTGCAGGTGAAGTAGCCGCGCTCAATAGCGTGGAATCTTGCGCAGAATCTGGTCGATGATGCGCGCCGGATCGACCTGCGGCGAGGGTTCCCGCCGCGGCAGCGGTTGCGGTTGGGGCTGCGGTTGCTGGGTCGGCGGCCGCACCGATTGCGCCGGCACTACCTCGATCTCGAGTTCGCGCGCGTTGCTGGCCTGGCCGCGGGCATCCTCCACCGTATAAGCGAAGCGATAGCGTCCGGGCGTGTGCAAGGTCAGGTAGTAGTCGATCGTGCCCTGCCGCTTGCCGGCCAGATTGCCGGGTTCCCAAGGCGGGAAGCTACCGCTGGTGTTCAACGGCTTCACCTTCAAACGCTTGACGTCACCATCGGCGTCATCGAAATACACGCGCGTGAGCACGCGTTCGCCGGCGGTCATGCGCGCCGGCGCTTCGAGTCGCGCCAGTTTCGGCGGCGACGACGGTGGCGCCACCGAGGTAAAGCTCACCTCGCGCTCGGCACTGCGGTTGCCCTGCTTGTCGACCAGCACCATCGCCAGCCGCGACTGCTCGGCCACGCCGGCATTGAAGGTCAGGCTGATCGTGCCGGTGGTCTGGCCCTTCAGATCCGAGAGATTCTTCGTATAGGGCTTCCAGGAACCCTGCCGGGTGCTGAACTCGAGCCGGTCCAGATCACCGTCGCTGTCTTCGAATGCGATTTTCATCTCGACGACCTTGCCGATCGTGATCTGGTCGGGAAACTCCACGCCCGAGATGCGCGGCACCCTGCTGTCGCCGGCCACCCATAACGCCACGCCGAGCAGCGCCAGCGCCGCGCCGCCGAGCAGCACCGGCAGCAGCGCCGGCGATCCCACCCGCGGCAGCCGCGGCACAAGCAACGCACGCAAGCGGGCCAGCAGCGACTGCCACCAGGGCGGCGGCGGGTCATCATCGTCGCCCTTCTTCTTGTGCTTGCCGCCTTCGTCGGCATCGCCGCCGGCCAGCAGATCGTTCTGGAAATCGTTGACGCTCTGATAGCGCTGCTCGGGCCGGATCGCCAGCGCCTTCATCAGCGCGCGCTCATCGGCCGCAGGAATAGCCACGCCCAGGGCCGACGGCGGCTCGAGCCGGTCATCGATGTGGCGTTCCAGCGAGCCCTGCGGCACCTGCCCGGTGATCGCGCAGTAGAAGGTCGCGGCCAACGCATAGACGTCGGTGTAAGGGCCCAGCGTGCCGCCTTCCAGATACTGTTCGTAAGGTGTATAGCCCTGCTTGTAGACCGCCGCCAGGCTGCGGCTGCGTTCCGACAGCACCGACTTGGCTGCGCCGAAGTCGAGCAGCCGCACCTGGCCTGCATAGGTGATGAACAGGTTGTCGGGGCTGATGTCCCGATGCAGCAGGCCCGAGTCGTGCACGAGTCTGAGTGTGTCCATCACAGGCATCAGCAGATCGCGTGCGAACGGGTATGCGACGCGACCGCCCTTGTCGCGCAGGTACGCCTTCAAAGTCTTGCCGTCGAGATAGCTCATCACCAGATAACCGGTGCCGTGCTCGCGGAAATAGTCGCGCACCTGCACGATGCCGGGTTCATCCTGGAAGCGCGCCAGCGTGCGCGCCTCGGCAAGAAAGCGCGCCAGGCCGTCGTCGAACAGCGGCTGCGTCGACTTCGAGCGCGAACGTACGTCGGGGCCACTGCCGACACGCGCCGCCGAGTCGGCAGGAAAATACTCCTTGATCGCCAACCGGTTTTCCAGCAGCGTGTCCCACGCGATATAGGTGATGCCGAAGCCGCCTTCGCCGATCACGCGGCCGATCAGATACCGATCGTGCAGCAGCGTGCGCGGCGGCAGGCTGTTGCCGGCATCGCTGCCGTCGGTCTCGATCCAGCCGCAACGCGGGCACGGCTCGGCAGCCATGCGCTGCGGCAGATGCGCCATGCAGCCCATGCACAGATGATCGGAGTTCAATCGTTCGTCGCTCATCACAGATCAACCCGCGCGGCATTCTGGTCGACGCACCACACGGCAATCGCCGTGTAGTTGTCGTAGTCGCCGCTGGCACGCTCCAGCAGCCGGTCCTCCATCCGCTGCAGCCATTCGGCCGGCGAGCGGGCCGCCGCCAGGTCCAGCTCCATCTCGGTTTCCAGTATGTGATCCCACCAGCCGTCGGAACACAGCAGCAAGGCGTCGCCCGGGCGCGCCGCGATCGGCGCCGCCAGTTCGGGCGCGCCGGCGCCGGCCGCGGCGCCGGTGTCGGTGTCGGCTTCGCCCAGCACGCGCAGCAAGTGGTTGCGCGCGGCGTCGGCACGCACGTCGCGCGGCGGCATCTCGATCATCGCCCGCACCGAATGATCCCGGGTCATCGCCCGCAGCCGCCGTTCGCTGAAGTGATACAGCCGTGAATCGCCGACGTGCCCCCACGCAAAGCGTTCGCCGATGCGCAGCGCGGCCACCAGCGTGGCGCGCATGCCGGCGCGCCCGGGCGCATCGGCCATGCCTTGAAGGAGGGCATGTTGCGCGCCGGCGAAGGCGCGCCGAAGACGCGCCAGCAGCTCGGCGTCGCCGGCCGGTTGATCGCCTGTGATCGATGGGCGCGTGGATTCGCTGCCGCTATCGACCACCTTGATGGCATCCAGCAGCATCTGCTCGGCAGCCGTCACCGCCAGCCGCGCCGCGACGTCGCCGGCAGCGTGGCCACCCAGCCCATCGGCCAGCAGCCAGTACGATATGGCATCGCCATCGCGCCAGCGCAGGTCGTCTTCATTGCGGCTGCGTCCGCCAGCGCGCGACACGGTTGCGGTGACGGTCTGCATCGCTCAGCTCCGCCCGGCCTGGGCGTCGGCGCCGGAACGCGCCGCCGGGTCGCGCAGCTCGAACATGTGGTCGACGCTGGACAGATAAAAGCGCGTGCCGGCCGGCACGCTGCGCGCGCTGCCGGGCACCAGCCGTTCGCCGGAAGCCAGGAAGGTGCCGTTGGTCGACCAGCAATCTTCGATCGAGAAGCCGCGCGTGGCCGCGTCGAAGCGCACGATGCAGTGCCGCTTCGAAATCTCGTCGCCGCCTGCGGCATGACGCTCGGGCGGCACGACCAGATTGCTGACGCGACCATCGCGACCGATCACCAGCGGCCCGCGACTGAGTTCGACGGCCACGCCGCGCAACGCACCGCTCAAGCCGATCACTGCCGGCTCGGTGGGTACGGCCGCGCCCCCGGGCGCCAGGCCGACGCGCGAAACCAGCTGCGACGACAGGCGCCGCCCCGGCTCGGTGAAACGCAGGAACACGCCGGTGCCCAGCACCAGCGCCAGCGCGGTACCCAACGATCCCGCATTGCGGCTGACGAAGCTGCACTGTCCGACCACGTCATAGCCGACCTTGGCCTGGTCGAGCAAGGGAAACAGATGATCGGTCTGGATCGCAAAGCTGAAACCCAGCGGCACGCGATCGTAGACCGGCCGGCCGTTGCGATCGACGCCGGTGACGATGCGCGTGTACGAGCCTTGCGAATGAACGCCGACCAGCCGGCCGCAGCCGTCGAGCCAGGGGCCGCCCGAGTTGCCGCCGATCGTGCGCGCGTCCACTTGCAGCATGTTCACGCCGTCTTCGCTCTCGACCTTGCGACCGATGATGCCGCGCGTCGTGGTCGGCCGGCGAAACGTAGCTTCGTTGCCCCGCGCATCGACCGCACCGGGAAAACCGACCACGAACACTTCGTAGCGCGAGCTGATGTCCTTGGCCGCGATCAGCTTGGTGACCGGATCCTTGTTTTCGATGTCGCGCTCAGCTTCGAGTACGGCCAGGTCGTTTTTCTCCGAGTACGCCAGCAGCTTGAGCACGATCGGCTTGCCATCGGCCGCCTGCACGGCCGCCACGCCCGTCAGGCAAGGCTTGGAACGCGCGACGTGATTGTTGGTGACAACGTGACGCCGATCGCCAACCAGAAACCCTGAGCCGGTGCCGCCGAGTTGCAGCTGGCCGTCGCCATCCTTGAAGATGCACAACACACGCACCGCCTTACGCTCGAACTCGTCTTCGGCATCGTTGTCGGCACTTGCCGGCGGCGCGGCCAGCCCGAGAACGGCGGCCAGCACCCCAGCGAATACGACAGTCAGCCACAGGCTGCGTGCCGCGATGCATCCGACGCGATCGGCGGGAATCAGCTTCATGGTCGTCCTCGTGCTGGGCGGCGGTCGGCAGCGGCACTGACCGCATCGGAGCGTCGCCGATCGTCGGCGTCGACGGGTGCCGGCGCTGCGCCCGCCCCCTTCGCCGAGGCGGTGGCCGCCGGTTCGGAAGCTGGCGATGAGCCTGGCGGTGATGCAGGGGCTGGCGATACAGGCTCGGCAGCAGAAGCCGGCGCGCCCCCACCCTGCCTCGGCCCCTCGATGACAGAGCCTTCCTGCTCCTGTTTGGCGGCATCGTCACCCGCCCCTTGCTGCGGCGACGGCCCTCTGCAGCAGAGATCCCATGCCAGGCTCAGCACGCCAATCAGCGCGATCGCACCCAGCATCAGCGCGATACGCCAACGGCGGCGATCGGGGCCCGGCTCACGATGCGGCGGATCGTCGCCGCGATCGCGGCGCGGCGCGGCGCGGCCAGAATGCGTGCGTCCCTGCCTCGCTTCATCGCGCAGCGCAGCCTCCGGCCTTGCCGCGTCGCTCGGCCCCGGGCCTCCCGCCGACGGCCACTGCAGGCCGACCACCGTGACGTTGTCCTGCTCCGGCGCCGCCTGCGCGATCGTTGCATCGACCCATGCCGTGCAGATCTCGGCCGGCGTCGCAGGGACGGCCTTGGCGGCAAGCGCGGCCAGCGCGACTTCGTCGAGCGTTTTGTAAAGCCCGTCGCTGGCCACGAACACGGCATCGCCGGGCAGCAGCGGATAGCCGCCGGCGCAATGATCGATCGCGCCCAGCGGCCGCTCGCCGAGTGAACTGGTCAGTTGCTCGCCGCGCGGATCACTGTCGGCCGCGGCACGCACGATCTCGCCGCGCGCCACCTGCCGCAGCAGCTCGGCACGATAGTGATGCTCGCGATTGACGCGAAACAAGCGCCCGCCGCGCAGCAGCAGGATGCGACTATCGCCGACGCTGGCCCAGAACAGCTGCCCGTCATGGATGACGACGGCGGCCAGCGTCGAGCCGCTGTCGCCTTCGCGCGCGGCTACCACCAGCACGGCTTCGTTGGCTGCGTTGACGGCACGCAGCAGCGCGGCGCCGATCGGCTCATCGGCCTGCTTGGCCTGGTAGGCAGCCAGAAAAGCCTTGACCGCGGCATCGCTAGCCGCGGCACCGGCTGCGTGCCCGCCCATGCCGTCGCACACCACGCACATCGCGCCGGCGTGCGCGCTGAACGCGGCGTCAGCCAGGTCGGAAAACGCGAACGCGTCTTCCTGCGCGGCGCGGCGTCCGACGTGCTGGGCGTTGCCTGGAAGC
>JAFKGG010000414.1:0-25143 GCA_017307915.1 Burkholderiales bacterium | reverse complement strand
CCGCACAGCGGCACGAACATCAACATGGTTTCGCCGAGTTCGATGTGGTCACCGGCCTTCAGCGGCAGCGGCGAGACCACTTCCTCGTCGTTCAGGTAGACCAGGCCACGGCCATCGCCGGGCAGCAGGCGAAACGTCTCGCGCTTGGGGTCGAAGCTGACCGACGCATGGTTCTCGCGCGAGATCGTGCCGTCACCGGCGATGCGCACGTCCATGCCTTCACCGCGACCGATGAAGTTTTTTTCGCTGTGCAGCCGATAGTCGTGGCCGCGCTCGGGCCCACGCACGCAGACCAGCCAACCGACCACCGGATCGATACCCAACTGCTTTCGCACCAGCCGCTGGGTCTTGCCGTCATCGACCGCCGCAGTGCGCGCCGCCGGCATGCCAGCGCCTGCTCCACCCTCCGCCGATGCCGCGCCGGCCCCCGCCGCACCGCCGGCCGGCTCGCCACGCCGCCGCGTGCGACCATCGTCGACGGCAGCTGCCGCCGGCGCCAGAGTCGGCGCAGCAGCGCCGCCGCCGGCCGCCGCCACGTCATTGCGGATCATGCAGGTCGGGCAGCCGGAATACTTGCCCGGGTCGAAATAGTGTCCGTTCTCGCAACGCTTCAGTGCCATGCTGTCCTCGGGTCGTCACAGAATCGATGCCGGCTGCCGCGGCCGTACCACGCGGCAGCTCACTCACTTGGTATCGGTTTCACCGGCCAGCCGCCGCGCCACCTGCTGCGGCCACTCTTCACCGTTCCAGGCCATGCCGAATTCGTAGAACAGCGGGCGGCCATCGCGCGTCACGAACATCACGCCCGCGATGCGCGTCTCGCCGGGCCGCAGCGATACCGGCCTGAACACCACTTCGTTGCGCCGACCGCCACCCACGTTCAGGTTGAGCAAGCCCACGCCGCGCACGGTCACCTCGGCGTTCTGCCCGCTGCCGGGCCGGTAGTGATAGACGAAAGCCCAGCCGCCGGCGTCGGGATCTCTGCGTGAATAGGCTTCCCAGTAGGTGGTGTCCTGATAGGCAGCCTTGTTGTCACCGAACTCGAAGGTCTGCTTGATGCGCCCGAACAGGCGCTTGTCCTTCGGCCCGGCCCAGGTGCGATCGGGCTTGAAGATCCAGACGTCGATGTCGGCGTTGCGCACTTCCCAGCTGCCGATGAAATCGAAGGTGTTGCGGCCCGAATCGACGTCCTGCTGCGTGCTGGTGTTGCCATAGTAGGGGGCCGCCACCAGGAACAGGATGAGGAAAGCGCCCAAGGCCCCGCAGATGACATCGAGCATCGACAGGTTGAAGATGTTGATCTCGCGATTGCGCGGCTTCATGGACGCGGCGCTCCGTCGGCTGGATGCACGTTCGCCTGGATCAGTCTGGCGCTTTGCCGCTGTACAAGCGGTTGATCAGGTTGCGCAGCGCGTACTGGCCGGCCAGGTTGACCGCACGCTCTTCCTTGCCCTGCACGACGTTCATCAGCAGCACCAGGATTGCACTTTCTATCAGCGCCACGATCGTGGTGTCGAAGGCCACCGTCAGCGTTGCCGCCAGCAAGCCAAGATCGGGTTTGCCGCTGGAAACCACCGACAGCGTCGCCGCGATGCCGACCACCGTGCCGACGAAACCGATGGTCGGAATCAGCCAGCTGAAATAGCGCGACAGTTGATAGCGCAGATCCACGCGATGCGAGATCAGCTCCAGGCTGCTATTGAGCACGCTGACCGTCTGGTCGACCGAACGGCTGGCCTGGAACTGCAGCACGCACAGATCGATCAGCGATGGCAGGAAGCCGTTTTCGCCATCGAACTTGCCCGACACTGCGCGCCGGATCGGGCCGAGATCCTCGGCCTGCAGCACCGTGTGTTCGTCTTCAGGCAGATAGCGTTGCTCGACGAAGGCCAGCTCGCGCCGCGCGGTACGCCAGCGCACCCATAGCTCACCCAGGCCGACCGCGAAGATCACGTGTTCGAGGTTCTGGATCGTGAACGGATACGGAAAGACCGTCGTCCAACGATCGACCAGAAGCACGCCCATCCGGTAGCCCGACGAACTCGGGCTCGGATTGTTGAAGATCAACGTCAGCAGCAGGATCAGCGCCGCGCACAGCAGCAGGGCCACCGCCAGCGGGGTCCAGCGTTCTCCGAGCCGGTTGTGCAATGGGCGTGCTACCGCTTGCAGTGAGGACATGGCGCATCCTTGGGTTTGACCTGCCCGCAATCGCAACGCACCAACAAGGTGCCACGGGCCCAGCGTTCGCCGCCGCTATCGTCGGGCGGTCGTGCCGCACTGGCCGGCAGACCACGGCCGCGCGCGCCGCTGTCGCGCACCAGTGCCAGCAGATCGGCAGCAGAGAGTTCGAGCTCGCCCAATCTCAGGCGATCGTCGGGCATCAGCACGTCTTGATGCACAGGCCGCTCGACGCCGTCGCGAATGAGCACCGAGCCCAGCGAACTGGCGCAATCGGTGAAGAACAGCATGCCGTCGGGAAACACCAGCAGCTCGGCGTGGCGTCGACTGATTGAATCGTCGGCCAGTACGACGTCGCAGCGCGCATCGCGGCCGACCGTGAACTTCAGTTCTTCCCCGACCATCTCTCAGCTCACCCCGGAAACGGCACCGCCAAGGGTGCACACCGTCATCGCTGAACGCCAATGGCGATCAGAATATGCTAGCGCCAACGCGCTGGCAATCCGGCATATGGAGGGGTAAAGCGTTGCCCGCAGCGGCCGCTGCGGGCATGCCATGGCGGCAATCGTTGCATATATGTAGTTGCATATATGCGCAGGTCAAGCATCACGCGATGCGCGCGTGATGCCTTGAATCGCCGATGGCGATGATCAGCGGCGCGGGCCGAGCAGCCCCGTGCCGAGCTTGAGCAGATCGCCGAGATCGACTTTGCCGTCGCCATCCTGATCGAGCACCGCGCCCAGCAGACCGCCGCCCAGGCCGCCCTGCTGGCTCGTGCGCTGCCGTTCCGCGCCGAGTGCATCGGCAAGACCGCCGGCGCCGGCGCCGCCTTGCGAGAAGCGCTGTGCAAGGAACGACATGACGATAGGCGCGAGAATCTGCAACAGATTCGACGCCTGCTGGCCGCCCAGGCCAGTGGCCTGACCCAGTCCCAGTTCGGCGCGCTGCTGGCGCTGACCGAAGATGTGATCGAGGATGCTGCCGCCACCGCCGCCGCCGCCCAGCGCCGCCGCCAGCACGCCACCCAGATCGGTATTGGCGTGATCGCGTTGCAGCGCGCCGAACAGCGCCTGCGCCCCCTGCGGCTGCCCGGCGTTGCGCCCCAGCGCACCCAGCAGCAGCGGCAGCGCCGCCCCCACGGCCTGCTGGGCTTGTGCCGAATCAACGCCGAGCTGGGCCGAGATCTGCTGCAGCGGATTTCCCTGCAGTTGGGCAAACAGCTCGTCTGCGAGCGGGTTCTGGTTCATTCGTGGCCTCCGCGAGATCGGGCCTTGCCGGCCCTCAAGGTTCATGAGCTGCCAATACTAAGCGCCTCACACGACAAAAGTCACGTCGGCCCTTTTGATGGAATTAATTCCAACCAACTCCCGTAAAGCTCACAACCCATTGATATCACTAAGTTTTTATAAATGGCCCGGTGTTTGCTTTAGAGCCAACGCCGGCACGGAGGGTGCCGGTTCTCACTTTCCATGAGGATGATCACATGTTCCGCACTTCTTTCATCGCTGCCGCCCTGACGGTTGCTGCCGGCATCGCCCAGGCAGCACCGCTGACGGGCACCAGCAGCGGCACCTTCGACTCGATCAGCAGTTGCACGAGCCCGAACACCTGCCAGACGGCCAACGGCGGCACGGTACTGCGCTGGGGCGATAGCGACACCAGCAACAGCAACGGCCTCACCAATCCGAGCACGCTGACGGCCGGTTCGTTCAACATCAACACCAGCAGCAGCGGCCAGATCCTGATCGGCCAATTGACCTGGTTCAACAGCGCAACGCTGTCTTCGCGCACCGACGACGACTTCAAGTTCGACTGGAATCTGAACCTGGCATTCAATTCGCCGGTCGGCCTGAACAAGACCTATGAATTCAACCTGCGCATCCAGAACACCGAGAACTCGTCGAACAATCCGCCCGACATGATCTTCACGCTGCCGGTGCTGACCGGTCAGACGCTGACGATCGGCGACTATATGCTGAGCAACTTCAGCTACAGCGTGAGCGGCGCCAATACCCAGCTCACCACGGTGTACGGCGAAGACTGCTTCCTCATCTGGTGCACGCCCAACAACGACGTGCTCGGCTACAAGTGGATCAACGGCGAGAACAAGACCGCGCAGTTGAACATCTATGCGACGGTGACTGCACCGACCACGCCGCCCGCTGAGGTTCCCGTTCCGGCACCGCTCGCGCTGATCGGGCTGGGCGCACTCGGCCTGGGTCTGGGCACACGCAAGCGCCGCGACTGATCGAACCGCTGACGCACGAGACCCGGTCCGCCGTACGCGAGTCGGGTCCGCAGCGCTGTCACGCATCGGCATGGCGAGTCATGGCCGATGCATCTCGCGGGCCGCATCTCATCGGCCGCATCCGGCCGACCGCATCTAGCCGACCGCGTCTAGCCGACCGCGTCTACCTCGTTATTCATTCGCTCGATTCCAGGTATAGACCGAATCGATTCCGCGAAGCGACTCCGCTTATAGACTGAATTGCCGTGATCTTCCGCGCCGCCGCTCGGCGCAGCGAAGACCGGCACCGCCGGCGACCGCACTGCACGCAGTGCCGCGTCGCAACGATCAATCTATAAGAGGAGACGCAAAACAATGAAGCACCGCCAAGGTCTGGCGTTTTGCTTTTACCTGTCGTGGCTCGTCGGGGCGAACTGTGCGCATGCCCAGTCATCAGTCAAGATAGAAGGTCTGCTCGACGTCTGGGCAGGCCAAACCAGAGTCAAGGCAGCCAACGGCACCACCCGGACAGCCAACGTACTGTCTTCCGGTGGCATGCAGACTCCGTATATCGGCTTCGGCGGCCGCGAGGATCTGGGCGGCGGTCTGTACGGCGTGTTCCAGCTCGACGCATTCGTGCGGCCCGACACCGGCGATGCTGCACGCAGCGACACCGACCCCCTGTGGTCGAGAAACGCATACGTCGGCCTCGGCACGAACCGGTCCGGCGAGCTGGTGATAGGGCGCGCCAGCACACCGCTGATCGGCGCGCTGTTCGCTACCAATCCGTGGCTCGCGTCGAGTACGTTCAGCGCATCGTTCGCCAATCATTGGGCCGGCACGGTGCAAGGCGATACGTCGTTCGCCAACTCGCTGCGCTACGTCTCGCCCAGCTTCGGACCGCTGCGCCTGATGGCGCATTACTCGCTGGGCGAGGAACGTGCCGACGGGCCCGACAAGCAAAAGGGCAAGAGCCTCGACCTACGCATCGACTATGCGCAGGGCCCCTGGCTGGCGCTGGTGGCGCTGCGCACGATCAACCTGAGCAACAATGAAGACGGACGCAAGCAACAGACCCTGCTCGTCGGCGGTTCCTACGACTTCGGGCCGGCCAAGGTATATGGCCAGTTCATGCGCGTCGATGACCGCTATCGCAATCGTCTGTCGAATGTCGATCGAAACGGTTTCAGCACCGGCGTACGCGTCCCGGTCGGTCAATGGGCGCTGATCGCCGCGTATTCTCGTTCGACGATCGATGACGACTTCGCCACCACGCCGCGCGTGCGCAACACCTGGTCGATCGGCGGCGACTACTTTCTTTCCAAGCGTACCGACCTCTATATCGCCTACCTGAAAGACACGCTCAGGGAACCGCAAGGGGTTCAAACATCACGCGCCGGCATCGGGCTGCGCCATCGCTTCTGATTCCTCCACAAACCAAAGGAGCCTGCTTCATGCAACACTCATCACCCACCGCCACCGAACTCGAATCCACCCGCGTGGCCCGCTACGCCAAGCTGAATGCGCGTACCGACATGTTCGAACTGCAGAACAAGGTTCCGAAGACGGCGCTGGTGGTGCGAAAGATCCTGAACAAAGGCATTGTCACCGACTCCGACCCCGGCAAACGGCCGGCGATCGAGATCGAGCACCCGTTCGGCATCACGATGGTCGAGATCCCGCCGGGCGAGCATGCGCCGCTGCATTCGCACACCACCGAGGAAGTCTTCTTCGTTCTCGAAGGCCAGGTCCATTTCGTCTGGGGCGATCAGGGCGAACACGAACTCGACCTGGGGAGCTACGATACGGTGACGATGCCCAAGCACATCTTCCGCGGCTTCACCAATCTCACCGACCGCCCGGCACGCATGCTGGTCATGCTGGGCGGCACCAACGCCGAAACGATGGACAGCGTCGGCTACACCGAAGAGGTCATGGCCGTGGCACAAGCGCACGGGCGCTCGCTATGAGGGGGCCTGGCGACCTCTCGGTGACCGGGCCAACCCCAGACCACTACGCTCGCCGCAGGGCCTTGCGGCGAGCGCTTGCCGGCGGCCTCAGCTTCGCACTGGGCGCTGCGCTGAACCGCCAGGCCGTGGCGCAGTGGCGACCAGGCAAGCCGATCCGGATCATCATCGGTTCGACGCCCGGCGGCCTGCCTGATCGACTGGCCCGATTACTCAGCGAACACTTCGCGACCGATCTGGGACAAGCGGCAATCGTCGAGAATCGTCCCGGCGCCAGCGGCAAGCTCGCGGCCGACATCGTGCTGAACGCTCCGGCCGATGGCCTTACGCTGACGATCTGTTTCCTCGGCCCGGCCGGCCTGCTGCCGGCCTTTGCCACGCCACCGACCGACGCCACCGGCGCCGAGGGGTTCGAGCCGGTCGGCATCATCGGCTATGGCTCGGCGGTCGTCGTCACCTCGGCTCGCAACCCCTGGCAAGATCTGCGCGAATTCGCAGCCTATGCACGCGCCAATCCGCAGGCCCCACTGTCGTTCGCTTCCGCCGGCGCCGCCACCATCGTGCGTCTGTATGGCGAGGTGATCGCCGCCAAGGTGCAGCGCCCGATGATGCACGTGGCGTACAAAGGGATGATGCCGGCGCTGACCGACGTCGCCGCCGGTGAGATCAGCTTCCTGGTGGCGACCCCGCCCGCCGCGCTGCCGCTGATCAGTTCCGGCCGCCTGCGGCCGCTTGCCGTGACGAGCGGCTTTCGCGCACCCGAGCTGGCGCAGGTGCGCACGCTGGCCGAACAAGGTTTCGGCGAAGTCGACCGGCCGGCCTGGTACGGCGTTTATGCGGCGGCGGCGACACCGCCAGCCGTCGTCAGCGCGCTGAACGAATCGATCGGGCGCTTCATCACTTCGCCGCGTGTCGTCGCGGAGCTGAATCAGATCGGCTTGGACGTAGCGGCACCCATGCCGCCGGCCAAGATCAGCGCTTTGCTGAAAGATGACATGAGCGTATGGAAGAAGGCTGTCACGCAGCTGGGATTGAAGCTGGAGTGAACGGACGGCGGCACGCCCACCTTCGTCGCATGCGCCAGCCCGGCTCCTCCACCTTGCGCCGAGGGTATCGGGAGTGCCGCCGTCCGCAGTAAAGTAGCCGTCGGGGGACGGCGTTTTCAGACGCGAGCGAGTACATGCCAGCGTACCGCAAGAATCGCGCGCGTTCGGCCCCATCAACCATGGGCCGAGACGCCGTGAACTTTCGCCACATCGATCTTTCGCTGTTGATGGCGCTCGACGCGCTGGTCACCGAGCGTAGCGTCACCAAGGCCGCCGAGCGCTTGCACATCAGCCAGCCGGCGATGAGCCATGCGCTGGCTCGCCTGCGCTCGGTATTCGACGATCCGATCCTGGTGCGGGGCAAAGGCGGCATGGTGCCGACGACGAAGGCGGTTCGCATTCTCGGCCCGACGCGCCAGGCCATCTGTGAACTGGAAAAATCGCTGGCGCCGTTTCGCCACTTCGATATCGAGAACGATGATTCGGTATTTCGGATCGGCATCGTCGATTACGTCGAACTCGTGCTGATGCCGGAGGTGATGGCGCGCATCCGGAGCATGGCGCCGAAGCTATCCGTTCAGGTGCGGCCTTTGGTATCGAACTCCGAGATCGCCGACGATCTGAGCACGGGACAGCTCGACCTGGCCATCGCCTTCTTTCCCGAGGTGCCGGAAAGCCTGCGCCGCCAACGATTGGGCGACGAGCAATACGTGTGCATCGCACGCCGGGGCCTCATCGACCCGCTCGACTTCACGCTGCAACGCTTTCTCGACGCGCAGCATCTGGTCGTTTCACCGGGCGGCGTTTCGCACAAGACGATGGTCGACAAGATTCTCGATCAACGCCGCCTGCGCCGCCGCGTCGTCTACTCGACGACCCGTTTCACCACCGCCGCCGCGGTCATCGAGCGCACCGACCTGATCGCCACCGTGCAGCGGCAGGTCGCCATGCGAATGCAAAATGGTTTCGCCATCGACGTGTTGCCGCTGCCGCTGGATCCGCTGCGATTGGTGCTGGCCCAGGTCTGGCACGAACGCACGCATAGCGATCCCGCGCAGGCATGGCTGAGGAAAGTGTTCGTGGAGTCATATGCGGCCGTGTCAGGACATTCAATCGGCGAATACCGACAATCGAAAGAAACGATACGCAAGATCGTGCCTTGTTCGTAGAGTGTGCGTCTGCGCTGCCGCACGCTCCGGGCGATCCCTGCCGGCACGGCGGCACCTTTCCAAGGCCAGCGATCACGCTCATGCACACTCATTCCGATCCGCAAGAACCACGGCGCTGCGCTGCCGTTGCCGAACTGCTGCGTAGAACCCGAGCGGCGATCGGCTCGGGGCCGATCTCGCGCCCTGCCCTGCAGCAGATCGAGTCCGCATTGCGCGAACTGGCAGCGCAAGCGCCGCTCTGGCATCACGAAACGTTTCCCGATCCTGCGACCGGGCAGCAGCAACGCCGCTATCTGATCCATGAAGAGCCCGACTACGGGTTGGCGCTGTACCTGATGGTGATGCGCAAAGGCAAGCGAACGCCGATCCACGACCACAAGACCTGGGCCTGCATCGCAGCAGTGGCAGGCGCGGAAACGAACTATCTGTATCAGCGGATCGATGACGAGGCCAGGCCGGGTGAAACGGCGGTCTTGCTGCAGGACACCAAGATGATCGAACCCGGGCAGAGCCACGCTTTCATGCCCGACGACATCCACGCCGTGTCGATCGAGAACGACGACATCATCCGTCACTTGCATCTGTACGGCCGCGCCCTCGAAACGCTGCACGATCGCGAGGTGTTTCATCCCGAAACGCGCCGGCGTGAACCGATGTACATCTTCACGCCGACCTCCATGCGTGATGCCGCCGGCCGCTGGTCGATCGCGCTCGGCGACCGGCTGATCGACGGCCACCGATGGAGTTACATCGATACGCAGATCGGCGAGCAGGTGCTGATCATGCTGCCGGGCGCACAAGGAAGCCGCCGCTCGTTCGACCACCAGCTTGCCGCCCTGGCTCAGCGCTACCGCGTGATCGCACTTTCGTATCCGGGCATCGGTGATGCGGCAGGCCTGGCCGATGGCGTGGCGGCCTTCATGGCAGCGGCCGGCATCGAACGCGCAGCCATTTTCGGCAGCTCGCTCGGCGGCTATGTGGCGCAATGGCTGGCAGCGCGCCAGCCTGCCCTCATCGAACGCTTGCTGTTGTCCAACAGTTTCGTCGACCCGACACCGGGTCGCGACGATCCGGAACTCGCCAGGCTGCGCGCCACTCCCGCGCAAGCGTTCAAGTCGGCGGCGCTGCGCCGGCTCGAAGACATGGCGCCCAGTATCGTGCGTGACCGCCTGCTGGCGATGGTGGCGGCACAGCCCGCCGAATCGCTGTTGCAGCGCCGTATCGCGATTCTGACGGGCACACCGGTGCCGCGGCTAGCCATCGCCAACGATCGCATCGTGATCATCGACGCCGACGACGATGCGATGCTTCCTGCGGCCATGCGCGAAGCACTGGTACGGCGTTATCCGGGCGCCGCGCGTCATCGCTTCGCCGCCGGCGGCCACCATCTGCACCTCACTCGGGCGGACGACGTCACCGCCATCATCCTGGCGGCCTGAAGCGCACCGACCGATCATGCCGGGCTCGCGAGCGGCCCAGCGCTGATTCCGGATCTACTGCGCGGCCCGCCCAGGGCGCCGCCGCGCGGGGTTGCCGCCAGCCCGCCGCGCACCCGGGCGAAACGCGCGCGCCCGCAGCTTGAGCATCTCGACGAACGCGGCCGCGGCCAGCGACAGCCCCTGGCCGTTGCGCATCACCATGAAGATCTGCCGCATGAACGCCTTGCGCGAGATCGGCACCAGCGCCACGTCGGTATCGCGAAACTGCGCCAATGCGGTCTGCGGCACGATGCATACGCCCATGCCGTTGGCCACCAGCCCGGCCAGTGTGCTGATGTGCTCGACTTCGATCCCGCTGTCGCCGGCGCGCGCGCTGCGCAGCAAAGGACCGAGCTTGTACGGCCCCGGCCCGGAAGTGACGCGGATGCGCTCGGTATCGATCTGATGGATCATCGGCAGGCCGGCCATGTCGGCCAGCGTCAGCTCACGCATCGCGGCAACCGGATGATGCTTGGGACAAGCCAGCAGGAACGGTTCCTCGAACAGCAGCTCGACCTCGTATTCGCCGGTATTGCCCGGCTGCCCCGTGATGGCGATTTCGACGCGCCCTTCGCGCAGCAGTTGCAGGCCACGCTCGGAATAGGTGTCGAACAGTTCCAGCGAAATGCCCGGATAGCGGCGCGTATAGTCGCTCACGATCGCCGGCACCCAGGCCATGGCCAGCGAAGGCACCACCGCCAGCGCCAGCTTGCCGCGCTTGCGCACCGCGTAGTCACGCATTTCGAGCAGCGCCGAATCGATGTCGCGCACGATGCTGCGCGCGCGGCGCGAGAACACTTCGCCTTCGGCGGTAAGCCGCACCGAGCGCGTATCGCGGTCGAACAGCCGCGTGCCGACCTGCGCCTCGAGCCGGGCGATCATCTGGCTGAACGCCGACTGCGTGACATTGCAGCGCTTGGCCGCCTGGCCGAAGTGCAGGCATTCTTCGAGCGCGATGAAAGCTTCCAGCAGGCGGGGCGACAAGCCAATCAAAATAATCACTTGATTGAGCAGAATAATTAATTTTACAGCTATATGGGTGCCGATTAAGCTGCCTCGTGCCAGCCGCCGCGCTTCGTTCCGGCGGTGCGCTCCAACCAGACGAAGCCACAGGGAGACACCTTGATCCGCCATACGCTGGGCCTATGCCTGCTGCTGCCAGCGCTGCTGGCCTCGGTCGCCGCGCGCGCCGACGATGCCTATCCGCTCGCCAACAAGCCCATCACCATCATCGTGCCGTTCGCCGCCGGCAGCGGCACCGATGCAATCACTCGCGTCATCGCCGAAAAGATGGCGGCCAGCCTGAAGGCGTCTATCGTCATCGACAACAAGGCCGGTGCCAGCGGCCAGATCGGCACCGAATTCGTCGCCCGCGCCAAGCCCGACGGCTACACGCTGCTGGTCGGCACCAATTCCACGCACTCGGGCAATCAGTATCTGTTCAAGTCGCTGCGCTACGATCCGCTGCGCGATTTCGCGCCGATCGGCCGCATGACGATCAACCCGCTGGCCCTGCTGGTCAAGCACGATGCGCCGTTCCGCTCGGCCGCCGATCTGGTGGCCTACATGAAGGCCAACCCGGGCAAGGCCTCGTATGGCTATGGCAATACCGGCGGCCAGGTATCGGGCGGCATGCTGGTGTACATGGCCGACGCCAAGGCAGTGGCCGTGCCCTACAAGTCGACGCCGCAGGCCTTCACCGACCTGATGGGCGGGCAGATCGACTTCACCTTCGTCGACTTTGCGGCCTCGCGCCAGCTCATCGACGGCGGCAAGCTGCGCGCGCTGGCCATCACCTCGCCCAAGCGCTTCAACGTGGCGCGCGACATCCCCACCGTCGCAGAGACGCCCGGCTTCTCCGACTTCAGCCTGTTCGCCTGGCTCGGCATGTTCGCGCCGGCCGGCACGCCCGAGGCGGCCATCACCAAGCTGAACGCCGCGCTGCGCACCGCGCTGGAAACGCCCGAGGTCAGGAACACGCTCGAACAGCAGATGGGTTCGGTGGTGGAGCCGACCAGCGTCGCCGAGTTCCGCGCCTTCATGCAGGAACAGAGCGAGATCTGGAAGCGGCGCGTACGCGAAGCGGGCATGAAACCGGAATGACGCAGGCCCGCATCGCGCCGCTGCAGGGGCTGCGCATTCTCGATTTCTCACGCGTACTGGCGGGACCGCTGTGCACGCAGTATCTCGGCGACCTGGGCGCCGAAGTGATCAAGGTCGAATCGATCGGCCGCGGCGACGACAGCCGGCATTGGCCGGCGTTCCGCGGCGTGCCGGCCGGCGAGCGCTTCGGCACGCCGTTTCTGGCCGCCAACCGCAACAAGCGCAGCATCGCCATCGACTTGAAGAGCGACGCCGGCCAGGCGCTGTGCCACCGCCTGGCCGAGTCAGCCGACGTGGTGGTGACCAGCTTCGCGCCCGGCGTGGCCGAACGGCTGAAGGTCGATGCCGACACGCTGATGGCGCTCAATCCGCGGCTCATCCATTGCAGCATCTCGGGTTACGGCACCAGCGGGCCGATGCGCGACGGCAAAGGCTACGACGTCATCCTGCAAGCGTTCACCGGCATGCTGTCGATCACCGGCGAACCCGGCGGGCCGCCGGTGCGCAGCCCGTTCTCGCCGGTCGACCAGGGCACCGGGCTGCACGCGCTGATCGGCATCCTGGCCGCATTGCAGCAGCGCCACACCACCGGTCGCGGCACGCGCATCGATGCGTCGCTGTTCGACACCTCGGTGGCGTTCCTGGCCTATTTTCTGCAGGGTTACTGGGAACGCGGCACCGAGCCCGAAAAGCCCGGCAGCGGCCACGAATCCTTGTGCCCCTATGAAGCGTTCCAGGCCAGCGACAAGCCACTGATCCTGGGCGTGGCCAACGACCATCTGTGGCGGCGCTTCTGCGCGGTGGCCGGCCTGAACGACGTGGTCGATGATCCGCGCTTTTGCACCAACGCGCAGCGCGTGCGCCATCGCGCCGAAACGGTCGCTCTGGTGCGCGCCTGCATGGCGCAGCGCCCACGCGATGAATGGATCGCGCTGCTCGATGCGCAGGGCATTCCGTGCTCACCGCTGCATACGCTGGGCGAATTGTCGGCTCACCCGCACACGCAGGCCTCCGACATGCTGTATGAACAGCAGCACGCCGCGCTCGGGCCCATCCGCGGCGTGGCGCAGCCGCTACGCTTCGACGGCCAGCGCCCGGCACCGCAACGCCCGCCGCCCGATCTGGGCGAACATACCATCGACATTCTGGCCGAGCTCGGCATGCCGCCCGACGAAATCGAGCGGCTGGCGCGCGACGGCGTCATCTCCGGCCTGGCAGACAACTCATGAATTTCGAACCGAGCAGCGAACAGACCGCAATCCGCAGCGCCATCGAAGCGATCTGCGCCGATTTCGACGAACAATACTGGCTGGCCCGCGATCGCGAGCACCGCTTCCCGCACGACTTCCACGCCGCGATGGCGCGCGCCGGCTGGCTCGGCATCGCGATGCCCACCGAGTTCGGCGGCGCCGGCCTGGGCATCCTGGAAGCCGCGCTGATGATGGAAACAGTGGCAGGTTCCGGCGCCGGCATGTCGGGCGCCTCGGCGCTGCACATGAATATTTTCGGCCTGCACCCGGTGGTGGTGTTCGGCAGCGACGAGCAGAAGCGCCGCTGGCTGCCGCCGTTGATCCGCGGCGAGGAAAAGGCCTGCTTCGCGGTGACCGAGCCGAACACCGGCCTGAACACGCTGCAGTTGAAAACCGCTGCCGTGCGCCAGGGCGATCACTACGTCGTCAACGGCCAGAAGGTGTGGATCTCGACCGCGCAAGTGGCGCACAAGATGCTGCTGCTGGCGCGCACCACGCCGCTGGACCAGGTGCGTTCGCGCACCGAAGGCCTGTCGCTGTTCTACACGACGCTGGATCGCAGCAAGATCGAGGTGCGCGAAATCGACAAGCTCGGCCGCGCCGCCGTCGATTCCAACCAGTTGTTCATCGACGGCCTGCAGGTGCCGGTGGAAGACCGCATCGGCGAGGAAGGCAAGGGCTTTCACTACATTCTGCACGGCATGAATCCCGAGCGCATTCTGGTCGCCGCCGAGGCGATCGGCATCGGCCGCGCGGCGCTGCGCCGTGCCGCCGCCTATGCCGGCGAGCGCATCGTGTTCGACCGGCCGATCGGCAAGAACCAGGCGGTGCAGCACCCGCTGGCCCAGCGCTGGATCGAACTGGAAGCCGGCACCCTGCTCTACCAGAAAGCCGCGTGGCTATACGACCAGGGTAAGCCCTGCGGCGAAGCGGCCAACGCCGCCAAGCACTTCTGCGCCGAAGCGGGCTTCCATGCCGCCGAAACCGCGGTGCTGACGCACGGCGGCATGGGCTTCGCCAAGGAATACCACGTCGAGCGGCTGTTTCGCGAATCGATGCTGCCGCGCATCGCGCCGGTGTCGCAGAACCTGGCGCTGTGCTTCATCGCCGAGAAGGTGCTGGGCTTACCGAAGTCGTATTGAGCCGCAATCGCGGCACCGCAGTGCAACGCAACCGCGACGTGAGCCGAAGCCCACATCACGGTTGCGCCAGACCTGGCCCGTCAGGCGGCCAGCAGGTCGAACACTTTGCGCACATCGTCGATGCGCTCGAGGTCGGTAACGGCATCGACCACCGCTGCAAGACGATCCGGATCAATGCGTGAATATCCGGCGTTGATACGGAACTTCTCCAGCAGCTCCTCGCGTGAGGCCGGGCTTTCCTTGCTGCCGCGCGGCGAGGGAATTTCCGTCGTGTAGGTCTGGCCGCGCGCCTTGATCTCGACGATGGAGCTCCACAGGATCGGCACCGTCCCCGTGCCGATCGCATCGCGCACGTAGTTCTCGAAGCCGGGGTGCACTTCGAGCCGAACCTTGCCGACCAGCTCGTTGATGCGCGGATCCTTGAACACGTGAGCCATCTGCCAATCGGGATTCGGCCGATCGCCGTGAAACACGGCCAGCGCATAGTTGAAGCGGATGAAGAACTGCGCGTCGGCGAAGGTGTTCACCTCGGTGCCCATCCGGTTGGGCGTCTGCATCAGCTGGTCGCCGCGCACCACGATCTCGTCGATATCTTCGGGCCGTATCTGGTGCGTGCGCACCAGTCTGCTGATGCCTTCGACGCCGGCGTGATAGATGTAGCAGGTCGGATACAGCTTGAAGCGAATCTGATCGAGATGCCAGGCCGTGCCCAGACCGTCCAGCAGATTCTCGACCTTGAACGTCGGTGAGCCCACGATGTTCCAGTAGCCATAGGGGCCATCGAGGATCGTGGTGTCGCCGGTGAAGCCCTTGTGCGCCGACAAGGCCGACACGGCAGCCAACTGCGAAATCCAGCCGGTCCAGGCGTTGTACTTGGTCATGATCGCCGGCCCGCTCATATGCTGCCACTTCATCGTCGCCGGCACCGCAGTGCTGGCGCCGGCGATGCCGAAGGCATTGTCGAGCTGCTCGACGTTCAATCCGAGCAGGGTCGCGCAGCCCGCCACGCCGCCGAACACCGACGACGCATAGGTGAAGCGCGGGTGCTCCTCATACCACGGCGGTTCGTTCTTGAATATCTTGTGCTGGGCAAAGGCGCTCATCGAACGACCGCCGATTTCATTGGCCAGCGCCAGCGCCAGAATCAAGGCCTTGCCGCTCACCCCTTGGCGCTGCGCGACGGCCAGGCACGAGGGCACGACGAAGGGGCCGACATGGCTGGAGATCGGACCGATGTAGTCGTAGTCGAGCGCGTTCATCAACTCGCTGTTGCCGAACGCGGCATTCGGGCACGAGGTGCGCCCCACGCCGATCAGCGTGGCCTGGTCGTTGCCGCCGAACTCCGCCAGCAACTCGAGCACGATCCGTCCGCGCTCGGTAACCGATCCGGCAAGAGCGCAGCCGATGCTGTCGAGCAGCAGCAATTTGACCGTTTCGACGACGTCTGCCGGCAGATCCTCATAGCGGGTCGCCAGAACCTGCTCCGACAGGCGGCGCGTGATGCCTTCGTACATGATGCCTCTCGCTATTCGACCTTGGTGCCCGACACTTTGATCAGTTGCCCCCAGAACGAAAGCTGGTCGGCGATGAAACTGGAAAACTCGGCCTGCGAAGCAGCAGGCGCCAGGACGTAACCCGAGCTCAGCAACCGGGCCTGCATCGCCGGGTTCGCGAGCGTTTTCTCCAGAGCGCCATGCAAGGCTACGGTGACGGCATCAGGAAGGCCGGCGGGAGCGGCCATGCCGAACCAGACGCTGGTTTTGTCGAAGTCCTTCAACCCCGTCGTGCTCAGCGAGGGAACGTCCGGCAGCGCGGCCGACGGCGTCGGCGTCGTCACGCCCAGGGCGCGCAGCCGTCCATCCTTGATGTGATTGACGACGGCCGGCAGCGCATAGAACGCAAAATCCACCTGTGCCGACAACAAGGCGGTCAAGGCGTCGCCGGTGCTTCGATAAGGCAGATGGTCGGCCACCGCGCCGGCCTGGCTCGCCAGCAGCGCGCCCGCCAGATGCTGCGTCGTGCCGTTGCCGAGCGAGTTGTATCGAAGCTGCTGCTTCTTCATGCGGGCCAGCAGCTCAGGCACCGACTTGATGTCGGATTGCCCCGGCACGACCAGCACGTTGGGCGTGCTTGCGAGCTTCACCAGCGGCGTGAAATCCTTGCGGGCATCGTACGGAAGATTGGTGTACAGGTTCGGGTTGACGCCGAACGTCGCGCTACCGGAAATACCGATCGTGTAGCCGTCGTTGCGGGCCCGCGCGATCGCCGCCGTACCGATCGACCCGCCGGCCCCCGGCTTGTTGTCGACGACGACGTTCTGCCCCAGATTGGCCGACAGATCGGGCGCCAGCATGCGCGCCAGCAGATCGTTGGCCGACCCCGGCCCGTACGGCACGATGAGCGTGATCGGGCGCGACGGGTAAGGTCCCGTCTGCGCACTGGCCGACGGCGCAATCAGCGGTAATACCCCCAGGATGGTCGCCGCGATCGCCGCGTGCCACAGATGCCCGCCGATACCGCCCAGCCGGTTCGACCTACTCGCCTTCATCGTCTGCCTCCGTCGTTGTGCTCGTTCGTGAACGGGCACCATTCGGAAACAGGCCCGCCGATCCCGCGCATGGTGGTGTCGCCGGCTCGGCAGTGTCAATGATCAGCAGGCCTAGCGCTCGCTATGCGAAACGATGATGGCGTGGCTGCCCTGTAGTCGCTTGTCCCAGGCCTCGGCTCGGCCGTTTTCCAGCCGCGACTGAAACAGCTTGCGCCAGGATTCGGGCAACGGCAGCGCGAGAATGCGGCGCAACTCATCCTGATCGCAGACGCGATCGCGGATCACACGCAGCAGCCGCTGCACCGACCAGTCGGGGTGCGGTCGCGCCAACAGCACGATTTCGTCACCGGCGCTGACGCGGCCCGGCACCAATACGCGCAGATACCAGCCGGCGCGCAGGCTGTCCTGCACGCGGCTCGCCATGTCGACCACGCCGAAGCGGTCGTTCAGCTTCCAGCACGGCTGGCGCCCCTGGCTGATCTCGAAGACGGCCGTACCGATGCGCCACTGGTCAGCGATGCAGACGCCGGCTTCGTCGCAGCCTTCAATGCTGAAGTTCTCGCCGAACGCACCGGCTTGCTGCAACAGCGGCTGCTGTGCCCCGGCCGGCAGCTCGCTGCGCCAGGCCGGGTAGTGCTGCCATACATAGCAGTGAACTGCCTTGTCGGGCCCGCCGTGCACGCGATGATCGCCCTGCTCGTCACCGGCCAGCCCCAGTTCGCCGGCCATCAGGCTGCCGGACACCGCGGTCTTGTCAATGGCGCTGACCGTGCCCGGGCGTGAATACGGCGCGGCCTTGCCGATCAGCAGCGTGCGCAGGTGTCCGACAGGTCGCGGCAGGGTCATGGCGTGGCGGCCGCCCTGGACAAGCCGTCGGCCGTCTCATCAGGCGCCGGCCCCGGTTCACCCAGCAAGCGGCCGACGATCCCACCCAGCGCCATGTCGTCGATCTCGCCGAGATGGCTGAATCGAACGCGCCCACGTTTGTCGAGCAGCACCAGACTGGGCGTGCCGCGCAGCCCCAATGCCCGCATCGTCAGCGGCACCGATCCGTTCGGGCTCGCCTGATCGACGCCGATCGGAAACCTGAGCCGGTATTCCTGGATGAACACATGAAGCGCCCGCTCGGTCATCACGTCGTGATGCTCGAACACCGTATGCAGGCCAACGATACTGAATTCGTGCGCGTCGAAGATCTGCGCCATCCGCCTGGCCTGCGGCAGACCATGCGAAACGCAGCCCGGGCACAGCATCTGGAAAGCGTGCAAGGCCACCACACGGCCGCGCAAATCATCCAGTGTGATCGGCGCCGGCGTGTTGAACCAGCGACTCACCTGCAAGGGCGGTGCCGGTGGAAACGTATCGGACATGAAAACTCCTGTTCCGGGCGGCGCAGCGCAGCGCTGCGCTGCGCCGCCGTGGAGAATCGACGACTCGATCGGCAGCTCGGGCGATCAGGCCGCGGCGCGCAGCTTGACCGCCGGGAAATCCACCGGCACGGCAAACGCCAGGTTCACGTAGTTGGTGAACAGGTTCAGCGCCACGTGCGCTACGATCTCGACGATCTGCGCATCATCGAATCCGGCATCGCGCAGCGCCCGTACATCGGCATCGCCGACCTGCCCACGCGATTCGACCAGCTTCAATGCAAAGTTTAGCGCGGCAGCGGTCTTGGGATCGCTGGCTTGGCCAAGCTGCGCCGCCGCCATCTCATCGGCGCCGGCGCCGGCCTTGCGGCCCAGTACGGTGTGCGCGGCCAGGCAGTATTCGCAGCCATTGCGGTTGGCCACCGCCACGGCGATCTGCTCGCCCAGCCTGGCGCCGATGCGGCCGGCGCCCAGCGCACCGAACGACCCCCACATGCTTTTCAAGGCGGCAGGGGAGTTGGCCACGGCACGGAACATGTTCGGCACGGCGCCGAACGCACCGTGGATCTGATCGAGCGCCGCCTTGGCCTCGGCCGGGGCGGCAGCATCACTGACGAGTGGAACGCGGGACATCGTATTTCCTTCCTTCGAATGCAGGTCATCAAGCCGGTGCGCAGAACCTGTCGATCCGGCACCCGGCACGCTCGTGCCCACTGGTGGAGAGCACGGACCCAGTATCGGCCGCCAACCAGTATGATTGGTGTCAATTGGTCCATGATTCATATCAATTCGTCCAATCCACCATGACAGCACCGATCGATCGCCTGTCTTCCCTGCTCGAACGCTTTCGCGTGCGTGCGCAGTTGTTCCACAGCGGCCCGCTGTGCGGCATCACGCGTTTCGCCGCACAGCCGGGCAGCGGCTTCCTGCACGTACTGCGGCGCGGTGAACTGCTGATCACGCATCGCGGCGCAGCGGGCGTGCCGCGCCGCATCGAGGTGCGCGAGCCGAGCCTGATCTTCTATCCGCGGCCGCTGGCGCATCGCTTCGACAACGCGCCGGCCGAAGGCTCGGATTTCACCTGCGCCACGCTGGATTTCGACGGCGGCGTCCAGCACCCGCTGGCGCGCGCACTGCCTGCGCTGGTGCTGCTGCCCTTGCATCGCGTCGAGGGTTTGCAGCAATCATTGGCGCTGCTGTTCGCCGAGACCGACCGCGTGCGTTGCGGCCATCGGCTGCTGGCCGATCGCTTGTTCGAAGTGGTGCTGCTGCAGTTATTGCGCTGGCTGCTCGACCACCCCGAAGAAAGCGGCGTCAGCACCGGCCTGATCAACGGTCTGGCCGACCCGCAGTTGGCACGTGCGCTGGTGGCCGTGCACGACGAACCCGGCCGCGCATGGACGCTGCCGCTGATGGCGGACGCCGCCGGCATGTCACGCAGCGCGTTCGCGGCGCGTTTCAAAAGCATCGTCGGCGAAACGCCCGCCGACTATCTGACCGGATGGCGGATCAGCGTCGCGCAAGCGCAGTTGCGCTGCGGCCGACCGGTGAAGGTGCTGGCGGCCGAGCTGGGCTATGCCAATGCATCGGCCTTGTCACGCGTGTTCACGCAGCGCGTCGGCGTGTCGCCGCGGACATGGCTGCAGCAGCTTCGCTAGTGCTGCGGCCGCGCGTGCGCACGGGCTCGCCGGCCAGTTGCAGTCGCAGGAATTCGTGGATGCGGCCGCGTTCGGCCATCACACAGTCATAAAGCGCTGCGGCTGCGAACGACAGGCTCTTGCCCTTGCGCCTGACTACGTACAGCGAACGCGACAGCCCGGGAATCTTCAGCGGCCGGATCACCAGGCCGGGCCGCATGAAATGGAACAGCGTCAGCTCCGGCACCACGGTGATGCCAAGCCCCGCCTGCACCATGCCAGCCACCGTGGCCAGATGCTCGAGCTGCAGCACGGTGGGCGCCTGCATCGGATGAAACGCCTTTTCCAGATGCTGGCGCACGCTGCTGTCGCGCGTCAGATGAATGAAGCCGTAGCCGATCAGATCCTTCACTTTCACCGAAGGTTTCGACGCGAGCGGATGATCAGCGCTGCACACCAGGCAGAAGCGGTCTTCGCTGAGCAGATGCGCCTGCATGTCTTCGCCCGCCGACGGGCGCGAGGCGATCGCGAAATCAACCTGGCCGTTGCGCACCAGCGCCAGGCAATTGTCGGAGAGCGTGTCGTACAAGGTGAGCGTGATGCCCGGATACTGCGCACGGAACTTCGCGAACACTTCGGGCAGCCAGGCAGCGGCCGTTGACGGCAGCGCCGCCACCGCCACGCGCCCCTTGCGCCGGTTGGTGTGATCGCGAAAATCCGCCACGGCTTCGGCGAATTCGCCGTGCAGGCGGCGCGCCGATTCGAGGAACAGCTCGCCGGCCTGCGTCAATTCCACCGAGCGCGTGGTTCGATCGAACAGCTTGGCGCCCAGCAAGTGTTCCAGCGACGCGATGCGCGTGCTGAACGCCGATTGCGACAGATGACAGCGAGCCGCGGCACGCGTGAAGCTGCGCGTGTCGGCCAAGGCCAGAAAGGCTTCCAGATCGCGGGTGGAAATGTTCATCGCCGTGGTTGCCGCGTGGTTGTCGCGTGGTTGCCTGATTGATCCAAAAAATCGGATAAACATTCTATTCTTTCAATTTTACAGATCCAACGGGCAGCCCTACAGTGGCCGTCGATCATGAACGACGCCCCCGTTTCTCACACCGCGCCGCGCCGCCTGCTGGTCGGCTGCGGCGCCGGCTTCTCCGGCGACCGGCTCGATGCCGCGCGCGCCGTGGTCGGCACGCTGATCGAGCGTGGCGGCCCTGCCTGCCTGATCTATGAAACGCTGGCCGAGCGCACGCTGGCGCTGGCGCAGCTTCGCAAGCGCGACGACGCCGGCGCGGGCTTCGATCCACGGCTGGAAGGATTTCTGCGCCCGGTGCTGGCCGATTGTCTGGCGCACGGCATTGCCATCGTGGGCAATTTCGGCGCGGCCAATCCGCAAGCGGCGGCACGGCGCATCGCGGCGCTGGCCGTCTCGCTGGGGCTGGCCGCGCCGCGCATCGCGGTGATCGAGGGCGATGACCTGACCGGCGATGCTCACCGCAGCTTGCTGCGCGAAGCGCTGGGATCCCCGGTAAGCGCGAACGAGCCGGTCAGCGCCAATGCTTATCTCGGTGCCGAACCAATCGCCGCGGCGCTACGCGCCGGTGCGCAGATCGTGGTGGCCGGCAGGGTGGCCGATCCGGCGCTGGTGCTGGGCGCGGCGATCGCGCACTTCGGCTGGGCAACGGATGACTGGGATCGTCTCGCGCGCGGCGTGATGGCAGGCCATCTGCTCGAATGCGGCGCGCAGGTCAGCGGCGGCTACTTCGCTGATCCCGGCCGCAAGGAAGTGCCCGACCTGGCCGGCGTCGGCTTTCCGATCGCCGAAATCGACGAGCAAGGCCATTGCGTGATCACCAAGGCCTCTGGCACCGGCGGCATCGTCAACGCGATGACCGTCACCGAACAGCTTCTCTACGAAATCCATGATCCCGCCGCCTACCAGACGCCGGACGTGGTCGCCGACATCACGCAGGCCACAGTGCGCGAACTGGGCCCTGACCGTGTGGCCGTGCAGGGCGTGCGCGGCCATCCGCGGCCGGCACGGCTGAAGGTCAACGTCTGCCATGAAGGCGGCTGGCTGGCCGAAGGCGAGATTTCCTACGCCGGCCCAGGCGCGCGGGCGCGTGCCCGGCTGGCCGCTCAGGTGCTGGCGCAGCGGCTGCCCGGCCGCAGGCTGCGCTTCGACCTGATCGGTGCCGCCAGCGTCTTCGCCGACGACGATGGCCGCATGCTGACCGACCTGCCGCAGGCGCCCGCCGCCAGCGAAGACATCCGCCTGCGCGCCGCCACCGCCGACGCCAGCCGCGAAGCCGCCGAACAACTGCTGCACGAAGTGACCGCGCTGTACACCTGCGGCCCGGCCGGCGGCGGCGGCGTGCGCACCTCGCTGACGCCGCGCCTGTCGACGCGCTCGTGCCTGGTGCCGCGCGAGACAGTGACGGCACGCTGGCGCTGGGCCGACAGCGCGGCCGCGACGCAGGTACGGTCATGAGCATCGTCATTCCGAACGCCCCGGCCATCGCGCAACCCGCGTCCGCCGCCGCGGCGCGGCCGCCGTGCTTCACGCTTTACGATGCGGCGCACGCGCGCACCGGCGACAAGGGCGATCTGTGCAACATCGCCGTCATTGCATGGCAGCCGGCGCTGTTCGCGCTGCTGGCCGAACAGGTGTCGGAAGCCGCCGTGGCGGCGCACTTCAGCCATCGCCGCTTGCGTGCCGTGCGGCGCTACCTGCTGCCGCGGCTGTCGGCACTGAACCTGGTGCTCGACGGTGCGCTCGATGGTGGCGTCAACGACGCGCTGAACCTCGACAGCCACGGCAAGTCATTCGCGTTCTTTCTGTTGTCCATGCCCATCGAGGTGCCCGCAGCGTTGCGGCCGCTGCTCAGGCCCACCCGCCCCTCGCTGCCGCAGCCCGTTCCCGATTTCCAAGCCAGGAGTGCATCATGACCATCGATCTGAAGCGCCGCTCTCTGCTCGCTGCCGGCGTCGCCGGCTCCGCCGTACTGGGGTGTCCCGTCGCACGTGCGCAAGAAGCCAGCTTTCCCAGCCGCCCGGTCACGCTGATCGTGCCGTTTCCGGCCGGCGGCACGGCTGACATGGTGTATCGCGCACTAGCCAAATCCACCGAGCCGCACCTGGGTCAACCGATCGTGATCGAGAACAAGCCGGGTGCCAGCGCCACGCTCGGCGCAGCGGCAGTGGCACAGGGCCGGCCCGATGGCTACCAGATCGCAGTGATGCACTCGGCCGTGCTACGTCTGCAGTTGATGCAGAAGACCTCGTACAACGCGCTAACCGACATCACGCCGATCCTCCAGGTCAGTGCGCTGGATGTCGGCATCCTGGTGCGCGCCGATTCGCCGTACAAAACCTTCAAGGATTACATCGAAGACGCCCGCAAGCGCCCGGGCAAAGTCAACTACGGCACCAACGGCACCGCCACTTCGCAGAACCTGGCGCTGATCACGCTGGCTGCGCAGGAAGGCGTCCAGCTCACCCATGTGCCGTACAAGGGTGACGCCGAGGCGACGGTCGCGCTGCTGGGCGGGCACATCGACGCGCACGCCGGCGGCACGCTGCTGGGCACGCTGGTCGACAGCGGCAAGGCGCGCTGGCTGGCGGTGTTCTCCGACAAGCGCCTGAAGAAATGGCCCGACGCGCCCACGCTATGGGATCTGGGCTACAAGATTCCGGCCAGCAGCCCCACCGGGCTGATCGGCCCGGCGCACATGCCGCCGGCCATCGTCAAGCGGCTGCACGATGCCTTCAAGACCGGCCTCGAGGATCCGCACACGACATCCACGCTGGAACGCTACGCGATGGACGTCTACTACAAGGACGGGCCGGCCTACAGCGCGCTGATCCGCGAATCCTACGAGATCGAGAAAGACCGCGTGCGCCGCGCCGGGCTGCTGGCCGCCGCCTGATCAAGGCTTGGATGAACGAACGGCCGGGCGCTGCCGCCCGGCGATGACGACGCAGGAGTCCTGATGCAAGTTGGCGTAGAGATCGGCGGCACCTTCACCGATCTGGTATGGCTGCAGCGCGACGGCACGGTGGCCACCGGCAAGGTGCCGTCGACCCCCGGCAACATCCACCAGGCGGTGCTCGACGTGGTGCGCGCCGCCGGCGTGTCGCTGGCCGAGGTCGAACAGTTCTCGCATGGTTCCACCGTGGCCACCAATGCGCTGCTCACCCGCCGCGGCAGCGCCACCGGCCTGGTCACCACGCGCGGCTTTCGCGACGTGGTCGAGATCGGCACGCACGACCGCTTCGGCAACATCTACACCGCCTTCTACCGCAAGCCGCGCGCGCCGGTGCAGCGGCGCTACGTGTTCGAGGTGAGCGAGCGCATCGATGCGCGCGGTGAAGTGACCACGCCGATCGACCTGCAGGCCGCCTGGGCCGAGCTGGCGCCGATGATAGAGGCCGGCGTGCGCTCGCTGGCGATCTGCCTGCTCAATGCCTATCGCAATCCGGCGCATGAGATTGCGCTGGCGGCGATGCTGCGCGAGCGCGCGCCGCAGGTCGAGGTGTTCTGCAGCCATGAAGTGTCGCCGGAGTTCCGCGAATACGAGCGCACCGTGACGACGACGGTCAACGCTTTCGTCGGCCCGGTGGTCAAAGGCTACGTCGAGCGGCTGGGCGGCGGGCTCGCCGACCAAGGCTATGGCGGCGCACTGCGGCTGATGCAATCCAACGGCGGCATCATGCCGGCCTCGGCGGCCGGCGCCAATGCGGTGCGCATGCTGCTGTCGGGCCCGGCGGCCGGTGTGCGCGCGGCGGTCTGGTTCGCGCGGCGCAACGGTATCGGCGACGTGCTCACGCTCGACATGGGCGGCACCAGCACCGACGTGGCGGTGGCACCGAGCCTGGAAGTGCGCATCGTTTCCGAGCTGACCGTCGACGGCCTGCCGATCCGCACCACCGCGATCGACATGGCCACGGTGGGTGCCGGCGGCGGCAGCATCGCGTCAATCGATGCCGGCGGCTTTCTCAACGTCGGCCCCGAATCGGCCGGCGCCGTGCCCGGCC
>JAFKGG010000052.1 GCA_017307915.1 Burkholderiales bacterium | reverse complement strand
CGTGGCCGGCCACTTTGGGCAGCAAGGCCTGGGCCGCGGCGTTGTCGGCCTCGCGCGACAGCGTGAAGCGCAGGTTGTTCTCGATGTAATCGTGCCCGGGATAGACCTGCGTGTCGTCGGGCAGACGCGCCAGTTGGTCGACGAAAGTGTCGTACATCGCGTTCGGATCGCCGCCGTTGTGGCAGTTGCCGGCGCCGGCATTGAACAGCGTGTCGCCGGAAAACAGCGCCTTGCGCTCACCATGCGCGCACAGACAGATGTGACACATGGTGTGGCCCGGCGTGTCCAGACATTCGAGCTCGACGTGCTTGCCGACCTTGATCACGTCGCCGGCCTGCACGCCGCGATCGACGCCCGGAATGCGCGCGCCGGCACGATGATGTGCGATCACCTTGGCGCCGGTGGCCGCGACCACGGCGGCGTTGCCGCCGATGTGGTCGTGGTGCTCGTGCGTGTTGAGGATCTGCGTGATTTCCCAGCCGCGTGCGCGGGCAACGGCCAGGCACTTGGCGTGATCGAGCGGATCGATCGCCAGCGCTTCGCCGGTGTCGGGACAGGCGATCAGGTAGTTGAAGTTGCGGTAGTCGTTGCCGGTCCAGATGCGTTCGACGAGCATGATGATGTCCCCGGGGGCTTGCACGAATCGATGACCATTGTAATTCGTGCGGCGACCCCTGGGCCGGCCGCCCCGCCGGCCCCCCCGGGCGGCACATCCTCAGACCGGAATCACGATCAGCGTGTCGATGCGGCTGGAATCGAGCACGACGACACGCTCGCCGATTCTCAACTCGCCGTCGATCTCGACCAGCGTGTCGTGATAGACGCCGCTGACGAACAGGCCGCTGTCGCCGCTTTCCATCACGCGGATCACGGCAAAACTGGTTTCGGTGCGCAGCCGGTCTTCGCCCGCTTCGCGCACCAGCGTCGTACCCAGCAGATGCCGATAGCGGTGCGGCTCGAAGATGTTGGCATCGCGCATCGAATTGATGCGGTCGATCAGCATGCCCTTGCTGGTGCAGCGCATGAAGCCGATCGGCAGGCCCTGCTGCCAGGCTTCATGGCTGGTGATCCGATAGCTGCAGTCATCGGCGAAGAACGATTCGAGCTCGGCATAGCGTTCGGCGTCGATGCAGGCGGCGCAATGGCCGACCAGCTCGGCGGCCCGCTCCTTGCGGGCGTGGTCGATGATGGTGCTCACTAGATCCTCATGTGTTTGCGGTAGGCATTCCAGAAGCCGCGCACCGAGGCTTCGCTGACGCGCGAGTCCTGGCTTTCGAAGCCACGGCCGCCCATCTCGAGCACCGTCTGGCCTTCGGCATGCGGTTCGATGGCGCGCTGCACGAAGTTGCCGATGACGCCGTCTTCCATCGACACCAGGCCGGCCGGGCCGACCAGGTTGGACAGCGCCACGCGGACCTCGGTCTGTTCGGCCGTATCGTCGGCATAGCCGAACAGGATCCAGAACAGCTCGCACTCGCCCGGACCGCGCGGCACCAGCAGGCGCAGCGCCAGCGAGTTCTGGATCTGCTGCACGACCAGGTTCGGAAAGACGCCCTGGATCGCATGCGTGATGCCGTCGTCGAACTCGGGCCAGCTCTTGAGCAGCCGCGGGTCGCGCAGCGCGAACTGGTCGTTCTGCGCGCGCAGCTTTTCCAGGTCGTACTCGGTGGTGGCACCGGTTTCGGTGGCCATCTTCGAGAAGCTGATGTGATGGCCGCCGTCGCCTTCGAGCACCAGTCCGCCCTGCATCGACAAGCGGTTCAGGCGGAACGTGGTGAAGAACAGATGCAGCAGGCTGGCATGGTAGGAATCCTTGACGTTTTCCATGTACAACTTCCAGTTGTTGTGCATGTACTGCGAATACGTGCCCAGGATGCGTACCGGCCGGTTGAAGATGCGCCGGATGTGCGCGCTCATCTTCTCGCCCAGATAATCCGATAGCGACGGCGTCGACGACGAGGCGGTGACGAACAGCAGGCCGGCAATGCTTTCGACGCGCAGCTTGCGCAAGTTGTGCTCGCCGTAGTCGAAATCCTCGGGCAAACCGCCCTGCCCTCGAACGCCCTTGTGAAAGGCCACTGATTTCAGGTTGCCTTCCAGATCGTAGGTCCAGTTGTGATAGACGCAGCTGAAGCGATGCTGGCGATGGCCGCGCTTGTCGAAGCACAGCGTGGCGCCGCGATGCGCGCAACGGTTGACGAAGGCCGAGAAGCCCTCGTCGGCGCTGCGCACCAGCACGATCGGCGTGTCGCCGATCCAGCCGGTCTTGTAGTCGCCGACTGCGGGGATCTCGAGTTCGAGCCCGGCGAAATTCCAGGTCTCGCCCTTGAACAGCATGGCCTGTTCGCTGGCGTAGAGTTCCTTGTCCAGATAGATGTCGAAGGGCACGCGGTTGACCCCGCTCGAGGGCCAGCGCGCTGCCGATCGCAATGCAGGATCGACGCGATCGTTCATGGTGTCGCCTTCCGTCCGCTCATTCCATCGTGGCGCCGGAGGATTTCACCGCCACGGCCCAGCGCGCGATCTCTTCCTTGACGTGCTTGCCCAGCAGCTCGGGCGTGCCGCCGGTGGGGTCGGCGCCGAGCGAGGACAGCTTCTCGCGCACGTCACCCGAGCTCAGTGCCTTCGAGGCGGCGTCGTTGAGCCGCGCGATGGTGGCCTTGGGCGTGGCCGACGGCGCGAACATCGCGTACCAGGCGGTGATGACGAAATCAGGCAACCCGGCTTCGGCATAAGTCGGCACGGCCAGCTCGGGTGAACGCTTGGTGCCGGCCAGCGCGATCGCCTTGACCTTGCCCGACTTGATCTGCGCCAGTGCGGCCGTCAGCTCCGTCGACATGAAATCGATCTCGCCGCTCATGACGCCAAGCATCGCCGGGCCCGAGCCCTTGTACGGCACGTGCGTAGCCTGGATGCCGGTGCGCGTGCGCAGCAGCTCGCCGGCCAGGTGATGCGGCGAACCGATGCCGGCCGAACCGAAGGTGAGCCCGCCTTTGCGCTCGCGCGCCACCTTCAGGAACTCGTCGAGCGTGTTGGCGGGAAACGAAGGATTCACCACCAGCACGTGCGGGATCGTGGCGATCAGCATCACCGGCGAGAAGTCGCGTACGACGTCGTACGGCAGCTTCGGATGAAAGCTCGGATGAATGCCGAAGTTGGTGGTGGTGCCGAGCAGGATCGTATAGCCGTCGGGCTTGGCCTGCGCGACGAACTGCGAACCGATGATGCCGCTGGCGCCGGCCTTGTTCTCGACCACGACGCTCTGGCTGAACTCCTTGGTCATGCCCTGCGCCATCGCCCGCGCAAGAATGTCGACCGCACCGCCCGGCGCGAACGGCGCGACGAACAGCACGGGCTTGACGGGAAAGGCATCGGCGCGCGCGGCGACGGCCGAGATCATCAATGCGGCGGCCGCAGCGGCCTTCATGAAAAGCAAGATCTTCATCGTGGAGGTCCTTCGTCACTGGCGGACGTTTGGTGTCGCGAGGAAATTAATTGGCCAACTGACCAATTTATTTCTTCGCAGCTTTCGTGCCAGCCGATGAAGGCGCGCCGAGCGCACGGCTGGTGCGCAATGGCCGCAGATCCACGACGAAAAGGTCCGCAAGTGGTGCACGGCGACACCGATGGTGCGGTGCGTACGAGATTCGCGCGTTTTTAGCGCAGAAGATCCTGCCGCTGCCCGCTGATCAGCCGTGGCAGGTACAGGGCTTTTGGGGCGACTGTCAGCCGATCCACGGCATGCTCTATGGGCACAGCAACCGCGGACCAGCGATCATGACCGGAACAAGACTCGTCAGCTCCCGCTATCGAATCACCTGGGAAGTGCAGCGTCTTCCGGAAGGCCTGTTCACGGGCCACGTGATGGTGTTCAACAATCACGACACCGAGATACCGCGCGCCGACCGACCCTGTGCCGACGTGCGCGCCAGCTATCTGGAAGCGCTGGCCGATGCCGAGCATCTGGCGCAGCGCGTCGAGCGCGAGCTGGCGGGTTGAACGGCCGCCGCCAGACGCGCGTCGCTGTCTATCGACCTACCGGTCGCTGC
>JAFKGG010000051.1 GCA_017307915.1 Burkholderiales bacterium | reverse complement strand
TATCGGTCGCGACGATATCAGACGCATGTGGCAAATCGTTGACGGCGCGAAGGTATCCCGTGGCCGAAGTGCGGTCATGCTGCCACGCCGGATTCCGCCGTCGCTCACCACTGTGGCGCGGCGCTGCCCGGCGGCATCGATGCCCGCGCATAGCCGGCCGGCGTTCGCGACAGCCGGGCGCTGGGGCGTACCGCAAGCAATTGGCCGAAGCCGCTGGCTGCCGTTTCCAGACAAGGGCTGAAGTCGGGCTTGGGTGCCGACAAGCCGTCGGGCACCCGGCCCAGGCTGCGCAGCCAGTGGCCAGTCTGCGCCAGCGAGACCTGCACGTGCCAGCTGCCGCCCTCGTGCTGCTGGCGCCAGAGCGCGGCAGCAGCGCCGAATGCCATCAGGTAGCCGCTGGCCATGTCCAGTATCTGCATCGGCAACGCGCGCGGCTTGCCGTCGCCGGCGGCCTGGCCTTCGGCGTCGTTGAAACCGCTGGCCGTCTGCACCAGCGAATCGAAGCCGCGCCGTTCGCGCCAGGGGCCCTGCGTGCCGTAGGCGCTCAGCGAAACCACCACGATGCCGGGCCGCCGCGCAGCCAGCGCCTGCGGCGAAAAGCCCAACGCAGCCAACGCGCCGGGGCGATAGCCCTGCGAGAACACGTGCGCCTGCTCGACCAGGCGCCACAGCACAGCCTGGCCGTTTGCCGAACCCAGTTCGACGTAGGCCGAGCGCTTGCCGCGGCTGGTGTCGGCGATTGCTTCGATGTTGGGCAGTCGCGGCGAATTGATCAGCATCACGTCGGCGCCGTGGGCGGCCAATGCGCGCGCACCGACCGGGCCGGCCAGGATGCGCGTCAGGTCGAGCACGCGCACGCCGGCCAGCGGCCGCTCATCATCGCGCAGCGACGGCAAGGGCAGCGCGGGCGCATCGCCGATGCGTTCGATCGTCAGCAGCGGCTGCCTTGCGATCGCCTGGCCTTGCGGGGTGGCGTCCCAGTCGGCGAAGCTGCGCAGCGCGACCGCCACCAGGCCGCGCTCGGCGGCGGCCTGCTCGAACTGCAGCGCGTTCCAGTCCAGCATCGCTCGTTCGGCGTCGGCGCGCTGCGCGATGCCGAGCGGCAGACCCAGCAGCCGTAGCGCGCCATCGCGGTGATGGGCGAAGTTGGCGTGCACGCGCACGTAACCATCACGGCAGCGATACAGCCCCGAAAACGGATCCCACAGCAGCGGTTGGCGGCCGTCGATGGTGAACCAGCCGGTGCATTCGATCGCGGCATGCGTCATGTCGACCGCGACCTGCTGGCGTGCCGCGCCGCGCGCGTGCGCCAGTTCGCAGGCGGCCAGCGCCGCCGCCGCGATGGTGCTCTGCGCCGCGCAGCCGATGGCGAACGACGATGGAAACACCGGGTCGCGGCCTTCGAGCAGGGCGTAGTCGAGCGCTGCCGGCGGCAGGGCGGCCAGGTGCCAGAGCGATTTCAGCGTGTCGAAGGCAGCTTGCATGGCGGTTTCCGCGCGCGAGAGCGCAAGCGCCATGTTAGCGCCGCTATGCGGCGGCGGGCGGATCGGCTGGGCGCGTCTTGAGCATGTTCATCGCCTTCAGGCTCACCACGACTTCGCCGTGCTGGTTGATGCCTTCGAGCAGCGAGTACACCAGGCCGCGATCGGGTTTCGAGTTCGATCGCCGTGTTTGCGTCGTGGTTACGCGCAGCCGCAATTGATCGCCGGGCCGCACCGGCTTGTTCCAGCGCACTTCGTCGACGCCGGGCGACGCAATACTGGCCACCGACGACAGATAGTGATGCACGAACAGTCGCATCAGCAGGCCGACCGAATGCCAGCCGCTGGCGATCAGGCCCTGGAACGGCCCCTGTGCGGCGGCCTGCGGGTCGGTGTGGATCCATTGCGGATCGAAGCGCTGCGCGAAAGCGATGACTTCGGTTTCATCGACCGCGATCGGACCGTACTCGAACACCGTGCCGGCAACGTAGTCATCGAAATAACGCTGATCGATGGGGGTGGAAAAGCGGGCTTCGCTCATCAAAGAGATCCTCGAAAAAGGCAGATTGCTCGACCCGCATTTTGCCTTGAGTATCGCCCACCCGGCAGCCGCGGTCGCCACGCTCGCGCGTCGGCGAGCGCCTACGCAACCAGCGTGCTCTTGCGCGCCTTCTTCCTGCTCTCGCTTTCCAGGTATTCGCTGACCTTGCGCAGATGGGCGGCCATCGCCTGATGCGCGCCCTCGGCATCGCGCTGCCGCATCAGGGCCAGCACCTTGCGCCGCACCTGCATCAGATCCTTGCGCGGCTGCGGGCCGATGCGGGACAGCAGTTCGCGGATGATTTCCGATAGCGCATCGACCATCAGCAGAATCACCTCGTTGTGGGTGGCGCGCGCGATCAGCCGGTAGAACTCGATCACCGACTTGGTGTTGCGTGAGCCGCCGCCATGGCGGAACAGCTCGGTGTGATGATCGATGTCGGCTTCGATCGCGTCGAGCTCTTCGTCGGTGGCGCGGGCGCAGGCCAGCCGGATCGCGACGCCCATCAGCTCGATGCGCGCCTCGGTGACGTTGGCGATCGAGAGCTGGCCGAGCGAGACCATGTCCTGCACCGGCTGCGTCAGCGCGCTGCTGTTGCCGCTGCTGCTGATGAAGAAGCCGCCGTTGATGCCGGTGCGAACTTCGACCACGCCGGCCGATTCCAGGCAGCGCATCGCCTCGCGCACGGCGATGCGGGCGATGTCGAACTGCTCGGCCAGCTCGCGTTCGGTCGGCAGGCGGTCGCCGGGGCTCAACTCGCCGCGGGCAAGCTGCTGCCGGATCTGGTCGCAGACGGCTTCGAAGGCGCGACGGGTACGCACCGGCTGCAGGATCGGGCGCCTCGAGCTGCTCTCATCGCGTGCCGCAGCGATGGCGCGTGGTTTCGTGCGTGCGGTGTTTTGTTGTGTCATTGGATCAACCTCTTCGAGCTATGGTACCCGAGAGCAGGCGTGTCGCAGGGGCCGAGCCGGCGCGTGTGAGCGGCGCCACGCGCTTGTGACGGCTGCCGGTCGCCGCGGGCCGATCAGCCCCCCTGTTGCAATCGCGCCGACTTGGTTTATCATTGGTTCAACCAAATATAAATCACCCTGCATCGCCTGGGCGAACCGATCGGAGGAGCACTGCATGGATTTTCGCCTGTCGCCCGCACAGCAGGCGTTTCGCGCCGAGGTGCGCGCGTTCATCGCCGAGCGGCTGCCGGCCGACATCCGCGCCCGATTGCGCGCCGGGCATCCGCCGAGCAAGCAGGACACGGCAAGCTGGCAGCGCATCCTCAACGAACGTGGCTGGGCGGCGCCGCACTGGCCGCGCAAATACGGCGGCGCCGAGATGGGCCAGATGGAACGGCTGATCCTGCTCGACGAGCTGTATCGGGCGCCAGCACCGCTGCCGCAGGTGTTCAATATGACGATGCTCGGGCCGGTGCTGATGAAGTTCGGCACGCCCGCGCAGTGCGACTACTTTCTGCCCAAGCTGGCCAACCTCGATCTGTGGTTCTGCCAGGGGTTTTCCGAACCCGGTTCGGGCTCCGACCTGGCCTCGCTGCGCACCGCGGCGCGGCGCGATGGCGAGCACTACGTGGTCAACGGCCAGAAGATCTGGACCACCACGGCGCACTGGGCCGACTGGGTGTTCGCGCTGGTGCGCACCAGCGCCGAGGCGCGCAAGCAGGAGGGCATCTCGTTCCTGCTGATCGATCTGAAATCGCCCGGCATCACGATCCGCCCGATCCACTCGATCGACGGTCAGCATCACCTGAATGAAGTGTTCTTCGACGACGTGCGCGTGCCCGTCGCCAACCTGGTGGGCGAAGAGAACAAGGGTTGGGATTGCGCCAAGTTCCTGCTGGCCAACGAGCGCACCGGCATCGCCAACGTCGGTCTTTGCCGCGAGCGGCTCGACCATGCACGTGCGCTGGCGGTGCGTACCAGCGAGGCCGGCACGCGCCTGATCGACGACGCTGCGCTACGCGGCGAGCTGGCCATGCTGGAAGCCGAGATCCGTGCGCTGGAAGTGACCAACTGGCGTTTCCTGC
>JAFKGG010000050.1 GCA_017307915.1 Burkholderiales bacterium | reverse complement strand
GAGCTGCCCACCCCGGTGCTGGCGTTCTGCCGCAGCGGCCCGCGCTCGCGCCGGCTGCACGACGCGGCGCAGGCGAATCCGGCCGGCTGAGGGCGGGGCCGGCGGGGCCAGCCCCGCCCTCGGCGGCTGAGCATCGCGCGCCCAGCCGCCCGCCGGACTTGAAATCCCCATTTGTGCCTATAATTGGGGTAGGCGAGTTCGTCACTCGTCTCTTGTTGCAACGTACCGAACACGGGGCCGACCTGGTTTCGACGTGGGTAGCGAAGCGGCACAGGGCATGCCGAGGCGCCTTTTCCTCGTAAATCCATTGGCAAAACCACAAACGCCAACGACGAGCGTTTCGCTCTGGCCGCTTAAGGCCTAAGCCGCTGCACCGGGTTGCCGATAGCCCGGGCCTCGCAAGGGGCTGCAGCGTCATTCATATCGGATCGTGCCGCGCCGGGTCACTTGGTGCGGAGCTAAAACTTAGGTGACTGGATGCGGGTCGGCCTGTCGATCGGCTAAGCACGCATCGAGATCCAAATAGATCGACTACGCATGTAGAACTGGTCGTAGAGGACTTGCGGACGCGGGTTCGATTCCCGCCGGCTCCACCAACTCTGAGGGCCCGGATGATCTCCGGGCCCTTTTTCTTGCCCGAAATCCCCGCGTGGTGCGAGGTTCCGGTGCTTGCACTTTCAGGCAGCAACCAGCCGAACGGCAATCCGCCCGCCGGGATATTGCCCGGCATGAGCAGCGGCTTCACCAGCCGGCCGGCATTCAATCGGCCATCAATCGGTAGGCAATCCAGCCGGCAAGCCCCCACACGGCAAGGATGATGGCCAGGCCGGCCATGCTGCGCGGCTTTTCACGCCGTTGCAGAAACCATCGCTCGGCCTGAGCCCGGCTGTCGCTGAGAACGTGACCCGGCACGATCTTCAGAAGCAGCCACACGCCGGCGGGGACGATGATCAGGTCGTCCAGATAACCCAGCACCGGAATGAAGTCCGGGATCAGGTCGATCGGGCTCAGCGCATAGGCGGTGACGAGCGCCGCGACCAGCCGGGCGTACCACGGCGTGTCGGGATGCCTGAGCGCGAACCACAGCGTCATGACGTCACGCTTGAGGGCCCGCGCCCATGTCTGCAGGCGCAGCATCGATTGGCGTCCTCCGTTCCGATCGGCGGATTCTCCCACGCGCGACGATACGGTAACCTCGCCATCGACCCGGCCATCGATGAAACATCGCGACATGCTCAAGCCGCTGCTCTCGAAACTGCCCGAGGTGCTCAAGGCGATCGCCCCGCTGATCGCGACGGTCTCGGTGATGCAATTCACCGTCGTGCATGCGCCCCTGCCGCAGTTCGTGCAGTTTCTGGTCGGGTCGCTGCTCGCGGTGGCCGGCATGCTGCTGCTGTTCGCCGGTATCGAGCACGGCATTTTGCCGATGGGGCGCTTCATCGGCGCCGAGCTGCCGCGCAAGGGTTCGCTGTGGTTGATCGCCGCGGTGGCGGCCGCGATGGGCTTCGTCACCACCGTGGCCGAGCCCGACGTGCTGATCCTTGCATCGCAGGTGCAGACCGCCTCGGGCGGCAGCATCCGCGAGACCCATCTGGTCTATCTGGTCGCCGCCGGGGTCGGCCTGTTCGCAGCCGCGGCCCTGCTGCGCATTGCCTTCGGCGTGGCCCTGAACAAACTGCTGGCGGTGGCCTTCGTGCTGGTGATCGTGCTGTCGCTGTTCGCCGCGCCCGAGTTGGCGCCGCTGGCCTATGACGCCGGCAGCGTGACCACCGGCGTGCTGACCGCGCCGGTGCTGCTGGCGCTGGCGTTGGGCCTGAGCGCGGTACTGTCCAGACCATCGGGCGCGCTCGACGCATTCGGGCTGCTGGGGCTGGCCTCGCTGGGGCCGATCATCGTGGTGCTGCTAGTCGGATGGCTGCGTTGAACGGCGCCGCGATCCTCGAACTGATCGGCTCGACGGCATGGAGCGTCGTGCTGGCGGTGACGCCGCTGGTGCTGCTGTTCCTGGTATTCCAGGTGTTGTTCCTCGGGCTGCCGGTGAAGGAAGTGTCGCGCATCCTGGGCGGAACGCTGGTGGCCGCGGTGGGCCTGTTCCTGTTCCTGCTCGGCGTGAGCATCGCACTGCTGCCGTTCGGGCGTCTGATCGGCGAAGCGGTGGCCCGCTTGCCGCAGGCCTGGATGCTGGCACCGTTCGGCATCGTGCTGGGCTTCGTGACCACTTGGGGCGAGCCGGCAGTGCGCGTGCTGGCCAACGAGGTCGAGGATGCTTCCAGCGGCTCGATCCGCCATTCGATGGTGCTGCTGGCGATCTGCACCGGCGTCGCCGTGGCCGTAGCCGCGGGCCTGCTGCGCATCGCCTACGGTATCCCGCTGCTGTATCTGCTGCTGCCGGGTTACAGCCTGGTGCTCATCATCATGTGGTTCAGCGACGATGCCTTCGTGGCGATCGCCGCCGATGCCGGCGGCGTGGCAACCGGTCCGCTGGCCAACAGCTTTCTGCTGGCCCTGGCGCTGGGCGCATCAGCGACGATGCAAGGCCAGGATCCGCTCGTGCAGGGCCTGGGCCTGGTCGCACTGATCGCCCTGGCGCCGGTGATCTCGGTCATGATGCTCGGCGTTCTGATTCGCTGCAAGGCGCGCCGAAGGAGTTCATAGAATGTCGACAAGCTCTGTCATCGTCAGCATCGTTCGCAAAGGCTGGGGCAGCACGGTGCTCGAAGCCACGGTGAATGCCGGCGCAAGCGGCGGCACCGTGCTGATCGGTCGCGGCATCGGCGTCAACGAACACGAAAAGATCTTCGGAGTGGCGATCGAGCCCGAAAAAGAGGTGCTGCTCACGGTGGTCGACAACCATCGCGTCGATGCGGTGCTCGATGAAATCGTGCGCGCGGCCGAACTGAACGAGGTCGGCCACGGCATTGCCTTCGTGCTTGCCGTCGACAAGCTGGTCGGCGTGGCCCACCTGGCCGCGCCACCCCAGAATCAAGAATGAACTCGGCGAAGCTCAGTCGCCGCGATGAGCCTGACCGGAACGGCTGATCTCGATCAGTGCGTTCAACGCATCGGTCACCGTGAAGATGCCGAGAAACTCGCCGTTGTCTTCATTGACCAGCACGCTGCCGATCTTCTTGTCGGACATGGCGTAAGCGACTTCCTCGATCGGCGCCGAGGCCTTCACCATCACTGGATCGGTCGCCATGATGTCAGCGGCGCACACCTGGATCGAGTGCTCGGCGCTCAGGCCCTGCGCGACGCGCACGTCACGATCGCTGACCACGCCCACCACTTTGCCGTCGCGCACCACCGGCAGATGGCGCACGCCGTGCTCGCGCATCAAGCGGCGCAGTTCATCGATGGACATGGATTCAGTCGCCGTGACCGGATTCGGGGTGGTGAATTCCTCGATGGGCAGATTCCACTTCATGACGGCGCCTCTTCATTCGCGATTCGCCTGCCCCAGGGCCAGCGAAGATTGACGTTCAAGCTGGCACCATTATCGGCCTGATGTGATGGCCGATCCACTGACCCACGACAAACCGGCGTCGCCTTCGCAGCCCAGAGCCGGGTCAGAATCGGAAGCTCGATTATCGGTCAGCAGCGCCGCGCCACGTCAACGAAATGTGTCCAGGGCGGCGGTGGAAAATCTGGCGGGGTGCGGGGAACAAGGCCCGCGAGCGACCCCGCGATCGGCGGCGGCCTCGGCCGGCGCCGGAACGCAGCGCGATGAGCGATCGCGCCGCGATCAAAACACCTGACAGTGCCGGGCGCAGCCCGACGCTGCCGGTGCAACGCTTGCCGTCAGACGGCGTCGGCGCTCGGCACCACGCCGAAGCCGTCGGCGCAGACGTCGAACTCGACGCGGATATGGTCGAACGGGCATTCGATGCGCCCATCGGCAGTGCGCACCAGCAGTCCGGCGTTGAGCAGCGCGTGCACGTCGGAATGCACGCCCTTGACGTCGCGCGCAATGCGCCGCGCCGCAGCGCGCAGCGACATCGGGCCGGCGCCCTGCATCCTCTGCACCAGTTGCCAGCGCTTGAGCGTCAAGGTCTTGATGAACGAT
>JAFKGG010000049.1 GCA_017307915.1 Burkholderiales bacterium | reverse complement strand
CATCATTCATTCGATGACCCGGGCCGAGCGCAGCAAGCCCGAGCTGATCAAGGCCAGCCGCAAGCGCCGCATCGCGGCCGGCTCGGGTGTGCCGGTGCAGGAAGTCAACCGATTGCTGTCGCAGTTCGAGCAGATGCAGGCGATGATGAAGAAGATGCAGAAAGGCGGCCTGGCCAAGATGATGCGCGGCATGAAGGGCATGCTGCCCGGCATGCGCTGAGGAAATCGCCATGAGCACCCGCGCCCAGCCCGCCGCCCCGGCCGCCATGATCGATTCGCTGCGCGCCGCGTTCAGCGGCCGGCTGATCACCGAGGCCAATGACCTCGAACCCTTCGTGATCGATTGGCGCCGCCGCTACTTCGGCCGCGCGCTGGCAGTGGCGCAGCCCGATACGGTGGCCGACGTGGCCGCCGTCGTGCGCTGGTGCGCCGCGCAGCGCGTGCCCATCGTGCCGCAGGGCGGCAACACCGGCATGTCGGGTGCAGCCACGCCCGACGAGTCGGGGCACGCCGTGGTGCTGTCATTGGCCCGGCTGAAGAAGATCCGCGCCATCGACACGATCAACAATTCGATTACGGTGGAAGCCGGCTGCGTGCTGTCGGAGCTGCGCGACGCGGCCGACCAGGCTGGGCGGCTGTTTCCATTGTCGCTGCCTTCGGAAGGCTCGTGCACGATCGGCGGCAACCTGTCGACCAATGCCGGCGGCGTGCAGGTGCTGCGTTACGGCAACGCGCGCGAGCTGTGCCTGGGCCTGGAAGTGATCACCCCCGACGGCGAGATCTGGAACGGCTTGCGCGGGCTGCGCAAAGACAATACCGGTTACGACCTGCGCGATCTGTTCATCGGCGCCGAGGGCACGCTGGGCGTCATCACCGCCGCCACGCTGAAGCTGTTTCCGAAGCCGGCGGCGCAGATCACCGCCATGGCCACGGTGGCCACGCCGCATGCGGCGCTCAAGCTGCTGGAACAGGCACAGGCGGCGCTGGGCTCGTCCTTGACCGCCTTCGAGCTGATTTCCGACTTGTGCATCGACCTGGTGCTGCAGCACTTCCCCGACTGCCGGCTGCCGTTTGCGCAGCGCAGCCCGTACTACGTGCTGATCGAATCCTCCGACAGCGAGGGCGCCGAGCACGCCGAGGCGCAATTCGAGGCGCTGATGCAGCGCGCGATCGAAGCCGGCCTGGTCGACGACGCGGCGGTGGCCTCGTCGCTGGCGCAGAGCCGCGCGATGTGGGCGCTGCGCGAGAACATTTCCGAGGCGCAGGCGCTCACCGGCAAGAACATCAAGCACGACATCGCGGTGCCGATCTCGGCGATCGGCGATTTCGTCGAGAAGACCAATGCCTTGATCGCACAGCGCTTCCCGGGCATCCGCATGGTGGTGTTCGGGCATCTGGGCGACGGCAACCTGCATTACAACGTGTCGCCGCCGGTGGATCGCTGCGGCCCCGAGCACGAAGCCGAGTTCCTGGCGCTGCAGCCCGAGCTGAACCTGATCACGCACGACTCGGTGGTGGCGTTCAACGGCTCGATCTCGGCCGAGCACGGGCTGGGCCAACTGCGCCGCGACGAATCGGCACGCTACAAGTCGCCGGTGGAAATGGCGCTGATGCGGCGCGTGAAGCAGGCGCTCGATCCGCTGGGCATCATGAATCCGGGCAAGGTACTGCCCCCGGCGTGACGCGTGTCCAGTTCTGCTCATGACCCGGGTCGGCCGCACGCCGAACCGACGGGATCGACGCCGCTGACGGGCTCATCGTCGGGCTTGCCGTTGGACTCGACGGCGAGATTGCCGCCGGGCTCGTCATCTGACTCGCCATCTGATTCGCCATCGAGCTTGCCGTCAGGTTCGCCGGCAGGCCCGCCGGCCCATGGTCGCGAGATGACTTTCACGCGCCAAGGCTTCATGGAAGGCGTCACCGCATCGACGATGATGACGGTGGGCGCCGTGGCCTGGGGCGTGGCGGTCGGCGTACTGGCCCAGCAGAAGGGGCTGGGCTTCATCGAATCGATGGCGATGAGCCTGTTGGCGTATTCGGGCACCGCGCAGATGATCACGCTGCAGCTATGGCAGGACCCGCTCCCCTGGCTGGGCATCTTCATCGCCGCGCTGGCGATCAACGTCCGTTACATCTTGCTGAGCGCCGCATTGCGGCCGTGGCTGGCTTCGCTGCCGGCCGGCCAGGTCTACGGCACGCTGGCCGTGCTGGGCGACAGCAACTGGGGGCTGGCGATGCGCCGCTTCCTCGACGGCCGGCGCGATGCCGCGTTCCTGCTCGGCAGCGGGATTGCGCTCTACCTGGGCTGGGCCGTCGGCACGGCGATCGGCACGCTGGCGGGGACTGCCATCGCGTCGCCGCAGCGCTACGGCTTCGATTTCTTCCTGCCGGCGTTCTGCGCGACCTGGACGGTGGCGTTCTGGCGCGGCGGCGGGCGACTGTCCGAATTCGGCATCGCCGCACTGGTGGCGCTGCTCGTGCAGCATTACGTCGACGGGCCGTGGTACATCGCGGCGGGTGCGCTGGCCGGCAGCCTGGTCGGCTTCGTGCGGCCGCAGCCGCAACCGCAGCCGCAAACTGAGCAGACCTCGCATGCGGGCTGAAGTCGCACTACTGACGCTGATGCTGGGGGCGATCTGCTACGGCTGCCGCGTCGGCGGCTTCCTGCTGATGCGCTGGGTGCCGCTGACGCCGCGCGTGCAGTCATGGCTGCGCTCGATGCCGATGGCCTTGATGGGTGCGATCCTGGCGCCGCTGGCGGTGCAAGGCGGCCCGGCCGAGGTCGGCGGGCTGCTGCTGGCGGCTCTGGTGATGCGGGTCAGCGGCAACGAGTTTGCCGGGGCGCTGGCCGGGGTGGCGGGGGTGGCCGTGTTGCGCGCGACCTTGTAGCGACCTTGTAGCGCGACCTTGTAGCGACCTTGCTGCGTCGACGCTTCGGGCCTGTGCGCAGCGGGCGCCGCTACAGCCCCAGATACGCTTCCTTCACGCGCGGATCATCGAGTAGCGCCTCGCCTGTGCCTTCGAGCACGATGCTGCCGTTTTCCAGCACGTAGGCGCGATCGGCCAGCCGCAGCGAGGCGGCCACGTTCTGCTCGACCAGCAAGATGGTGATGCCCTCGTCGTTCAACTGCCGGATCGTGTTCAGCACGTCGGCCACCACCGCCGGCGCCAACCCCAGCGAGGGCTCGTCGAACATGATCAGGCGCGGTGCGCCCATCAGGCAGCGGCCGATCGCCAGCATCTGCTGCTCGCCGCCCGACAGCGTGCCGGCCGGCTGCGCGGCGCGCTCAAGCAGCCGCGGAAACATCGTGAACACCTTTTCCATGGTGGCCGACGCCTGCACGCGCGCGCGCGGCAGCAGGCCGCCGATTTCGAGGTTTTCGCGCACCGTCATCGACGGGAACACCTGCCGGCCTTCGGCCACCTGGCCCACGCCCAGGTCGCAGACGCGATGACTGTCGAGGTCGCCGATCTCGGCGCCGTCGAAACGGATCGCGCCGCCGCTCGGCTTGAGGATGCCGGCTACGCTGCGGATCAGCGAGGTCTTGCCAGCGCCGTTGGCACCGATCAGCGCCACGATCTCTCCGGTGTTCACGGTCAGGCTCACACCGTCGAGCGCCAGCGCATCACCGTAGGAGACCGACAGGCGATCGACTTCGAGCAAGGCGCGCGCGTTCAATGCAGTGCTCCTGTGCCCAGGTAGCTTTCAAGCACGCGCGGATCGGCGGTGACCTGCTGCGGCGTGCCCGACGAGATGATTTCGCCGTGATGCAGCACGTAGACGCGCTGCGCCAGCGCCATCACGGCACGCATCACGTGCTCGATCAGCAGGATGGTGAGCCCGAATTCGCGGTTCAGCCGCACGAAGGCAGCCACCATCTGGTCGGTTTCGGTAGGCCGCAGGCCGGCCATCACCTCATCGAGCAGCAGCAGCTTGGGCTCGGTGGACAGCGCGCGCGCCACTTCGAGCCGCTTGCGATCGGGCAGCGTCAGGCTGGAAGCGGGCCGGTTGCGCATGCCCCACATGTCGAGCGAGCGCAGCGCATGCTCGGCGCGGCGCCGCGC
>JAFKGG010000048.1 GCA_017307915.1 Burkholderiales bacterium | reverse complement strand
ATGCACGACTGAGTCATGGCAAATAATGTGGTGGTCATCGGTACCCAGTGGGGTGACGAAGGCAAGGGCAAGGTCGTCGACTGGCTGACCGAAACCGCCAAGGGCGTGGTGCGCTTCCAGGGCGGCCACAACGCGGGGCACACGCTGGTGATCGGCGGCCGCAAGCAGGTGCTGCGGCTGATTCCGTCGGGCATTCTGCGCGACGGCGTCATCTGCTACATCGGCAACGGCGTGGTGGTGTCGCCGTCGGCGCTGCTGCAGGAAATCGACGAACTCGAAGCCGCCGGCCTGTCGGTGCGCGCGCGGCTGCGCGTCAGTTCCTCGGCCAGCCTGATCCTGCCGTATCACGTGGCGCTCGACCAGGCGCGCGAGGCGCGCCGCGGCGAGGCCAAGATCGGCACCACCGGCCGCGGCATCGGGCCGGCCTATGAAGACAAGGTGGCGCGGCGCGGCCTGCGCGTGGGCGACCTGGCCGACGAAAAGCGCTTCCGCCAGCAAGTGGAAGAAGTGCTCGATCTGCACAATTTCACGTTGCAGCACTACCTGAAGGCGCCAGCCTTGGATGCGGCGCAGGTGGCCGATGAAGCGCTGGCGCTGGGCCAGCGCATCGCGCCGATGGTCGCCGATGTGCCGGCGCTGCTGGCGCAGGCGATGGCGCGCGGTGAATCGCTGCTGTTCGAAGGCGCGCAAGGTGCGCTGCTCGACGTCGACCACGGCACCTATCCCTACGTCACCAGCAGCAACTGCGTGGCCGGTGCGGCCTCGGCGGGCGCCGGTGTGGCGCCGCAGTCGCTGCACTACGTGCTGGGCATCGTCAAGGCCTATACCACCCGCGTCGGCTCGGGTCCGTTCCCCACCGAGCTCACCGATGATGTCGGCAAGCACCTGGCCACGATCGGCAAGGAGTTCGGTTCGGTCACCGGACGGCCGCGCCGTTGCGGCTGGTTCGACGCGCCGGCGCTGAAGCGCTCGATCCAGTTGAACGGCATTTCGGGCCTGGTGGTGACCAAGCTCGACGTGCTCGACGGCCTGTCCACCGTCAAGCTGTGCACCGCCTATCGCAGTGGCGGCCAGACGCTCGATCTGCTGCCGTTCGGCGCCGAGGCGGTGGCGCAGTGCGAGCCGGTCTACGAAGAAATGCCGGGTTGGAGCGAAAGCACGGTGGGCGTGCAAGACTGGGCGGCGCTGCCGGCCAATGCGCAGCGTTATCTGCAGCGGCTGTCGGAAGTGGCCGGTGCGCCGATCGATCTGGTCTCGACCGGCCCCGATCGCGACGAAACGATCCTGCTGCGTCATCCGTTCCACTAACTGGCGCCGCGCATCGGAACCCGTGCCATGAAGGATCTGTACGTCTCCTGGGACGAATACAACCGGCTGATCGAAAAGCTGGCGTTGAAGATCTGGGAATCGGAGTGGCGTTTCGATGCGATCGTGTGCCTGGCACGCGGCGGCCTGCGCATTGGCGACGTGTTCTCGCGCTTGTTCGATCGGCCGCTGGGCGTGCTGTTCACCAGTTCGTATCGCGAAAGCGCGGGCACCAAGCAGAGCTCGCTGCTGATCGCCGAGCATCTGAGCTCGGCCGCGCCCTTGCCCGGGCCGAACTGGCTGCTGGTCGACGATCTGGTCGATTCGGGCGCCACGCTGGTCGAGGTGGTGCCGGCGCTCAAGCGCCGCTATGCGCAGCTACAGGAAATCCGCTCGGCCGTGCTGTGGCGCAAGGGTGCGTCGGTGGCCGACCCCGATTACTTCATCGAGTCGCTGCCGACCAATCCGTGGATCCACCAGCCGTTCGAGGAATACGACCACATGCGGCCCAGTGACCTGAAGGCGCGTTGGGGGTAAGTGACGCAGGCTGCGTTCGCGTTCGCAGAGCGGCTCGCCTGGCTGCAGGGCTGGGCGCCACTGGGCGCGCTGCGCCTGCTTGGCGCTGCGCCATCGACGAGCATAAAAAGAAAAAGGGCTGCTTACGCAGCCCTTACAATTGGTGCCCAGAAGAGGACTCGAACCTCCACAGTGTTGCCACCGCTAGGACCTGAACCTAGTGCGTCTACCAATTCCGCCATCTGGGCCTTCTTGCTTTCGAATTGCGACGAAAGCAAGCAGAGCCAGAAATTATAGCGATACTACGAACTGTGTCAAATAATATGAGAAATCTGTGACGGCCAAGACCTGGATTGCCCCGACGCGCGAAGCGATTCTCGAGTGCCTGCGCGCGGCCGACGTGCCGATGACGCCGGTGCAACTGGCCGAGCGGCTGGCGGTGCCTTCGGCGCATTTCGACGCGCTCAACCGGCGGCTGTTGGCGATGGAACGCGATGGGCAGTTGATGCCCAACCGGAAGGGCGTGCTGCTGCTGGCCAGCCGGCTCGATCTGACGGCCGGCCGGGTGCAGGGCCATCGCGATGGTTTCGGTTTCCTGATCCCCGACGCCGGCGGCCCCGACATGTTCCTGTCGCCGCGCGAGATGCAGAAGGTGATGCACGGCGACCGCGTGCTGGCCAAGCGCGCCGGCTATGACTCACGCGGGCGCCCCGAGGGCATGATCGTCGAGGTCACCGAGCGTGCTCACCGGCAACTGGTCGGCCGCTTCCTGAACGAGCGCGGCGTGCACATCGTCGTGCCCGAAGACCAGCGCATCAAGCATGACATTCTGATTCCGCCGGCCGATACGCAGCGTGCGCAGCAAGGGCAGGTGGTTACCGTCGAGATCATGGTGCCGCCGTCGGGCCAGGCGCCGCCGATCGGCCGCGTGGTCGAAGTGCTGGGTGAGATCGGCGACCCCGGCATGGAAATCGAGATCGCGGTGCGCAAGTTCGACGTGCCGCATCAGTTCGACGAGGTCACGCAGGCTGCGGCGGCCAAACTGCCGGGCGCCGTGCGGCCGGCCGATATCCGCAAGCGCGTCGATCTGCGTGACGTGCCGCTGGTCACCATCGACGGCGTCGATGCGCGCGACTTCGACGATGCCGTCTATTGCGAGCCGATCGACTCGATCGCGGCGCGCGGCGAATCGATCGGCTCGCCCGGTGATCGCGATGATGGCTTGGGGGCGGCATCGCCTGACGACGAAGCGCTCGCCGAAGCGCTCGCCGATGACGGTGCGGCCCGAACCCCCGGCGCGGCCCGAGCCGCGGGGGCTTCGCGAGCGTCCGGCGCGGCACGTACTACCGCCGCTGCCAGCTCGGCCGAGGCCGGCGCACGCGGCCGCGCGCGCCGCGCCAGCGGCTGGCGCCTGATCGTGGCGATCGCCGACGTCAGCCACTACGTGAAGCCCGACGACGCGCTCGATCGCACGGCGCTCGAACGCAGCACCTCGGTGTACTTCCCGCGTCGCGTCATCCCGATGCTGCCCGAGAAGCTGTCCAACGGCCTGTGTTCGCTGAACCCCCAGGTCGATCGGCTGGTGCTGGTCTGCGACATGGTGATCAGCGCACGCGGGCAGATCCGCGCCTACCAGTTCTACGAAGCGGTGATGCACTCGGCCGCACGGCTGACCTACGACGAAGTCTGGGGCATGCTGTCGGGCGGCAACCTGCCGGCGCTGCCGCCGGCGCGCGCCGCGCTGCTGCCGCATCTGCGCAACCTGCACGAGCTGTACCGGGTGCTGGCCAAGGCGCGGCAGGCGCGTGGTGCGATCGACTTCGAAACCATCGAAACCAAGATCGTCTGCGATCCGGCCGGCCGCATCGAGCGCATCGTGCCCAGCCAGCGCAATGATGCGCACAAGCTGATCGAGGAATGCATGCTGGCGGCCAACGTCTGCACCGCCGACTTCATGCGCCGTAGCAAGCACCCGGGCCTGTACCGGGTGCATGAGGGCCCCACGGTCGACAAGCTGCAGCTGCTGCGTGAGTTCCTGCGCAGCGTCGGGCTGGCGCTGGGCGGCGGCGATGATCCGTCGCCGCGCGACTATGCCGAGCTGGCCGCGCAGGTGCGCGCGCGGCCCGACGCGATGCTGCTGCAGACGATGCTGCTGCGCTCGATGCAGCAGGCGATCTACTCGCCGGACAACGCCGGCCACTTCGGGCTGGCGTATGACGCCTATACGCATTTCACGTCGCCGATCCGCCGTTATCC
>JAFKGG010000047.1 GCA_017307915.1 Burkholderiales bacterium | reverse complement strand
CGCTGGCCGCGATGGGCTTCGGCTTCATCTAGGTGGGCACGGTCACGCCCAAGGCGCAGCCGGGCAATCCCAAGCCGCGCATGTTCCGGCTGCCGCAGCGGCAGGCGCTGATCAATCGCATGGGCTTCAACAACGACGGCGTCGACGCGTTCGTGGCCAACGTGCAGCGCGCCAAATGGCGCGGCGTGCTGGGGCTGAACATCGGCAAGAACGCGGCCACGCCGATCGAGCGCGCGCTCGACGACTATGCGCTGTGCCTGGCGCGCGTCTATCCGCACGCCAGCTACGTGACGATCAACATCTCGTCACCGAACACCAAGAACCTGCGCCAGTTGCAAGGCGGCGACGCGCTCGACGAGCTGCTGGCCGCCTTGCAGACGCAGCGCACCGCGCTGGCCGCCGAGCACGGCCGGCGCGTGCCGCTGGCGCTGAAAATCGCGCCCGATCTCGACGACGATCAGATCAGCGCCATCGCCGCGCTGCTGCAGCGGCACGGCATCGACGCCGTCATCGCCAGCAACACCACGATCGCACGCGACGCGGTGGCCGGGCTGCCGCATGCCGAAGAGGCCGGCGGGCTGTCGGGCGCGCCGGTGTTCGAACCGTCGAACCGCGTCATCCGCGCGCTGCGCCGCGAGCTGCCGGCCGCTTATCCGATCATCGGCGTGGGCGGCATCATGAGCGCCGATGATGCGCGCGAGAAGCTGGCGGCGGGCGCAACGCTGCTGCAGCTCTATACCGGGCTGATCTATGGCGGGCCGGCGCTGGTCGGGCAATGCGCGCGCGCCGCGGCACGGGCGGCGCGCGAGGGGGTCGACGCGGCTGCACGCGCCGGCATCTCGCCGCGCGTGTCCGACGCTCGCTGAGCTTCATCGGCACCGACGGCAGGCCCGCGATGTCCGACATCCTGCTGGTCACGCTGAACGCGCGCTACAGCCACGCGTCGCTCGGGCTGCGCTATCTGTACGCCAACCTGGGCGAGCTGCGGGCGCGCGCCGAGATTCTTGAGTTCGTCATCGGCACGCGCAGCGAGACGCTGGCCGAGCGCATCCTGACGCGGCGCCCGCGCATCGTCGGCTTCGGCGTCTACATCTGGAACGTGGAGGAAACGACGCGGCTGGCGGCGATGCTCAAGCGCGTCGACCCCACGCTGACCATCGTCGTCGGCGGCCCCGAAGTCAGCCATGAAACCGGCGAGCAGCGCATCTGCCGCGAAGCCGATCACGTGATCACCGGCCCCGGCGACCTGAGCTTTGCACGGCTGTGCCGGCAACTGCTCGATGGGCCGCGCCCGCTGTCGAAGATCCTGGCCGGCGAAGGCGGCGAGCTGGCGCAACTGCAGTTGCCGTATCGGCACTACAGCGACACCGACTTGCGCGAACGCACGCTGTACGTCGAAGCCTCGCGCGGCTGTCCATACAAGTGCGAGTTCTGCCTGTCGGCGCTCGATCGCACGGCAGTGCCATTTCCGCTCGATGCCCTGTTGCAGGAACTGGCGCTGCTCTACGAGCGCGGCGCGCGGCTGTTCAAGTTCGTCGATCGCACCTTTAACCTGAAGCCGGCGACGAGCGTCGCCATTCTCGAATTCTTCCTGCAACGCATCGAGGCACGGCCCGATGATCCGGTATTCGCGCACTTCGAGCTGGTGCCTGATCATCTGCCCGAGCGGCTGCGCGAGATGGTCGTGCGTTTTCCACCGGGTGCGCTGCAGTTCGAGATCGGCATCCAGACCTGGAACCCAGCCGTGCAGGCGCTGATCAGCCGCCGCCAGGACAATGCCAAGGCCGAAGCCAATATCGGCTGGCTGGCCGCGCACACGCACGCGCATCTGCATGTCGACCTGATCGCCGGCCTGCCCGGCGAAGACCTGACCAGCTTCGCCGCTGGCTTCGACCGTTTGCTGCGGCTGCGGCCGCACGAGATCCAGGTCGGCATCCTCAAGCGCCTGCGCGGCGCGCCGATCGCGCGCCATACCGACACCCACGGCCTGCGCTTCAATCCCGATCCGCCGTACAACGTGCTGGCCACCGATCATCTGCCGTTCGCCACGCTGCAACGGATCAGCCGCTTTGCGCGGCACTGGGATCTGGTGGCCAACTCGGGGCGCTTTGCGGGCACGCTGCCGGTGATGCTCGGCATGCCGCCGGATCAGGCAGGCCGCACGGCTCCTTCGAACCGCGCGACTCTTGCGGGCCACGCCGCTCCCACGGTTGGGATCGAAATCAAGCCGGACGAACATAGCGCCTTCGAACGCTTCATGGCCTTCTCCGAATGGCTCAGCGAACGCAGCGACGGCAGCGGCCGCATGTCGGCCGAGCGCCTGTTCGAGGCCGTGCACGGCTGGGTGCGCGAAGGCTTGCAACTGGACCGCGGCACGGCCGACGAGCTGCTGGGTGCCGACTACCGCGCCAGCGGGCTGCGTGGCCGGCCCGCCTTCATCGCCGGCAGCGTTCGCCCCGGTGCCGCCGCTGAAGTGGGCTTGTCCCCTGCCCCGCACGTCGACTCAGCCACGGCCGCACAACCGGGGCGCCCGGCTCAAACCGGCGCGCTGAAACGCCAGACGGCTTTTGCCCGACAGCTTCCGTGACAGTCATTTCACAACGTGATATAAATCGAAACTCGGATGTTGCACTGCGGCATCCAGGCACCCGTGACCCGTTCCGATCTGCCCGAGTGATTCGATGCCCCGTCCCCGATCGACGAACAACGACGAAAGCCGCACCGCAATTCAGGTCATCGAACGGCTGGTCTCGCTGCTCGACGCGCTGGCCGACCAGCCTGAGCCGGTCAGCCTGAAAGACCTGTCCGGCCGCACCGGCCTGCATCCGTCGACCGCGCATCGCATCCTGAACGATCTGGTCACGGCGCGCTTCGTCGATCGTGCCGAACCGGGCACCTACCAGCTCGGCATCCGCTTGCTGGAGCTGGGCAATCTGGTCAAGGCGCGGCTGAACGTGCGCGACGCCGCGCTCGGCCCGATGCGCGAACTGCACCGGGCCACCGGGCAGCCGGTCAACCTGTCGATCCGGCAGAACGACGAAATCGTCTACATCGAACGCGCCGTCTCCGAGCGCTCGGGCATGCAGGTGGTGCGCGCCGTCGGCGGCCGCGCGCCGCTGCACCTGACCTCGGTGGGCAAGTTGTTTCTGGCGGTGGAAGACGTGAAGAACGTGCGCGGCTACGCCACGCGCACCGGCCTGGCCGGTCACACCAAGAACAGCATCACCGAGCCGACACGGCTCGAACGCGAGCTGGCACTGGTGCGCGCGCGCGGCTATGCACGCGACAACGAAGAACTGGAACTGGGCGTGCGCTGCATCGCCGCCGGAATTCGTGACGACTCAGGCAAGCTGGTGGCCGGCCTGTCGATTTCGGCGCCAGCCGATTTCGTGCAAGACGACTGGATCGATCTGCTGTGCCGCACGGCGGCGCAGATCTCGGGGGCCTTGGGTTACGAGCCGCAAGAAGGCTGAGCGCTGCTCAGCCCAGCGCTGCGCGACGCGCGACCGAGCCATGCTGCTCGATGCCGCCCTCGATTCCCGTATCGCGCCGCAGGCTCACCTTGCCGCTACCCCGCAAGGGCGGACGCTCGCCGGCCTCGCCGCTTTCCAGCCACTCGCGAATGCGCTGCGCATCACCCACGCGCGCCATGCGCGCCTGTGCATCGAGTAGTACCAGCACCACCGGCCGGTGGCCGATGCGCGTCTGCATCACCAGGCAGTTGCCGGCTTCCGAGATGTAGCCGGTCTTCTGCAGGCCGATGTCCCAGTCCGGGCGATCGATCAGCCGATTGGTATTGCGAAAGCTCACCTGGCTGTAGCCGGTATCGACCGTCAGCCCGGTCGCCGTCGAATACTCGCGGATCAGCGGATATTCGGAAGCCGCGCGCACCAGCAGCGCCAGATCGCGGGCCGTCGACACGTTGCTGCTCGACAAGCCGGTGGGCTCGACGAAATACGAATCGTGCATGCCGATCTCGCGCGCCTTGCCGTTCATCCGTTCGACGAAGGCCGACAGGCCGCCTGGATAATGGCGCCCGAGCGCGTGCGCGGCGCGATCAGCGCCAGGTTCAGCATCTCGCCGCGCGACAGCCGCGTACCGGTACGCAGCCGCGAGCGCGTGTTGCGCTCGGTGTCGACGTCAGCCTGGCTGATTTCCAGCATCTCGGGCATCGGCAGGCCGGCTTCGAGCACCACCAGCGCGGTCATCAGCTTGCTGATCGAAGCGATCGGCAGCACGGCCTGCGCATTCTTTTCGAACAGCACTTCGCCGGTTTGCAGATCCAGCACCAGCGCCACCGCCGATTGCAGCGCCAGCGGGTCCACCACTTCGTGCAGGCCGATCGCGTGGCCGATCGACGGGCGCGGCGGATCGATGGCGCGCGGCGCCGCGGCGCGGGAACGCAGCGAGACCGGCGTAGCGCGAACGGTATTGCCTGCAGCGGCGCGGGTGCTGGCCGAGGCAACGCGAGTGTTGGCCGAAGCGCTGCGCGTCTTGGCCGAAGCTGTGCGGGTGTTGGCCGAAGCGCTGCGAGCGCCGCCGCGCGTGCTGGCCGCCGCCACGGCGCTCTTGCGCGCCGGCTTGGCAGCGGTATTCGATGCCGACTTGGAAGACGTCTTGGCCACAGCCTGCTTCGCGCCCTTGGCACCCTTCGCCGCGGCCTGGCTGTTCCCTGCCCGGGCCTTGTTGGCTTCTTTGCCAGCCCCTTTGGCAGCCATCGCCGGCGTCGCGCCGATCACCACGGCAAGCGCCGCCCCCACCAACACGCCCGCCGTGCGCATAAGCGCACGCCGCAACGCCTTATCCCAACCCGAATGCATCGTCCGCCCTCGCCTGCTGCCTGTTCCGCCGTACCCAGCAGTCTAGCGAAAAACGAAGCAAATAGAATCACTTAGAGCCGTTTTTTCACCCGATTTCTGGTGCATCGGGTGGTATCCGTACAACAGCGGCGCCGTTTGTCGGCGGCCTGCCCGCGTCCAGCCGCCCGCCGGCCCGATGTCAGCCTTTTGATAGCCACTGGCCGCACGCTCGCCGCCCGCCTCTCGGCCGCCTCACCAAGGCTTCACCAATCCTTCACCAACCCGCAAAGCGCGTAAACGACGCCGCCGGCTCGCGTTCGGTATGCAGCTGATTCTCCGGCGCCTGTGGATCGGCGTAGCCCAGCGACATGCCGCATACCAGCATCTCGTCGGCCGACAATTGCAGCGCCTCGGCCACCGTGCGGTGGTAGTGCCTGAACGCCGCCTGCGGGCAGGTATCGAGGCCACGCGCGCGCGCGGCCGTCATGATGTTCTGCAGGAACATTCCGTAGTCGAGCAGGCTGCCCTGCTGCATCACGCGATCGACCGTGAAGATCAGCCCCACCGGCGCATCGAAGAACAGATAGTTGCGGCGATGCTGCTCGCGCATGCGCGCCTTGTCGCCCTTGCCGATGCCGAGCAGGCCATACAGGCCGAAGCCGACCTTGCGGCGCCGCTCGATGTATGGCGAGACCCAGCGCAGCGGGTAGTACGGAAACTCTTCCTGGTGCTGCGCCTGCTCGGGGTCATCGTAGGCAGCCAGCAGGCGCTCGCACAAGGCGCGCTTGGCATCGCCCGCCAGCGCATAGACCTTCCACGGCTGGATGTTGGTGCCCGAAGGCGCGCGGCAGGCCACGTCGAGAATGTCTTCGACGACGTCGCGGCCCACCGGCTTATCGAGAAAAGCGCGTATCGAGCGGCGCGACAGGATGGCGTCATCGACGTAGCGGTAGCTGTGCGGGTATTGCATCAGGGCAGGCTCCGGAGCGGAAAAATTTCAGACGGCAAGCGTCTGCAGCACTTCGCGCAGCGGCCCCGGCAGCTCGGCAGGCCGGCGCGTCGCACGATCGACGTAAACGTGAACGAAACGGCCGAACGCAGCCGCGCGCGACTGCTCGTTGGCGAACAGCCCGATCTCGTATTGCACGCTGCTGCGGCCGATCCTGGCCACGCGCAGCCCGGCGTGCACGGTATCGGGAAACGACACCGCCGAGAAATAGCGGCACGAGGTTTCCACCACCAATCCGATCACGTCACCGGCGTGGATGTCGAGCACGCCGCGCTCGATCAGAAACTGGTTCACCACCGTATCGAAATATGAGTAGTAGACGACGTTGTTGACGTGGCCGTAGACGTCGTTGTCCATCCAGCGCGTGCCGATCGCCAGGAAATGGGCAAACGCGTCACG